>CAUTTN010000050.1:0-11579 GCA_963541225.1 uncultured Treponema sp.
TAAAACATTATTTTTATCTTGTATTCTTGAGCAATAGTATTGTATAATAAACTATTATGAATTCAACGGAAAAAAAGATAACATGGCGGACTTATTTGGCTTACGGAGCCGGAGATTTATACGGTGGCGGCTGTTTTTTTATTGTAACTACATTTTCTATGTATTATCTGGTAAACGTAATAGGTCTTCATCCTGCCCTTGCAAGTTTGATTCCTGCCATAGGAAAATTTTGGGATGCAGTTTCGGATCCTATGATGGGCTATATTGCAGATAATACTCCCGATAACAGATTCGGTAAAAGAAGAATATGGTTTTTGATTTCGATATTGCCTATAGCCTTATCATTTATTCTTATTTGGTTTCCTACCGGTATTGAAAGCCAAACAGGAAAATTTATCTTTTATAGTATTGCGTATGTTATCTTTTTTACGGTTGCAACAGTTTCTTATGTTCCGTATGCGGCTTTAAGTGCAGAAATAACAAAAGATTTTTCCGAACGGAATAAACTTAACGGTTCAAGACTTATGTTTTCGTTTATAGCAACCCTGTTGGGAGGGCTGCTGGCTCAGCCGATAATAGACACTTTTAACGGCAGTAAAACGGGTTATTTTATTATGAGCTGTGTATTTGCTCTTATCTTTGCACTACCTTGGATCCCTCTTTATTTTGAAACTTGGGAACTGCCGCAGGAAAATAATAGCTCGAAAATAAAGAAATCTTTTATAAAAAATTTTTTATCTCTTTTTAAAAGTAAATCTTGTCGTATTCACATAGCAATGTATGTATGCTCCTACGGAGCTTTAGATATTTTTATGTCGTTTGTACTGTTTTATATTGTTGACTATTTGAATAAAGGAAGCATTTTTATAATTGCACAAGGCTCCCTTTTAATTACGATGATGGCGGCATTACCTGTTCACAATCATTTTATAAATAAAAAGGGGCATAAACCTGTTTACATCGCAGGGCTTTCCATATTTGCCGTTTCGGTGTTATTGATGGCTTTTCACAGTCCTGCGTCAAACAGCATTTTTTTGGTACTGAACATGATTTTAATGGGTATAGGAATTTCTGCAAATAATCTTATTCCTCATCAGCTATTGCCGTTTTTATCGGATATCGACAAAGTTATGAGCGGAGAAAACAGAGCCGGTACTTATTCTGCCGCTATGACTCTTACACGCAAACTTTTTTTAGGTCTTGTAATAATGACGGCAATCGGTCTTGTATTAAGCGGTATAGGATATAAAAATCCGGTACCTTCCGTTTTGACAAAAGAACAGTTTGCAGAAGCTAAAGAATTGTGTACAAAACATAAAACCGATTTTAAAGAAATAGAAAAATACTATTCCGCCTTGGAAGACGGCAATTTTCATTTAAAGTATAAAAACAAGCCTTTGGAAAAAATTATTTTAAATACCTACAAAAAGAAAATTGCAATAGAACAAAAAAACAATTTAAAAATTTACGAAGATTTTTTTAACGGAAAAAAAGAGTTTACGGAAATACCGGCCGCAATTTTTGAAGGACTTACAGAAATATTAAGCAAAAATGATTTTACCGAAACCGGCGATAAGTTTATTCTTTTAGCTTCCTATCAAAAAAACGGCGATATTTATACAAAGAAAGCCCCTGAAGATTTTTATTCAAAAGACGATTTATATAATTTAAAAACCTGTTTTGAAGCCATCGAATTTAAGTATTCCGGTTTAGGGCAGGTGCAAAAACCTCAACAAAAACAAAGTACTTTAACCGGTATAAAAATTGCGTTTATAATTATGCCTCTTTTAATGCTTATAACGGGTATTTTTATCGGTCTAAAATTTAATGTAACTCCGGAAAATCATAAAATTATTTTGAAAGAAATTAAGAGGCTTGAAGCCGGCGGAAAAAAAGAAGATGCAGACGAAAAAACCAAACAAGTATGCGAACTTCTTATAGGCTGTCCCTATGGAGATCTATGTTAAACCGAGTAATATTTCTAAGCCCTAATAACACTTATAAATTTTTCGGATATGTTTTTTATTCGTGCGGAGGGTTTAATATCCCGACGCTCTGTGTCGGGGTTGTTGATTAACTTTAGTTTTTAGATTATACTCTTTAAAAGGAGAAGTTAATGCTGCGGCAAAATTTATTGTTTTTTGATTGTAACATGTCTATCAAATTTGACAATTTAAAACAAGTATCGGCAGAATGTTTTAAAGATTTACATCTCGACAAAATAATTGAACGTATTGTATCGCAGGAATTCGGAGCCTATGAAGACTTAAAACCTCTTTTTTATTGTCCGCTTAAACAGATCGAAGATATAAAATACCGCCAAAGTATTATACAAGATATACAAACCGAAAACCTTTATTTAAAACTAAAACAATTTACGACAGCAATTAAATCTTTCGAAAGACAAATTAAAAATCTAAAAACAACAGTTGGGAAAATAAAAAACGGAAGAAAAAACTATTTTTCGTACGGAATATGTCTGGATGCAATAGAGAGTTATTGTAAATGTATATTTGACCTATCGGTATATTTAAAACAAAAATCCATAAAATCGAAAGGTCTAATTGGTTTATCCGATTATATCGAATCATATTGCAAAGCGGGAACAATAAATAAAATGTATGAAGATGCCGAAAAAATTCGGAATACTTTAAATAAAATTCATTACGGAATGTTAATACATAACGATAAAGTTTTTATCCGCCCTTATGAAAATCAAAAAAACTTAAGCGATGAAGTCAATAGAATTTTTGCCCGATTTAAAGAAATGGAAAATATTGATATAGATATTCCGAATGTAAATACAAAATTTAAACAAGAAATCGAATCGGATATTATAGAAATACTTGCTGATTGGTATAGGGAAGAATTTAAAAATTTCTTTTCTTTTTGTACGGAAAATTTAGATTTTATTGATGAAGGAATTTTACAATTTTCAAATGAACTTAGATTTTATTTTGCATGGTTAGAATTTATTTCTCCGTTGCAAAACGAGGGGCTTTCTTTCTGCTTGCCGAATATGTGCGAAACATCAGAAAATACTTTTTGTTATAATTTTTTCGATGTTCATTTAGCCTTAAAACTTCTATCCGAAAAGGCTCTTCCCGTTTGCAATGATTTTGAATTACACAATAACGAAAAAGTTTTTGTAATAACAGGACCTAATCAGGGCGGCAAAACAACATTTTGCAGAGCTTTCGGACAGCTTCACTATTTTGCACTTTTGGGATACTCCGTTCCGGGAACTTCCGCTTCTTTATTATTATGCAACAACATTTTAACACACTTTGAAAGAGAAGAGAATATTAAAAATCTTTCGGGAAAACTTATGGACGATTTAAAACGTCTAAAGCCGATAATCGAAAAAGCAAATTCTAAAAGCCTCTTTATTATAAACGAAATTTTTTCTTCTACAACACTTTTAGATGCCTTAACATTGGGGAAGCGTTTTTTGGATAGTATTTTTAAACGCGGGAACATAGCCTTATATGTTACATTTATCGATGAACTTTCAAAATATTCTGAACAAATTGTAAGTTTAAAAAGTCTGACCGATTCCAAAAATCCCGAAAAACGCACATATAAAATAATTAGAGAAAAAGCAGACGGTAAAGCCTATGCAGTTTCTCTTGCAGAAAAATATGGATTAACATATAAGCAAATAACGGCGGTATTAAAAAAATGAAAACATTCCTTTTAGATAAAATCGGCTTATTTGATTTTTACAAAAAATTAACGCCATCTCAACAAGAACTGGTTAAAGATTGCGAATTGGATAATATACTAAACGTGATGGCCGGTAACGATAAATATGTTTATAACTCCTCCTTAAAAATATTAACGACTCCGGTTTATGACAAGGAAACAATATATTACCGGCAAGAAATTCTAAAAGATTTTATAGAACATTTTGAAGTATTAAAAGAACTTTATGACTGTACCGCTTACATTGTCGAAAAACATGAAAAAGATTTTTGGCTTATGTCCAATAATCCTATGCCTAAAGATTTTATAATATTGGGGCAACTTTTAAAACTTTATTTTTCAGGCTTAAGAAGTATTTCAAACATCGTAAAGAAAAATAAAATACAATTTAAATCCGAAGGAATAAAAAACTTATTTATCCTTTTTAACAAAGAATTAAATGATGAATATTTAAATGAAGTTGAAATTTTATTATCCGAAATAGATCCCAAAAAAGGTGTATTACTCAGTGCGAAACTTGGAAAATATTGTCAAGGAATAGAATACACGCTACGTAAAATTTATAGTACAACGTCAAAAAGAGAAATTAGGAAAGAAAGATATTGGTGGTTTGCCTCCCCTTTTTTTAGAATTGATTTTATGGAAGGCGATTCCGTTATAGATTTAAATGCACGAAAAGATGCAGCTTATAATTCTACATTGGTATCGATTATAAATGCTGCCGAAAACTTACGCCGTTTTTTTCAATCCTTTAGAAATGAAACAGCCTTTTATATCGGAGCTTTTAATCTGTATCAAAAAATAAAAACTATAGGAATGCCATTGTGTTTTCCGAAAGTATCGGATAAGCAATTTTCAAGATCATTTAATGAGGCTTACGATTTAAGTTTAGCCTTACAAATAAATGCCCGGGTGATTGGAAACGATATGTCGAATGAAGACACAAAACTTTATGTTATAACAGGAGCCAATCAAGGGGGCAAAACAACTTTTTTGAGAAGTTTGGTACAATGCACCTTGATGATGCAGGCAGGCATATTCGTGCCGGCAGAATCCTACCGGTCATACATGACAAAAAATGTCTTTACTCATTTTAGAAAAGAAGAAGATATTAACTTGGATTCAGGTAAGTTAGACGAAGAATTGGTACGCATGAAAAATATTATTTCGCAACTGAGCAGCGGAAGTCTTGTGATCTTAAACGAATCGTTTGCTTCTACAAACGAAATAGAAGGTTCGGAAATACTTATGCAAATTGTTTTGGCATTGATTGAATCGGATGTAGAAGTTATTGCGGTTACACATTTATTTGAATTTGCAGATAGAGTAAATAAATCGATAAAAAATCATACCGTATTTTACAGAGCAGAACGTTTAGAAGACGGCAGCCGCAGTTTTAAACTAAAAGAGGGTTTACCGATACAAACCGCATACGCAGATGATATTTATAAAATGATTTTTGGAGAGTAAATGAAAAGAACAAGAACCTTATTCCTTTACGGGTTTTTATTAAGACTAAAATATTCAATAAAATACATGACAAGAATGCAAAAGCAGTTTTTAGCAATTCTTAATATAATTCTTTTTTCCGTATTAATTATAAAATACCATTTTTATAAAAATGATCGAATGATTGTCCTGTATGCCGTATTTATTGAAGCTGTCCTTGTAGCGTTTATAACAAAGATTTGCAATGTGTATAAATTCGGTAATAGTTTAAAAGAAAGCGGGCTTGTATCACAATTCCTTCATGCTATGAAAGATCCTATGACTTATAATTTATCGGCAAAATAATATTCTATACTTTTTAATTTTGCTATTGCTGTTATTTTAAAATTTTGTTAAAATAAAAAAATGACATTGTTGCCTCTTCAAAATAAACTTCGCTCATGGCAGAATATGAAAAAGAGTTTTGAAGCTCTTTTAAAAGCAAATTATCCTTACAATATTACCGGTGTAACGGGCGGTTTATTCGGTTTTTTCTTGACCGAATTTTTAAATAACACAAAAAAAAATATTTTAATTGTAGTTCCGACAGAAAAAGAAATAGAATCCGTTAGAGCGGATTTGGATTTTTCCGGCATAGATTTTTTTGTCTTGCCGTGGTGGGGCAGCCTTGTCTATAGACCTATTTCATGCAATGCTCCCGTTTTTTCGGAAAGAGCCGAAATACTTATTAAACTATTAAATACTGCAAAAGAAAATATTTCCTCCAAATCCAAAGAAAGACCTAAGATTTTTGTTACCTGCCAACGCAGCCTTTTAACACCCATTCCTCCCGTTTCTTATTTACAAAAAAATAGCTTGAAGATAGAAAAAGGAGGGCAATTTGACATTTTAAAAATGGCGGAAATTTTAATTTCTTGGGGATATACAAGAGTTCCGCGTGTAACAGTCAGGGGCGAATTTGCATTACGCGGAGAAGTTTTGGATATTTGTTCTGCGTCGAATACCGGCAGTGCTTACCGTATCCAATTTGATTTTGATACAGTCGAAAAAATAAAATCTTTCGATTTACAAAGTCAAGGCTCTACTGAAGAATTTAAAACTGCGGAAGTTTATCCTGCAAAAGAGGTTATTTGGGATGATGATAGGATTGCCGTTTTAGAAAATAATTTAAAAACTTATCCCGAATTTTCTGCCGATTCATTAAAACTTATTGACCATTTAAAAGAACACGGAGAATTTGAAGGGGAAGAAATCTTCTATCCTCTTTGTTTTGAAAAAGCAACTTCGATTTTGGACTATCTCGACGAAAAAACTACAGACCTTTTTTTTATTGATTATGATAGACAAAAAAATTCTTTTGAAGCTTTACAAAGAGAATATCTCGGTCTTTATAAAAAGACAAAAACACAATTTGATGAAAACGAAAAACGTAAATTGCTTTTAACCGAATTCCCCGAACCGCAGCGTGTTTTGCTTCCGTTCGATAAAATTTCTTCTCAGTATAAAAATACTATTTTCTTTAAAACTATTTCGGACTCTTCTCCGACAACGATAAAATTCGCTACCGAACCTCCAAGAAGTTTTTTCGGTAATATTGTCTACTTAAAAGAAGAACTTTCCAATTTAATAAAAAACGGCTGGGAAATTTATGTATTTGCGGAAAGCGATAATCAGGCTCTTCGTATTTCAGAAATCCTTAGAGAGCTGGATATAAAAATATTGCCGTTTAACCTCTCAAGCGGTTTCGGAATTCCCGATTTAAAAATATTGGTAATCCATGAAAATGAAATTTTCGGAAGAAGAAGACGCATTCCCAAATCGGTAAAAACTGCAAAAAGTTCTATCATAGATACATTTATAGAACTAAATCCGGGTGATTATGTTGTACACGTAAATCATGGTATAGGCAAATTCCGCGGAATCGAACGCATTAAAATTTTAGATACCGAAAGAGATTACATAAATCTTTTGTACGCAAATGACGAAACCGTCTTTATTCCGATTGAACAGGCGGATTTGGTTCAGCGATACATCGGAAACGAAGGTGAAGCTCCCCGCCTTGATATTCTTGGTTCCAAATCTTGGGAAAACAGAAAAAATAAAGTAAAGAAATCGGTAGAAGATATTGCCGAAAAATTAATTGATCTTTATTCCAAACGTAAAGCAAGCGGCGGCTTTGCTTTCCAAAAAGATGATGAATGGCAAATTGCATTTGAGGCGGCTTTCCCTTATGAAGAAACTGAGGATCAGCTTACCTGCATCGCAGAAGTTAAGGCGGATATGGAACAGCCTATTCCTATGGATAGACTTATTTGCGGAGATGTAGGGTATGGAAAAACCGAAGTCGCAATGAGGGCGGCATTTAAAGCCGTAATGAGCGGAAAACAAGTTGCCTTTTTGGCTCCTACTACAATTTTAGCGGAACAGCATTTTGAAACTTTAAATAAACGTTTTAAAAACTTTCCGGTAAAACTTGCAAGACTTTCCCGGTTTGCCGCAAAAACCGAACAGACAAAAATTGTTTCCAAATTAAAAACAGGCGATATAGATATAGTTATCGGAACCCATCGGATTATTCAAAAAGACGTTATTTTTAAAGATTTAGGGCTTATGATTATAGATGAAGAACAACGTTTCGGGGTAAAAGACAAAGAAAAATTAAAACAGCTAAAACACAATATAGACTGTCTTTCTCTTTCCGCCACACCTATTCCGCGAACTCTTCACATGTCGCTTCTTAAAATAAGGGATATGAGCGTTATTACAACACCTCCGCAAAACCGCAAACCTATCGAAACCGTAATTGAAGAATTTAATCCCGAAAAAGTTGCGGAAGTTATAAGGCGGGAATCTGCACGCGGAGGTCAGGTTTTCTACCTTCACAACAGGGTAGAAACTTTGGACGATACCCTTTTTATGCTTCAATCCCTTCTGCCGGAAATGATGATCGAAACGGCTCACGGACAAATGTCTGCCTCTATGCTTGAAGAAATTTTTGAGCGTTTTAGTTTAGGCGGCTTTCAGGTTTTAATTGCTACAACCATTATAGAAAACGGTATAGATATTCCTAATGCAAATACTATAATAATTGACAGGGCCGATATGTACGGAGTGTCGCAGCTTTATCAACTGCGCGGACGGGTAGGGCGTTCCGACAAAAAAGCGTATGCCTATCTTTTATACCCTGAAAATAAAGCCCTTTCCGAAATTGCGATGAAACGTTTACAGGTTATTTCGGATTTTACCGAACTTGGAGCCGGCTTTAAAATTGCAATGAAAGATATGGAAATACGCGGTGCAGGAAACCTTTTAGGAAAAGAACAATCGGGCGATATTTATTCCGTAGGGTTCGACTTGTATTTACGTCTTTTGGACGAAGCCGTTCAAAAACTGCAAAATCAAAATTATGAACCGCCTCAAGAACCTGTTATTGAACTTGAATATTCGGGCTTTATTCCCGACTCATACATTTCTATCCCCGAAACCAAAATGGAAGTTTACAAAAAAATTGCAGCTGTAAGAATACAGGAAGATTTGGATAAAGTGTATTCCGAAATATCCGACCGTTTCGGTACTCCGCCGGCGGAAGTAGACAGCCTTTTGGCTCTTTCCGAAATTAAAATCATCTGCAATAAACTCTGGATTGCAAGTCTAAAAGAAAGAAAATCGAAAGTAAAAATCGAATTTGCCAGAGTTTCAAAAATATCCGTAGATAAACTCCTACGCATGATAAAAGAATCGGGCGGAAGAGTATCTCTTGATCCCAACGAACCTAATGTAGTAATCTTGCAGACAGGAAAAATCGGATTAAAAGAAAAAAGCGAATTTATACGCGAAAAACTGGGCGGGCTGCTTTAGATTTTAAGAGGTACAAATGGTACCGCTTAAAACACGGATTATATACCGTATGAGACGATTGAAAAAAAATAAAAATTATGTACAATAGAATAATGAATAAAATAATAAAAATCAAATTATCTTTTACAGTTTTTTTATGTTTATTTGCATTTATGTTTTTATCGAATTTAAATGCACAAGAAAAACCCGATGCTTTAAAACTTTACCGCAACGGACGCGGTCTTGATATTATAGGGCGGTATGAAGATGCAAATAAGTCCTACACCGAAGCTGTACGAATTTGCAAACAAGAATTACAAATTAACCCGAAAAATATGGACTCCTATGCCGTATATTCTTGGTGTTTATTCCGGCTGAAACGATATGCCGAAACTGCATCTGTATGTTCGGAAGCTTTAAAGATTGCAAATGATCCCAGAATAATAGAAACTTTAGGCGAAGCAAATTTCTATCTCGGTAACTACAAAGAATCTCTTAAAAATATGGAAACCTACATCGATATGTCGCCCGACGGAGAAAGAATAAGCGTTGCTCATTTTTTTGTAGGTGAAATTTATAGAATTGCCGGTAAATATAACAAAGCCGATATCGCTTATTCTATTTCTGTACATTTACAGCCCGGCAATGCACTTTGGTGGTATAAATTGGGCATTGTAAGGGAAGCTGCAAACGAAAAACAAAGTGCGGTGGAAGCATTTCATACGGCACTCAAACTAAAACCGGATTATAAAGAAGTTATGGAAGCCATAAAACGCATAAAAATTTAAACTTCCAAAAAGTTTTATACTGTAACTTGGAATTGTATAAATTGTTTTAAAAGTATATTTATAATTTTATAGGAGGACTATATGAAAGAACAAAGAAAAAGATTTTCGGCATTACAGCCTATACTGGGCATTGTATTTTTATCGCTTATTTTTCTTTCGACAAAATGCTCCTCGGTTACTGAAGATGCAAGTACCATCTATGCAGATTCCGGAAAAAATTCCGCTTTATCGGGGGAAACTCTTTCAGTACTTGAATCACTGCAAAAAGCAAACAGAGAGTTGGCTTCGGTTGTTTTACCTTCTGTCGTAACTTTAGATGTAGTCGAATTGCGGAAAGTTAAAAATAGAATGGATAACTTTAATTTTCCTTGGTTTTTTTTCGGACAGCCCAAGGAAGATAATGAAGAAGGAAACTCTCCCGAAAAAGAATATAAAGTGGAAGGATTGGGTTCGGGTGTAATTGTACGCAAAACGGGAAAAACCCATTATGTGCTTACAAATCAGCATGTTATAGGAAATGCAAAAGATATTACCGTAATTTTGCATAACGGCGATAAGGTTGACGGCAAACTGGTAGGAACCGATAATAGAAGAGATGCGGCTCTTGTTTCTTTTGAATATGATAAGGAATTACCTGTTGCAAAATTGGGCGATTCAAACAGTGTACAAGTAGGCGATTTAACTTTTGCAATGGGTGCCCCTATGGGATATGTTTCCACCGTAACTCAAGGTATAGTTAGTGCTTTGGGGAGATCGGGAGGTCCTAACCGCAATAACATAAATAACTTTATTCAAACAGACGCAGCCATAAATCAAGGAAATTCCGGCGGCCCTCTTGTTAATATTTATGGAGAAGTAATAGGTATAAATACATGGATAGCTTCTTCAAGTGGTGGTTCGCAAGGGCTTGCTTTTTCTATACCCATAAATAATTTAAAAAAAGCCATTGACGATTTTATAAATTCGGGCGAAATAAAATACGGCTGGCTCGGTGTTCAGCTTATGGAAATTACCGATGATTTTAAAGACAGTATGTCATTAAAAAATAAAGACGGAGCCTTTGTAAGTCAGGTATTTTTGGATTCGCCTGCAGATAAAGGCGGAATTAAACCCGGAGATTTTATAACAGAAATTAACACGAAGCAAATAAAAACTGTTGATGAACTTATAAGAATAATAGGGGACTTACAGGCCGGCGATAATGCTTCATTTAAGATACTCAGAGATAAAAAGGAAATTGCCGTTAAAGTTAAAATAGAAGAAAGAAACGAAAAAATTGTTTCCGATTCATCAAAACTATGGCCTGGTTTTGTTCCCGTTCCGCTTAACGATAAAATAATAAAAACGCTCGAATTGGATGCAAAACAAAAAGGAGTTTTGGTAAGTTCTGTACAGGCAAAAAGTCCTGCTGCCGTGATGAACCTTATGCCGGAAGATATAATTACGGATGTAAACGGAAAAACAATAAACAATATTGAGCAATTTTATATGGAATTAGGAAAAGCCGAAAAAGAAATTTGGTTTGATTTTATACGCGGAAAGCATAAACTTTCTACAGCCAAAATAAAACGATAACGATACCAACCAACATCTTTGATACATATTAACCTCCTTTTGGAGCTGAATGCAAAGTGTGTTCAGCTCCTTTTTTTATTCGTGCGGAGGGTTTTACACCCCGATGCTCTGCGTCGGGGTATGTTGATTTTTGCGATATTGAAATATAATTTTGAAAAAAGTCTTCAGCAACCGAAACGGTTACGCCCTCGTGTTTGAACTTATCTAAAATTATTTTGCCGCCGA
>CAUTTN010000051.1:0-11575 GCA_963541225.1 uncultured Treponema sp.
TTTTATGGAGGGAGTATGATAAAGGTTGTTATAGTCGGAGGAGTTGCAGGCGGAGCTTCCGCTGCTGCAAGAATAAGGCGTTTAGATGAAAATGCCCAAATTGTAATATTTGAAAAAGGAAATCATGTATCTTTTTCAAATTGTGCTTTACCTTTCTTTTTAAGTAAGATTGTTCCTAAAAGCGAAAATCTTGTTTTGATGAATCCGGAACGGTTTAAAAAACAATATAATATTACGGCAAAAACATGCCATGAAGTAATTCGTATTAATGTCGCCCGTAAAACGGTAAGGGTAAAAGATTTAAATTCAGGTAACGAATTTGATGAAAGTTATGATGTTTTAATTCTTTCCCCCGGAGCTTTCCCCATTGTTCCAAAATCTATTTCGGGCAGCAATAAACCGCATGTATTTACGGTAAGAAATGTTACCGACATAAGCCGGATTGACGATTATATTAATACGCACGGAGTAGAAGATGTTGCGGTTGTAGGCGGCGGCTTTATAGGTGTGGAAGTTGCGGAGAATTTACGGCTTGCCGGTAAAAATGTTTCTCTTATAGAAAAAATGAATCAGGTGTTGGCTCCTTTCGATTACGATATGGCTCAAATTCTTCATAAAGAAATACACGATAAAGGCATTAACCTTATTTTGGGCGACGGCATTAAAGAAATTACCGACAACACACTCGTTTTGGAAAGCGGTAAAACCATAAAGGCTTCTGCCGTAATATTATCGCTGGGTGTTGCTCCCGAAACTTCTCTTGCAAAAAAAGCGGGGATAGAACTAGGTTCCACAGGTGCTATTCTTGTAGACCATAATTACAAAACCGGTATAGAAGACATTTATGCGATAGGCGATGCAATAGAAGTAAATCATTTTATTACAAAGAAAAAAACGAGGCTCACTCTTGCAGGACCCGCCCAGCGTCAAGCCAGAGCCGCAGCCGACAGTATTTACCGTATTCCCCACAGAAATACCGGCGTAATAGGTTCTTGTTCAATTCATTGCTTCGATTATAATGCCGCCTGTACCGGTATTAATGAAAGAGAATGTAAAGCAAACGGTTTAAATTACGATTATGTTTATTTTATAGCTAATGATAAAGTAAATCTTATGCCTAATGCAAATTCTATGTTTTTTAAACTTATTTTTGAAAAACCTTCGGGCAAAATTTTGGGGGCGCAGGCTATCGGCAAAGGAAATACGGATAAACGTATAGATGTTATCGCTTCGTTTATAATGCTTAACGGAACTCTTGAAGACTTAAAAGAACTCGAACTTTGTTATTCGCCTATGTTCGGTACTGCCAAAGATATAGTCAATTATGCCGCCTTGATAGGTTTAAATATTTTAAACGGAGTTTATAAACAGGTTCCTGTTACATCGATACGGGAGCTTGCAGAAAAAAATGCCTGTATAATCGACGTGAGGGAAGAGCCCGAATTCGCTGCCGGACATATTATAAATGCAATCAATATTCCTTTAAGCCGGCTAAGGGAAAGAGTAGACGAAATACCGAAAGATAAACCTGTTTATTTACATTGCCGTTCAGGTCAGCGTAGTTATAATGCCGTTTGTGCGTTGCAGGGATTAGGTTATAAAAACGTGTACAATGTTATGGGGTCTTTTTTAGGTTTAAGTTTTTACGAGTATTATAACGACATTACGGAAAATAGAAAACCTATAGTTACAAGTTATAATTTTAAATAAACGGGTAAAAGAATGGATAAAAATAAAATGAAAAAAGCGGTTGTTATAGCGAGCTTCGGAACAAGCTATGAAGAAACAAGAAAAAAGACTTTGGATTTAATCGAAAAAGAAGCAAAAGAAATTTTTACCGAAGCCGAAATTTTTAATGCTTATACTTCTTCAATGGTCAGAAAAATCTTAAAAACAAGAGATAATATTTTTGTTCCGTCTCCTTTGGAAATTGTAGAAAAACTTAAAACCTGCGGTTTTGAAAAAATATATATTCAGCCTACGCATATAATTCCCGGAGCGGAATACGATAAACTTAAAATAGACGGCTGTATTTTAGGTTTGCCTCTTTTGCACGAAAACGCCGACTTTGAAAAAATAATCGATGCATTGGAACTTAAACAGCGGCAAGATGATAAAGCCGTTATTTTTATGGGACACGGCTCCTATCATAATGCCGATAAATTTTACCACACGCTTGAAGAAAATTTTTTAAAAAGCAACTGCAAAAATATTTTTATCGGAACTGTTGAAGGTTCTAAAACCTTAGAGGATATTTTGCCCGAGCTTGAACAAAAAAATATAAAAGAAATAGACCTGTTACCATTTATGATGGTTGCAGGCGATCATGCCGAAAACGATATGGCAGGTTCCGAAGAAGACAGTTGGAAAACGATTTTGGAAAACAAAGGTTATAAAGTAAATCCTCTTTTAAAAGGGTTGGGCGAATATCCCAAAATACGGGAATTAATTTATGATGCTTTAAAAAAGACGATGAGAGATAATTCCTAATGAAAAATATTTTTGCCGTAGGTACCGGTCCGGGAGCTGCGGAGTATCTTACTTTGCAAGCTGCCGACGTTATAAAAAATGCCGGCGTAATTTTTGCTCCGGACAATAAAGGGAAACATGCGGCTTTAGACACTGCCCGACCACTTATTGAAAACAAAAAAATAATACTCGTAAATTTTCCTATGGGAAATGTAAAACCCTCCGATTACAAAACTGCTGCGGAAATTATAATTACAAATACGCCGCCGGACGGCAGCGGAGTTTTTTTGACAATAGGCGATCCGCTTATTTACAGTACTTTCATTTATCTTATGCCGTATTTTGAAAATCGGGAAGACATCAATTTAAAAATAATTTCGGGAATTCCGTCTTTTGTAGCGGCAGCCGGCAAAGCAAAACGCCCGCTTACCAAAAAGGGAGAAACCTTAATCCTTGCCGATAATTTTTGCGAAGATATTTTGAAAAACGGGGAAACTGCCGTTATTCTAAAAACGGCAAAAGGCAAACAGAATATAATCGAAAAACTTGAAAATAACGGTTTTGATTATTCTTATATAAAAAAACTTTCAATGAAAGGCGAATTAATTCTGAACCAAAACGATAAAGAAAAAATACTTGCAGATCAAGATTATCTTTCGTTAATCATAGCAAATAAAAAGTAATAAATATGAAAGGAATTATGATTGCGGCTCCGAACAGTAACTCGGGAAAAACAATTATTTCGGCAGGTCTTATTTCCGTTTTAAAACAAAACGGATTGGATATTACCGGTTTTAAAACAGGTCCCGATCAGGTTGACCGTAAAATACTGGAAATTTCTTCAGGAAAAAAAGCAGGAAATCTGGATAAATTTTTGATGGGAGAAAAAGGGCTACGGTATGCTTTGCATATTTTAAAATCGGATTATTGCGTAATTGAAGGCGTTATGGGCTGTTTTGACGGAATAGCTTCCACGCCTAAAAATTCTTCCTTTGAAATAGCTCAAGATTTAAATATAAATATAATTCTCGCTTATACTCCTTCGGGCGAAATGTTTACTATGATACCTAAACTAAAAGGTTTGCTGGAATTTTCGGAAGGAAGAATAAAAGCCTTGATATTAAATAAATTAAAACCGGCTTTATATCCTGCATATAAAAAGATGGTAGAAGAAAATCTTGATTTAACGGTTTTGGGTTTTATCCCCGATATGCAGGAATTAAAATTTGCGGAAGGAAATTTAGGTTTAACAGTAGACGAACATCATATAAAAGAAAATACGTTAAATATCTTAAATGAAGTTTTTAATAAAAATATAGATATAAAAAAAACTTTAAAACTTTTTAAAACGGTTAAAACTGCCGGGATTCCAAAACTAAAAAAAACAAACGCAAAAGTTGCAATTGCAATGGACGATGCGGTTAATTTATATTATTCGGAAAATATTTTTTTATTCGAAAATTATACGGAAGTAAAATATTTTTCTCCTTTAAAAAATACGCAATTACCGGATTGCGATATTTTGTATTTTGGAAGCGGAAATATAAAAAATTATGTTAAAGAACTATCCGAAAATAAAAATTTAAAAAAACAAATAAAAGATTTTTCGGAAAGAGGCGGAATCATTATTGCAGAAAGCGAATCGGTATCTTATCTTTTTGAAACCTTTGACGGATATCCGATGTGCGGAGTTTTTAAAGGTTTTGCCGAAAGCACTAAAGCACTGAATAATTTCGGTTATAAAATAATTGAATTTAAAAAAGATTGTGCATTAGGAAGAAAAGGTTCGGTTATACATGCTGCAGAATACCATAAATCAAAAGCCGTTACCGATATTCCTCCCGTTTTTAAAGTAACAAAACCTATTGTAAACAAAAGTTTTGAAGACGGTTTTGCTTATAAAAATTCGCTCGTTTTTTTTCAAAATATTAATTTTATATCTTGTTTGGAAAACTTTAATTTTTTAATTAATTTGCCGCATTTATAAATGGAGCTTTAAGCCAAGTAAGTTCGTGTTTGTTTGCTGTAAGGTGAACAACAACGGAGTTAGGAATTGCTGCAAATTTTTTAACGGTTTGATTATCAGGTTCTCCCTGCATTTTTATTGTGCAGATAAATTTTTCGCATAAACCGGATTTAATCCATTTTAAAATCCATTCGTAAAGACGAGGGGGATAACATATTACATCGGAACATACCCAATCGGTTTTTCCGAAATCTTCAGGCTTTAATGTAAAAGCATCATGTTTGATAAATTCGATATTTTCTTTGTTCATTAATCCCGACGAAAGAGGACTTCTGTCTACGGCTTTTATTTTGCATTCAAGATTATTTAAGACCCATGTCCAGCCGCCGGGACAAGCTCCCGCATCTATGCACAAAGAGTTTTTTTGCGGTAAGCAAAAACTTTCCGGTAAAGGTTCTTTTTCCTTTTGTGCTGTCTTTTTTAAATAAAATTTTAAAAGTGTAATAGCTTCCCACATTTTTAAATATGCACGGCTGGGCGGATTTATTTTATCTTCTTCAAAAAAAATTTCTCCTTTAGGAAAAGGACTTGAAGTTTTTGCAGAAGCAAAAATAGTGTTTTGATCCAAAAGCGTCCAAATACCCATTTCGGAAATAGGTACATCATAGGGGAAAACTCTGGGCTTTTTGCCGATAAATGGCAGTTTGCCTTCTATCAGAGTTGACCGCCTAAAACAGTTAAAAGGAGACAAAGCCCAATTACGCTGAATCGAGCATAAAATTTCTGCGGCTTCACTTATACCTGAAAATTCTGCAATAAAAGGTTTTTGCAGACAAACTCTATGCCAAAAAACATCGGCTGGAAAATTTTCTTTATATATGATATTACCGTATACGGCTGTATCTTTGGGTAGTTTTTTTATACCCATAGGCTCTTTTGAGTGAGGAATATTAAGTTCGTCCAATAAATGGTTTTCAAAAAAAGGAATGTTTAGCCATGCTTTTCCTGAAAGATATTTTATATTACATTTTTTTTGCATTTATAAACCTTACTATAAATTCGTCAACCGCAGATTTTTTTAAAAATCGAGGCTTGATGAATTTCCGCACTTTTGCAACATCAGTGAAAAAGTGCATACAATAAAGCGATGTTTGCCTTATGGCAAACTCGACAGTGTTTTTAAGCGATGCCGTTTGCATCGCTTAAAATAAACCTTACTATAAATTCGTCAACCGCAGATTTTTTTAAAAATCGAGGCTTGATGAATTTCCGCACTTTTGCAACATCAGTGAAAAAGTGCATACAATAAAGCGATGTTTGCCTTATGGCAAACTCGACAGTGTTTTTAAGCGATGCCGTTTGCATCGCTTAAAATAAATCTTCGTATAAAATAAACAATTGAGAAAATAGCAATTTTCGAAAATTGTTTATCCGTGCGGAGTGTTTAATACCTGCCGTTTCTCGGCAATGCTCTGCGTCGTAACAAAAGGTATTAAAGCCGACTGCAACCACCTCGTCAAAAATATACATCCATGTATATTTTTGACTGCGAGTTTTTTACAAAGCAAAAAACTCGTTTCTGTTTGGAACCACCGGCATCCGTGCCGGATTGCACATACAGTGCGAAACATTAAACACTGTACCCGATGCTCTGCGTCGGGGTTGTTGATTTTATGCTTTCGCAATATAGATGAGAAAGCACATAAAATAGCAGGACTTTTGTTACTCATTCTTTTTCTCAAAAGGTAAAACTCAAGTTAAAACAAGCGGCAATATTTCGGACACTTGTTTTAACCCTTCTCTAAAATTGGTGATGATGTAATCGGCTTGAGTTTTCGTAACTTTTTTCTTATACCCTGTATATATACAAGCTGAAGGACCTGATTTTTTTGCTCCCTCAATATCGGCTTTTAATATTTCGTTAATTTCTTTATAGGAAATATTGATTCCTAATTTTGCGAATTCGAAAAACAAAGCCTCATCAATGCGGTATTCTATTCTTTGTATTTTACGTTTGGTTTCAATGTAATTATACCAAGGCATAATTACATTATTATCGATTTTTTCGGCAATTACTTTTCCGTAGTTTGTCGAAATATGATTTATAAGTCTATTATGACCTGCGTTTAGTATTTCGGATTCATTCCATTCGGTATTATGAAATTCCGGTAGAGCGGAGCCCATATCGAAAAGATAATATTTATATTGCGTCATTTAAACTCCGATTTTTTTCATAACGGATATTTGAAAAAATTGATTTGCAAGCCGCTTTAACGCATAATCCGTTTTGCGAAGTTAAATTTTCATTGCAGAATAAGTCTGCAGGCTTAATGTTTTTATAAAATGCCGCTATTCAAAAATCTTTTCTTTAGGTAAAATACGTCCTGCAAAACGGTATGTGCTTTTCCAATATTTTTCTTTTAACGAAGAAATAAGAACTCCGGTTTTAGCACCTTGCGAAGCGGAATGAATAAATTCGCCGTTACCTATGTAAATGCCTACATGAGAAATACTATTACCGACAGTGTTAAAAAAAAGTAAATCGCCGGGCTGAATATCTTTATTTTCTATTTTTGAAACAAAAGAAGCAATAGCCGCAGCAGATCGCGGTAAAGACAAATTGAGAGTTTCCAAAGCCGAACGGTAAATAAGACCCGAACAATCCATTCCTGTTTTGTCGGTTCCGGCATATTTATAAGGTATGTTTAAGTATTTATAAGCGTTATTTATAAAACTCAAACGCTTGGATTGTGAACTGTTTTCGGAAAAACAAAAACACGATAATAAAACAATATTTATACATAAAAAAATAATTTTTTTCATAATTTTGCAACCTCTTTTAATTTATCGGGTCTAAATTAAAATACTTTTAGAGAAAACAGAAAAGGAATCGACACTTATGAAAAAACTTAATAAAAAGCCTTGGATTTTTTTGGAAGACTGGAAGGGAAAAGCTTTTAATGGGGAATGGCCTACTTTACCGGAAATGTTTGAAATATCGGCACAACGATACCCCGATAGAAATTGTCTTACCGTTTTTGAACCTGATAGAATAACGCTGTCATATTCAAAGAGCCTGAAGACTATTAAACAGCTTGCTTTTTGGCTTACGGAAAACGGAGTAAAAAAGGGAAGTCATGTTGCCGTATCCGGCAAAAATTCTCCCGAATGGGCTGTAGTTTATTTTGCAACTTTATTTGCAGGCGGTATAATAATCCCGATAGATTACGGTTTACATGATGAAGAAATAGAAATTCTTTTAAAAACTGCAAACCCCAAGTTTTTCTTTGTCGATGAAGAAAAATACGGCAGTTTTATGGAAAAATCAAAAACTCAAGCTTATATCGGAAAAGTCTATTCTCTTAACAAAAAATACCAAGATTCTTATGTTTATAATTTAAAGCCCGGCGGAACACCGCTTCTTGCAAAAGCGGAAGAAAACGATACTGCAGCAATTCTTTTTACTTCAGGAACTACAGGCAATCCGAAAGGCGTTGTTTTAACACATAAAAACTTAGTTTCGGATGCTTATATAGCACAATCCAATTTAAATATTTTCCATACCGACGTTTTTTATGCACTTTTACCGATACATCATTCTTATACAATGCTTGCAGTTTTTATCGAAGCCTTATCGGTGGGAGCGGAACTTGTTTTCGGTAAATCGCTTATAGTTTCTAAAATGATGACGGAACTAAAAGAAGGAAAAATAACGATGCTTTTGGGAGTGCCTCTTTTATTCAATAAACTTCTTGCAGGAATATTTAAGGGTATAAAAGCAAAAGGTATTGCCGTTTACGGCATAATACGTTTTTTGATGGGAATTTCTTACTTTTTTAAAAAAGTATTTAAAGTAAACATAGGCAGTAAGATGTTTAAATCCATCTTAAAAAAAGCAAGTTTAAACCATGTACGTATTGCAATAAGCGGAGGCGGACCTCTCGCACCTAAAGTATGCCGTGCTTATAACGAATTCGGAATAGATTTTGTTCAAGGTTACGGTTTAACCGAAACATCTCCGATTATCGCACTTAATCCTAAAGAACATTTTAAAATTGCAAGTGTCGGACAGTTTTTTGCTCCATACATGGATATGAAAATTTTAGAACCCGATGAAAAAGGAATAGGCGAAGTTGCGGTAAAAGGTCCGATGGTAATGCGGGGATATTACAAAATGCCTGAAGAAACGGCAAAAGTCCTTTCGTCCGACGGTTGGTTAAAAACAGGAGATTTGGGCTACTTGGACAGTGAGGGCTATTTATATCTTTGCGGAAGAGCCAAAAACTTAATTGTTACCTCCGGCGGTAAAAACGTATTCCCTGAAGAAATCGAAAACATGTTCCAACTTTATTACAATGAAATAGAACAAATTACTGCAACAGGCTACATTGCAAACGAAAACGATTTTGATGAAGAAGTAGAAGTTCTTGTATATCCTGCTTCCGATTTATACAAAAAATTAAATGCCGAACGCGGAACAAAAGACGGGGATAAAATAGTTCAAACCGAAATAAACAAAATAATAGATACGGTAAACAAAAAACTTTTGCCGTATCAGCGAATTACAAAAACCACCTACCTGTCCGAACCTCTTGAAATGACAACAACGAAAAAGGTAAAAAGATTTAAAAAATAAAGCAATTTGTAAAGCCTATTTTTAAGTTTTATTTAAAGGAAAAAAAAGCCGAATAGTCTCAAATCGGAATTATTCGGCTTTTTTATTTGTGCGGAGGGTTTAATACCTGCCATTCCTTGGCAACGCTTCTTGCGTCGTCGGGGTTGTTGATTATAACGGTAAAAAAGGATTGTCCAATTAGCGGATTGGACAATCCTTTTTTAGGTATACAGCAGATTGATAAGACCTTAAAAAACTGTTAAAATCGATTTAGAGGTTGTGCATTTTATGAAAAAATATAAACTACATTTGCCGTTTTTAGGTGCAGGTGCACTTTACGGCTTAACCATAATCGGTTTAACCGTTGCAGCTTATTTCATAAATAAAAAAGGTCTTCTTAATGCAGGTATTTATACATATACAAAAATGCCTTTTGCCGTAATAGCAATAGTGCTTATAGTTTTTGTAATATGTCTTTGGATAAAAGCCGTTATATTTTCTAAAATAACTGCCGAAATAAAACAAAGATAAAGCACACCGAAAAAAAATTGCTTTTGGATTTATATAAAGATGAATATATCGATTACTGCAAAACAGTAAATAGATATATTTCTTGGTTTAAACTATAAATCTATTTTGAAAAAAAATGCAGGTTTTAAAAGAAGAAGTCCGAAGTCGTATTCTTTCGGCAGCAGAAAATATATTTTACAAAAAAGATTTCCGAAGTGCAAAATTACAAGACATTGCAGAAGAAGCAGATGTGCCTGTAGCCTTAATTTATACTTATTTTAAAAACAAGGCTTTCCTATTTGATGCCATAGTCGAACCTTTATATAAAAGTTTTTTTTCGGCAATGGAGGAAGAAGAAAAAATAGACGCATCTCCGGCAAAGCGTTTTGAGGAGGTGGGGCAAAAATATGTCCGAAGCCTTTTAAAGGCACATAAAAAACTTGTTATTTTGATGGACAAAAGTTCAGGTACAAAACATGAAAACGCAAAACAAAGAATGATTGAAGCTCTCCAAGCTCATATCGAACGCGGTTTACAAAAATATTCTTTAGTACACTCTGCTCCCATGCTTTCGCATATTTTGGCAAGTAATTACACTGAAGGACTTTTGGAAATAGCCCGTCACTATAAAGGACAAAAATGGGCAGAGGACTTACTTGCTCTTATGGATAAGTGTTATTACCACGGTGTTGAATCGCTTTAAATTGAAACAGACAGCAGTTTAGTTATCGGTACAGAAAATCAGATACCCGACGCAAGGGGTAGGGGGATTGATTCGTGCGGAGGGTTTAATACCCCGACGCTGTCGGGGTTGTTGATTGAACAATTAGAATTACGGAACCCTCTAAAAACATCAGTTTTTTAGATGGTTTCCTTAGACTAAAACTCGTCGGGCATCTCTATTCCGAAAGATGCGAAGCAAATATAACCGAGTTTTTATAGATGCCCGTACAGTTTAGCGGTAACGGCTTCCGGCATAAAGTATATTGCCTTTTGTGTGTTTCTGTTTTTAAACTCTCGTGTGCATCCATTTAAAAATATCGGATTTTACCTCTTCCTTGTTTGTTTCATTTAAAATTTCATGCCGTGCATTTTTGTAGAGTTTTAATTCTATATCCTGTATCCCTAATTTTTGATATATCTTATAAAGCTCTTCCAATGTTTTTCCGCCGCCCGATACGGGATCCTCGGAGCCTGCCGTAATTAAAATGGGAAGATTTACGGGTATTCTGCTTAGATTTTCTTTTTTGTGGAGGCGTTTTAAACCTCTCATCAAATCTTGATAAAAACCGTTCGTGCATATAAAACCGCATAAGTTATCGTTTATATATTTATTAACTTCATTTTCATCTCCGGAAAGCCAATCAAACTTTGTCTTAGGATTTTTAAATCCTTTGTTATATGAACCGAAAGCTATCTTATCAAGCATTTTAGCTTCTGCCTTTCTTCCCTTAAGCATACAAATTATATCCGCAAGAATAGAACCGGCTGCCACGGTAGGATTAGGTCCTGACGAACCTATTAACACGGCAGCTTTTACGGTATCGCCGTAATTTTCTATATATTCTTGAGTAACAAACGACCCGAAAGAATGCCCTATAATAATTACGGGTATATTATTATACAGGTTGCGGATTTCGTCATATATTTCTTTTTGGTCATCTACGACGCGCCTAAAACCGTCTCCGTCTGCAAGATAACCTTTAATTTTTTTTGAAGAAATACTGCTGCCGTGTCCCCTAAGATCGGCTGCAAAAACGGTAAAATCGTGTTTACACGCTTCTTCTGCAAAAGAATCATATCTTAAAGCATGTTCCGCCATACCGTGTACTATGATAATGGCTTTTTTAGGTTTTTTTAAGGGAACCCATTGATGGACTGCGATTACTGCACCGTCACTCATTGATTGATAAATTGTCTGCATATAGATAACTTAATTCCTGTAGTGAAAGTATACAATATAATTCCAAACTTTGCAATCAAAATATGTATAAATATCTTTATTTGTGCGGAGG
>CAUTTN010000052.1:0-11428 GCA_963541225.1 uncultured Treponema sp.
TAATCGATGACGAAGATGCTATTCAAAGACAGCTTGAAAATCTTTCAGGGATTATCATTATGGGAGGGCATGATGTAGAACCTCATTTTTTTAATGAGGAGCCGCTTTCCTGTCTTATATAGCTTCTGCCCATAAGAAAACCATTATTAAAGGGATACTGATCTTTATTGTAACCACCAAGATTTTTAAATACTTCACTAGGTTCTATCCAATTCCATTTAAATATACTCACATCTTTAAAGTTGAATGAATAAGATTAAACCCATTCAATACCGACTTTTGCAACAGTTAAAACTCCTATAATTCCCATAGCCTGATCTTTTTTTTACTCTATTTTTTCGATACCGATTTCCTTTGTATAGCATTAGGATCACCTATAAGGGTTAAAAAATCGTTGTCAATCGTTATAGGTTTGGAAGCATCAATACCGATTAAAAGATTTTTTGTTTCATTAAATTTTACTCCGAATACAATACCGTATAATTCATCTATAAAAGAATCGGCATTGCCCTTACTTGTTTCGAGGATGTAGGCAGGAATTTAAAGCAAAAACTCAAACGATTTATACCATTCGGCAATAAAATCGTATAGGGTACTTCGGGATACGATTTTTGTTCTTCCCACCATTCTTTTAGATTTACAAGAACATTGAGCTTATCAGGATATTTTTCCAAACCTATTTTTTATCGCATAAACTTAGCGGTTTGCGGTTTTATGCTGATAGAAGCAAGTCTTACCAAAGCATAATATGTTTTGATACTATTATTTGCATCTATACTATAGACTTTTTTAAAAGCTCCAAGAGCTTCATCATATTTTGCATTTTGCATTTTTCACGCACCGTTACAATAAAATACAATAGAGAACTTTTAAAGAAACAACAAAACCTTTACAAGGCTGACACTATTGCCTAAAGTTTAAATTTTGCATAAAATATGCACATTAAATGAAAAGATTAATTTGTTTTATTTTGCTAAGTTCCTTCTTATGTGTTCAAACTATTCAGGCTGGAGACATAGAAAATGGGAATCAAAATACACCCGAAAAATTAGACGAAACCGATTTTACTCAAAAGCAAAATAAAAATATTTCCGAAGAAATAGATTTAATAAAAAACCGGGCAGGAGAAGATAAGGCAGAACTTTATTTTAAAAATTTTAAAGATAACAACATAATACTTTTTTTAGACGGCTTTTGGGAAATGAATCTTTTAGGCAATTTAAATTTTGAAATTTTTAATACCCACACAAAATTAAATTCAATTCAGCCGATATTTAAACAAGAAGCAAATTTATCTTTATGGTTATTACTAAACAAGAGTTTTTATTTTGAGACACTTTATAAAGATCAATTTGAAAAAAGCGTATTGGCAGTAGGCTATTTAGGAAAAGATGATTCTTATTTAAAACATCTGCGCATAAGTAATAGCGGAATAAAATTTCCTACAAATTACGGTTATATAACGACCGGAGGCGGAAATATAATAGCACCGGGAGTTATGGCAAAATTTTCAGGAAAAAATTGGCAGGCAGATACGGTTTTAAGATATGAAAGTTCCGAATTTAATTCGAAAACATATTACGGAAAAAATGAATTAATCGAAAATAAAATTTCTTTAAACGAATGGACTAAAGCAAAATATTTTTATATCCCTTCTTCCGATAATAGTCTTTACGGTAATCAAATTAGCGTTTTTGTAAAAGATACGGAATTTTCGCAATGGAGAGAATTAAGCAGAGATGAGTTTTACATTAATCCTTTAAAAAAGACATTGAATTTAAAACAAAGTTTTCCTAACGGTGCCGCAATAGCTTATCAAAATATCGATTCCGATATTCTAAATGTTAGCAACCATACGGAAAAAGTTAAAACATATTTTAAAACACAAACATCTTTAAATTCAAATCAAATTGAAAAGATAATACAGCAACTTGATTCTGCAAATTTTTATAAACCAATTTTAGGAAAAAAATATTTAATCTTAAAAGAAAAAAACATTTTTTCACCTTTTGAAATTGCATCAAGATACGGTCAATATTCCGACAAAACAAATTCATCAATTAAAATTATAAATACAAACAATAGTCAACTTACCGAATTAAATGCCGGTTTTGAAGAAACAAATATTTTTGTGGAAGGATTTAAAAAATTAACATTTATTCAAATATCGAATAAAAATGAACCAAAAAATTTCTCGGAGCCTGCACAGTTATTCCCTTTTAAAAATGATGCAGAAATTTACATACCGCAAAATAATAAAACGGAGAATTTTAAAACCGAAATTATATATGAAACATATATTCCCGTTGCCGATTTTTCTCTGCCGGATAAAACGATTGCAGGCAGTATACGTGTATACAAAAATAAAATACGTATTTTCTATTTTGAGTATGACGAAAAAAATCATCTTTTAAAATTAAACACAGCGATTCATTCAAATGACCTTATCGAAGTTCAATGGCAGGAAGGTAAAATATATTCCGAATCGGGAACGGTAAGGTTTGCAGGCGGAATACATTGGCAGCCTTTAAATTTTTTAGATTTATTTTTTGCAGCTTCAGGAGATTGGGTAATCGATAAACAAAAAAAACAATTAACCGATGATTATAAATTATCTACCGGAATAGATCTTTTTAAATATAATATAAAAACAGGATCACATCTCGGCTTTAATGCTTTAGCCGAACGCGATAAAAAACCAAACGAACAAAATTATATTTTTAAAAATAAAACATATTTTGAATACAATTTAAGAGAAGTTTTTTACCAAAAAAATAATATTCCGATATTCTCAAATCCGTATGTATATATAGACGGGAATATAGAAACTGCAAATAAAAAAGAATCTTTACACTTTAATTCAAAAATGAAAACTTCGCTTGATATTTGGAAAATTAAATTATCCGGTCAAATGTCTTTGCAGAATACAAACAAAAATACGGATCAACATATTATTGAAAGTTACGGACATACCGTCAATGCTCCTATTTATTTTTTTACCATGTATGAGAATTTTTTTGTTAATCAAAATCAAAAATTATTGCAAAGAGAAAATTTTTTAAGTTTTAATAAATTTGTTACTGCAAAATTAGTTACAGGAATAGATTATACAAAAGAATTTACTTCACAAAAAATAACGGCTTCAATAATGCCGGATATTCCAAAAACAAAATACGGTATTTTTTATACCGAATTATATTTAATACTAAATCAAAAATACAAAACTTTATCCGATATTTTTAATTCGGGATACACAAATTCATGGAAAAACAGTTTAAAAGATATGTATTCCTCCGGTAAAAACAATTCCGAGTATAGAAACTCGGAACTAAAATTTATTTTCAATATGTTTACAGATACTGATAATGAAAATACAAAAAATATAAAATTTTTAGGTTGTAATTTTGTTTCTTATACACGCAGCAATTTTAGCGGAAAAAATTTAAGTGAACAGACTAAATTTTCCATGTCATTTCCTTTTAAAACTAAAAGCATTTTTTTTACACCTATTTGGGAAAGACAAATATTAAAGCAAAAGCCGGAAGAAGAAAGTTCAAAACAAAAAAAATATGCCCATGATTTAAAATTATTATTTACGGGAATGGGAGAGCAATATTGGTTTTTTTCAAAACCTGTTTTATATGACCTTTTTGATCAAAAAATAAATACTCAAATACAATTACAAAATAAAAATATATATAGTTTTGTAAATTTGTATGGAATAAATATTTCAAGACTTATAGGAAATAAAATTAGCGATTTATATTTACCTGTCGAAACGAATATATCCTTATCCAGAATTGTAAAATCTGAAAAGACAGATAATGCGGCAATGAATATTTATTCAGTGGATTTTTTAGTTCGTTATATAACTTTAAACATTTCGGGGAAATACGGATTTTTTAAAGTGTTTAAATGGTATGAGCAAGATGAATTAAACCGCAAATATAATTATCTTTTTGCTTTTGGAAAAGATTATTTTAAATTTAAGCTGGATGCCGAACACAGTCTTTATTATTATTTTCAAAATGATAATAAATTAGGTTTTGAAAATAAGTTTTTAATAAATACGGTTAAAACGGCAAATACAAAACTACATACCGAAAATTGGAAAAATAAATTCAGCTGTATTTTTCTTTACTCGGAAGGAACTTCTTTACCTGCATTGATTATAAAAACTTTCAGCAAAATATATTTGTCTAATATTCGCGAAGAAAAAATATCGCTGGAATTTTCTCAGCGGTCTAATCAAAATAAACTTGATTACAAAATCGGTTTTTCACATTCTCAAACTACAAATATAGGAGAACACGGTTCCATTAAACTTTTTGCGGAAATTGAAGGAAGCACATCACAAAATAATTCTTTTTTGATGAATTTAAATATTGGTATTTCCGGTAAAATCGAATATTAACGGTTTAATTTTTTTCAGGCTGCAATCCGCCGACTATATATTTTTCGGGCAGCTTAGCAGGTTTTCCGTTTTTATCGACACAACACCAAGTAACTTCGGCTTCTACACAAGTGATACCTTGTTCGTTTTTTACTGTTTGCAAAAATTTACCCGAAAGTTTTCCGAATTTTATGGGAACGACTTCAATACTTAGCTTCTCATAAAGGCGTGCAGAAAATTTATACTTTATATCTATATGCGAAACAAATAACATATAACCTTCTTCAAATAACCCGTTATAATCAAAACCTATTTGTTTTAAAAAATCCATTCTTGCATATTCCAAATAATTCAGATATACCGCATTATTAACATGGTTATAAGAATCTAATTCATAAGTTCTAACTTCTACATACGATACATATTTCATTTAAATTCGCCCTTTTTCATTTTCATTATGCATATCTTCAAGAATTTGCATAACTCTGTCTGCAACGATCTGTTTTTTATCTATATCTTCTCTATCTTTATATTCTTCTTTTATCTTTTTACGGAATTCGGCACAGTCTATTATAGCCCCGGCATCCAGTATCATTCTATCTTGTCTTACTATATCTTCCATCATATTTCCTGATTCTGAGATGGTAAGACAATTTCCGTTTATGGATACAGGCAGCATTATATCGGAAGATTTAATATACGAGTCTATTTCTTTAAGACCTCTTTTTGTTTCGGGATGACCCGGTCTGTATCTTGTTCCGGCAGGAAATACTATAATTGCCCGACCTTCGGATTTTGCTTTTTCAAATGCACGCATCGAAGCTATGTTAATGGAGCGGCTTCGTTTTTCTTCTTCATGAACATCAGTATCCTTTACGGAAGCTAAGGTTCTGCTTGGGTAAATAAATATACGATCATAGGCTCCGGCAAAAGCCGCTACATATTTATTATCCTGGCTTAATTTCATTCCCGCTATTGCAACACATTTTTTAGCCAACTCTTTACCGCTTATACCCGACTTCTTCATTAAATAAATAATTGCAGAGTAATCAAGATTGCTATAATGTTCTGCAAGAATTATTCCTTTTTTTCCGCTGTTTATTCCTTCAAGAAATTTTTCTAAGTTTTCTTTATGACGGAATTCCGAACCTTCCAAGAGAAGTTTATCCAATAGAGATTCCAGTAATATTACAACTTCATCATCTCCTTTTTGGAATACATTTTCACTTGTAATTTCTAACGTTTCATTTGAAGATTTCTTTTCTAAAATCGGTAAAAAATCTTTAAGATAATTAATTAGCATGTCTTGCATATAAACTCCTTTTGTTAAAATAAGCCGCCAAAATAATTATTATATTTTTCGTAAGCAGATATATCTATAGTTAAACTTACAATCGTACAGGTACCGTCATTATTTTCGATTATTTTTTTTATGTCGCATTTAATTGTCTTTGTCGCTTTATCATATACATGATTTATTATCTTAAATTGTTTTTTATTTCCGGTAATGTTTTTACGGTTTAGCAAAACCTTTGCATTTTCGCCCGACGAGCAAAAGTATTTTACAAAAAAAGATATTTTATCATCGGTATCAGGTAATGTTTTTGTGTTCACACTTAGAAAAGCTTCGTTTCCCATTAAAAAACTGTTACCCGCAATTTGTTTCCATTGCGAATCTAAAAACAAATTAATGCCGTCTACGGTTTTTGTTTCTTTTGCTGTATTTAAATTAAGTTTGAATTTGGATTTTTTTTGTTTAGGCATTTCAAACGGAGTAAAGTCAAAAAAAAGGTCTCCGTTTTTAAAATTACCCATTTCTTCAAGTTCAAAAATAACTTTTTTTTCTTTGTCCAAAATACTTTCTATATAAAAAAGAGGTATGTAAGAATAAAAAATTATCTCGTTGTTGCCTCCGAACTGTTCTTCATTTATAAATTTAGACGATTTTTTTAAGACTATACTTTCATTTTTAGGAACCGTTTTCCATTCATATAATTTTGGAAGTAAATCCATAAGATGATTTACAGCATAGGTATAATTTGTATCGGTATTGATACCCGATATAATATTTTGTCCGGTTAAAATAAATTTACCGTCTAAATCTTCTCCGGTAAATAAGATTTTTACGAATGTTTTTCCTTTGTCGGTATATAAAAAAGCTCCTAAAGTGTTTTCGTTATAATATAAAAATCCTATCCATGCCGATTCCTTCCAAGAATAATCCCGATAAATTACATAATCGCCTGAATTTGTCCCCGACCAATTGGAAGATTGCCGAGCAAAAGCAGTCAAGGAAAGAATAAATATTAAAATACAAAAAATGTTTTTTTTCATATTAACCTCTCAGTTCTTGCATTTTTTCGTTTATGGTTTTTATAACCAAATTGCAAACTTCAGTCGTTTCTGCCAATAAAGAATCTTGAGAATTACGCAATTTAAATTCTATTTTAGGCAGATTCTTTTCGCCTATAACAAGCCTTACAGGAATTCCGATTAAATCCATGTCTTTAAATTTAACACCTGTCCTTTCTTTGCGGTCGTCAAGAAGAACTTCAATACCTTTTGCTTTTAAATCTTCATAGATAGATTCCGCTACGGTTTTCATTTCGCCCTCATATTTTACGGGAATGATAACTACTTGAAAAGGCGTTATACTCATGGGCCAGAGGATTCCGTTTTCATCATGATGTTCTTCTACAATAGAAGCCATAAGTCTGTCAAGACCTATACCGTAGCAGCCCATAGAAGGATGCTGCTGTTTACCGTTTTCGTCTAAATAAGTCATTTTCATGGATTTTGTGTATTTATATCCCAGTTTAAAAATATGCCCTAGTTCATTTCCTTTTTTGGTATAAAGTGCAGAACCGCAAGCCGGACACAAATCGCCTGTCTTAACGGTTCTTAAATCGAAAGTATGATTGGGTTTAAAATCCCTTCCGGGTTCTACGTGTATAAGATGTTTATCTTTTTTTAAAGCACCCGTAACGGCATCGTGCATTACCATAACACTTTCATCCGCAATAATACAGATGTTTTTTAAACCTATAGGTCCTGCAAAACCTACGGCAGTTCCGGTAAGTCTTTCTACATCGGTATCGTTTGCAAGTTCTGCACCTGAGGCTTTTAGGGAAGCTTTTAATTTTGCTTCGTTTACGTCTAAGTCTCCGCGTATGCAAACTGCAATAAAAGGAGATTTTTCAAAGTTTATTTTTTCTTCTTTTGTGTTAATTAAAAATTCCGGATTTTCTATTTTGTAAATAAGAGTTTTTATAAAAGAAGATTTTTCGGTCTTCAAAAAAGAAGCCAAGTCTTCAATCGTTTTTATATTCGGGGTATCTATTTCTTCTATTGCACTATTAACTTTACAGCCTATTTCTGCTTCGGATTTGCATGACGCTTTTTCTTCGTTGGCGGCATATCCGCAAGATGAACATAATAAAAGAGTATCGTCGCCCACTGTTGATTCCACCATAAATTCCTGCGAACCGCTTCCGCCCATTGCTCCCGAATCTGCTTTAACCGGAATTACCGTAAGTCCGCACCGTTTAAAGATACGGATATAAGCTTTTTCAAATAAACGATAGGCTTCGTCTAAACTTTCTTCATTTGTGTGAAAAGAATAAGCATCTTTCATTGTAAATTCCCGCGTGCGCATAAGACCGTAACGGGGACGTATTTCGTCGCGGTATTTTGTATTAATCTGATATGTCAAAAGCGGATATTGTTTATAAGATGTAAGTTCGTATTTTACAAGACTTGTAAAAGCTTCTTCTGCGGTAGGACTTACAATAAGGTCTTGGTTTAAACGATTTTTTATGCGTAAAAGTTCAGGTCCCATTGAAGACCATCTTCCCGATTCCTGCCATAATTCACCGGGTACTACAACAGGAGGTTTAAACTCTAAGCAGCCTATCGCATTCATTTCTTCCCTGATGATCTGTTCTACTTTTCTAAAAGATTTTAATCCAAGCGGCAGATAGGCAAAAAGTCCGTTTGCTAAATTTCTTATCATTCCGGCACGTAAAAGTAATTTATGACTTTCTACAACAGCCTCACCGGGAACTTCCCTAAGTGTAGGCATATACATTTGCGACATTTTCATCGTTCTATAAACCTCTCAGTTATTCCGTATTACAAGCAAATTATACACAACCTGATATTACAACTTTTTTGTAAAAAGTTCTATACTTAAAATTAATATAATTTGTAAAAACTATTATCCTATATAATTGCATTAATTCTTTGATTCCTCGCTGCTGAAGCCCGCATTTAAAGCCTTTGCAATTTTTAAAAGCTGCTCTTTTGTATTTTGAGACGGATCATCAAGAACGGTTTCCAATAATTGTTTTAAGATTATACCCATTTTTTGCCCTGAAGGAATTCCTATCTCCATCAAATCGTTTCCGTTGATTTTTAAATCTTTAAGGCTAAAAGCATTTTCCGTTTCCAAAATCTTTTCTATCCGTTTTTGAAAATTTACGAGATTTACCGGGTTAATAGGGCGGGCTTCAAGAGCAAACCCGTCAGCTATCCGTAAATCAAAAAGTGCGGGGATATTTTCCGTGCCGGTCTTTACTATGAACCTTCTTACGGCTGCATCGCTCCAATCTTCCGTATAATTAAACATGTGATTTAAAACCAAAAGACAAACAGCTTCAATTTCTTTATTTGAGAATTTTAACTTCCGCATTATTTTACGGGTAATTTTTTCGGATACAAATTCGTGTTTATAAAAAGTATAATCTCCGAATTCGTTTAATTGCCGGACTTGAGGTTTTCCTATATCATGAAAAAGAGCGGCAAGTCTAACCGTTAAGTTTTCTTTTGGTGCAGCTTCACAAGCCAAAAAACAATGGTCAAGGACATCGAATTTATGCATACTCTTTTGTTCGACATTACGGCAAGCGGCAAGTTCCGGCAAAAAAATTTTTAGTAAACCCGTGTCTTCCAAAAGTTTTAATGCAATTATGGGATGCTCGCTTAAAAGCATTTTTACAAACTCTTCTCTAAACCTTTCTATCGAAATTTTTTTGCAGACTTCAAGGCTTAAAGAAATTGCTTTTAAGGTTTCTTTGTCTATCGAAAATTCCAATTGGGAAGAAAAGCGTATTGCTCTTACGGGTCTAAGCCCGTCTTCTGCAAAGCGAGCCTCAGGAGAGCCTACCGTTTTTATTATTTTAGATTTTATAGCTTTTGCTCCCTCAAACGGATCTACAATAGAGCCGTCCTTTAAGGAAACTGCGACGGCATTCATTGTAAAATCCCGTCTGCTTAAATCTTCTTCAATAGAGCGGACATAATTAATTTTATCGGGTCTGCGTCCGTCGGAATAATCGGATTCGCAGCGGAAAGTAGTGCATTCGATTTGTTCTCCTTTATACAAAATTGTAATCGTGCCGTGTTCTATTCCCGTCGGAATAGTTTTGCGGAAAATAGTTTGTACTTGTTCCGGCGAGGCATCGGTTGCAATATCGTAATCTTTGCACTGCTTACCTAAGAACCAATCGCGTACGGCTCCGCCTACCAAATAGGCAGAAAATCCGGCATTGGAAAAAATGGAAGATATTTCTTTTAGCTTTTTTGAAACAGGATATTTCCGCATAAGCATAGAGTTTACACAAAAACGTAAAAAAAGTAAATCTACAACTTCAATGCAGTTCGGGACAAATTGTAAGAGGTAATATGAATTAATACCGACCGTAAAATCCCGATTATGCGAACTGCCATTTACCTATAGACTAAAGGAGAATACCCTCTTTCATTGAACGTATTAACCCGTTGCCTGTTGTAGTAAACCATCACATACCTCAATATTCTCACCCTTTGACGAAAAAACACAGGGCATCTTGCAGAATCCTCATTGTATGTATTAAACCTGTTCCGAAACTTAAGTTTCGGAATAAATTCCCTTGAAATACGATGTTCAAAATCGTGCTATCTTGTGCAATTTTAAACTTGCTAGACCTTACTCCCTGCCTTTATCGGCTATAGGCTTTTTCTTCTCTACTTTTCTTTTATGATAACGGTTCAGGGAAAGCGGCTTCATACATTCGTAACTAAAGCCCCGATCCGAGCGATACGAAGTCTTAGTTTCGAGCGATACGAAAGGTTCGATCCGAGCGATACGAAGTCTTAGTTTCGAGCGATACGAGGTCTTAGTTCCGAACGATATGAGCAATTAGTAACAGACAGGTAGTTGACCGGTAATAAGTAGCAGGAAATTTGACATTTATCAGGTATCGGTATACAAGCTAAATTGCTAATTTATCGTAAACATAATTCCGATACTGATAGCCGATTTCCGAATGAAGCCTCAAACTGTTACAATCAATATATTTCTCACCCGTTAGGAACAAGATATATTGTTTTTATAAGGTATTGCAGACGGATTCTATCGCCTTCCAAAAACCTCAAGTTTTTTAAACGTTCCCGATACTATAACAAGCTCGTAAACTTCTTTTTTTCATTCAACGAAAATTATTTGATAAAAAATGACCAGACGCAAAAGTGATAAAAAAATACGATACGGTTAAAAGTCCGCACAGGTTGATGGAAACGGAAAGCTCCGATGTAAGCGATGCCGAAAAAGATAAGATGTACCGTAGGAAGGATAGCTTGAATTTACAACAGCTGCCTGAAAAAACACAAGAGCTGCAAAGTAACCTTATTTCAACGACACAGAGGCGGACTACATGGCTACGGTTGGATATTCCTATACCCAATTGAAAGATTCACAGTATACATCCAATACACATTTATATCTTCTTTACAATATTTTTTATAAGCCGGAGATCTAAAACTGCAATCAACAACCCCGACGCGAGCGTCGGGGTATTAAACCCTCCGCACAAATAAATTAAACCTGTTCGGAAACTTCCGTTTCTGAACAGGTTACCTTGAAATGCGATGTTCTAAATCGTACTATTTGTGCGATTTAGAACTCGTCGACCTATTCGAGAACGCAGTTATCGAATAGGTCGATTATATTCAATTTTCTGCTTCCGACAACTTATATTGCTCCTTAAACCATCCGTA
>CAUTTN010000053.1:0-11263 GCA_963541225.1 uncultured Treponema sp.
TAAAAAAAGCTCCTCATATCACGTTATATATACTTTTCTTTTTTTTGTTTTATCTATCCGGCATAAGACATGTTGAAATCTTATTGTGCTGGATAAGTGTTATTATTACGACAATACTTATATTTTCAAAAGAACGCATAAAAAACTTAAAATCTCTTTTAGGTGTATGTCCGTTTATAATAATGGTGTTAATCCCTTTTTTTATTCGGGGATTTTCAAATATACCGATTGAGCAAAAGTATTTTTCTGCCAAACTTATATTGCGGTTAATGTGTGCTATGATGACAATTTCTTTTATTGCTTCAAGCTATTCTTATTTGTATTTGGTCGAGGGAATTATGAAAATGGGGCTTCCTAATTTTTTAAACCAAATTATTTCGCTTACATTCCGGTATTTTTTTATGATAAAAAATGATGTCGATAAGGCTGCAAAAGCAATGAGAGCACGTTGTTTTGATAATGCGGGGACTTTTGCTAAGATTTCGGTTTATGGCGAGATGATAGGCGGATTTTTTTTAAAAGCTTCCGACCACGGAGATAAGGTATATAATGCAATGCTTGCCCGCGGTTTTACTTCCGAAACACGTTTTAAACCCGAAAAAATTGATGGCTTTAAAGACGTTTTTTTTCTTGTTTTTGTTGCGGTATTTTTTATAAGTTTGACGGTAGCTGAAAGATATATGGAGATACCATGGCTGTTTTAATTGAAAATTTATCATATACATATCCTGATGGAAGACAGGCGATAAAGAATATTAATGTCCATTTTGAAAAAGGAAAAAAAACGGCATTAGTAGGGCTTAACGGTTCAGGAAAATCTACATTACTTTATCATCTTAACGGGACGCTTTTGCCCCAGTGCGGAAATGTAAGAGTAATGGGTGAGCAAGTTTCCAAAAAGAATTTAAATTCAATCCGAAAAAAAGCCGGATTTTTATTCGATTATCCCGATCATCAACTTTTTTTGACAAGTGTTTATGAAGATATCGGTTTCGGTTTAAGAAATATCGGCATGGATAAAGAGGCTATAAAAACGGCTGTCGATAAAATATTGAAAAAACTGGAGATAGAACATTTAAAAGATTTTCCGCCTTATCAATTAAGTTTAGGTCAAAAAAAGATTTGTGCGATTGCAGGTATTTTGGTAATGGAACCGGATATAATCGTATGCGATGAACCGTTTTCGGGACTTGACGGTAAAGTAAAGGCGAATTTTAAACGCATTTTGGAAGACTTTTCACAAGATGGGAAAACTATCATTTTTTCGACTCACGATCAAGACTTTTGTTATGAGTGGGCGGATAATGTTTATATTATGCACGAGGGGATAATTCTTGCCGGAGGGGATGCCGTAAGTGTTTTTAATAATGAAAAAGTGCTGAATGAGGCAGGTATTGTTATGCCTAAACTTGCACGGCTTTTCGGTAAAAAAGAACCTCCGCCCAGAACAGTTGAACAAGCACTCTTGTGTTAACTGGTTATTACAATTAAGTAAAGGAAAATATTTAAAATCTGTATTTTTTGGAAATGATGTACAGGGTTTGTAAGTATTACAACAAAAGCCCTTAGAAATTCTATAGTTTTTTGCCTTTTAAGGTAAAACATTGCGGATTATAAAAATAAGGTTGATTTTCCATATAATTGAAAATTGCTTATTTTATATTAAATACATTTTGAAAACAGATAAGGCTTTTGAATGATTTGCATTCTGACTGCTTTTACTTGTTGTAAATAAATTAGAATTAGGAGCTTAAATTATGGATAAACGAATAACCGATTCTGTTTCCGGCAAAGCAAAAAAGAAGACAAGGTCTTTAATGCACACTTTTATTATTCAGGCCAGTTTTATGGTTATGCTTCTTTCCGCATCTTTTATACTTCTTTTACTTTTACAAAATCAAAAGCGGATTTTAAACAACGCCCAACTGCAAAAAGAAATATTAATGCTGGCTGCCGATGAAGTAAGGCAAAGCTCTCAAAATCTAACAAAGCTGTGCAGGCTTTTTGTAGTAACAAAAAACAGTACATACCGTGATGACTATTTTAGGATTGTTAAATGGCAAAAAGGAGAAATCCCGCGGCCGAATACTATAAACGCAAAACTATATCCGGGCAGATTGATAAGCCGTATAGAGCTTTTAAAAGAACTCGGCTGTAGCGAAGAAGAATTGTCCTTATTGGACAAGGCCGGAAAGCTTTCCACAAATCTTACGCTTTTAGAAAATCAGGCAATGGAATCCGTTGTAAGGAAAGAATATGTTACGGGACCTGCGGTTATTGAACAAAATGAATCTATCGAAGATTTTGCGTTACGAATTTTACATGATAAAACTTATCATTCGGAAGTTTCAAAAATTATGCGGCCTATCGAAGAATTTTTTAATATTTTGGATTTACGAATGGAAGGTGTGGTAAAAAAAGCAAATAGAGTTTTAAACATATATATGATGTTAAATTTGGTGTTTATAGTTTTAGTTGCCGTTTCGGTAATTGCTTTTATCATAACCATAAACATTACCGTTATTACTCCCATCATAAAAACTTCCAAAGTCTTTTCTTATTTGGGTCAGGGAGACCTTACCAAACCGATGGAAGTAAAATCGAATAACGAAATAGGCAAAATGGGCAGCGACTTTAACGAAACACTGAAAAATATGAAAAAACTGATATTGACAATACAAAACAGTGCTGACATTTTATCTCATGTAGGGCAAGACCTTTCTGCGAATATGACCGAAACTGCAAGTGCCGTTCATCAAATTAACATCAATATCAAGGGTATGAAAGAACAGTCAATGATACAGGCTTCCGGTGTTACCGAAACCGCCACAACCATTGAGCAAATAATTAGAACAATCGAACAGTTAAATTCCAGCATAGAGTTACAGGCAAAAAGCGTTGCCCAATCTTCCTCTTCTATAGAAGAGATGGTTGCAAATATAGAATCTATAAGTCAGACTCTCGAAAAAACCGATGAAACCATAAAAATATTGGCGTCTGCTACAGTTGACGGAAAAGATACTCTTGCAAATTCTAATGTAATTACGCAAAAAATTGCAGAAGAATCAGGCTCTCTTTTGGAAGCCTCGACAGTCATTCAGCACATAGCAAGTCAGACAAATTTACTGGCAATGAATGCCGCTATTGAAGCGGCTCATGCAGGCGAAGCAGGAAAAGGTTTTGCTGTAGTTGCAGATGAAATTCGAAAATTGGCAGAAGAATCCAGCAGTCAAGGCAAATCAATAACTGCAACGTTAAAAATATTAGGCGGAGAAATAGAAACGTTGTCTTCTTCTTCAAAAATTGCTGAAGAAAAATTCAATACAATATTTAACTTATCCGATCAGGTAAAAAATATGAGTAATAGCTTGACTCTTGCAATGAATGAACAAAGAACGGGCAGTAAAGAAGTTTTAGCGGCTATAAAAGACATCAACTCCGTAACTATACAGGTAGGTGCCGCTTCTGAAGAAATGCTCAGCGGAAGTAAAAATATGGCAGATGAGATGACAAACTTGGATAATTTGACTAAACTTATAACCAACAGCATGAACGAAGTGGCTGCGGGCGTAGTTCAAATAGACAAAGCTGTGCAAGATGTAAATGGAATAACACAAAAAAATAAGCAAAATATAGAAAATCTTACAGGGGAAATTAATAAGTTCAAAATCGAATAAGGTTTTTGCGGAATGGGATATTATGTATTTTCCGTTTACAAAATAAAAGCAGTGTATAGCAATTTTTTTAATTTATATTTTTTGAAACTATTTTAAATAATATCCGTTGTATTAACTTTTGATGCGATTTATTCGTGAGGAGGGTTTAATACCCCGACGCAAGCGTCGGGGTTGTTGATTCTGGCGGTAATTATACAGAGATAATTCCTGATACAGGTAATAACGATATTTATGAATGGCTGTGTCGTTTCATAATGGAGTGAAAACCGGTATAGTAAGAATTGAAGTTTTGCTGCTCGCTCTTTTTCTCAAAAGACAAAACTCAAGTTAAAACAATCGGCGATATTTCAGATGCTTGTTTTAAACCTTCCACAAAAAACCGGTGAACTTTTTAGAAATGCCCGATTTAAATTCTTAATATAAAGACTCTTGTTAAATAAGAAAAAAAATATTATACTGATTTTACAAATAAAATAATGAAAGGAGTATTTTTATGAAAACAATTAAATTGGATGATTTTAAAAATTATAATTTTTTAAGTAATTTAAAATTATCCGAAGACGGAAAATATGCCGCATACATTGTAAGCCGAATTGACATGGAAGAAAACACTTATAAAAAAGCTCTGTATCTTTTAGATTTGACTACAAAAAAAACAAAACAGCTTACGGGAGAAGATGTCGGTGCCTTTTTGGGCTTTGACGGAGAGAATATACTTTTTTCTGCACGAAGAACAAAAAAAGAAAAAGATGAAAAAGAAAAAACATTTGTGTATTCGATTTCGGTTAAAGGCGGAGAGGCTCTCCCTGCATATACATTTCCATACCCCGTTTTAAAAATGGAACTTACCGGAAAAAAAACGGCAATAGTTTTGCATGATTGGAAAGATGATCCTTTTGAAAAAATGTCTAAGGAAAAAGCGGAAACTGCAAAAAAAGAAGAAGCCGACTATGAAACTTTTGAAGAAATTCCGTTTTGGCAAAACGGCGGAGGCTTTACATCACGGAAAAGAAACAGATTGTATCTTTACAATCTTTCCACAATGAAAGGAACTCCGCTTACCGATGAATTTACCCAAGTCGAAGGTTTCGATTTCGATAAAACTTCTCAAGAAATAGTTTTCACAAAAACAACTTATACCGATAAAATGCCTATTCATAACGAATTAATACTTATGGATATTAAATCAAAAAAAACAAAGACTTTAAATCCCAATCAAAAGTTTATGTACGGCGATGTAAAATTCTTTGGAGAAGATATAATTTACACAGGAGCCGACGGAAAAAAATACGGATTAAATCAGGATGCAGATATTTATATTATATCCAAAACGGGTGTAAATCCGCAAATGATTTCTCCCAAAGATTATGACAAAAGTCTTTGGAACTCTGTAGGTTCCGATTCCCGTTATGGAAAGGGTGTTTCTTCAAAATGCGAAAACGGAAAATATTATTTTATAACTACGGAAGATGATTCTTCCTACATCAATGCTATAAACAAAGACGGTTTGATAGAAAAAATTACAACCGAAAAAGGTTCCGTAGATTGCTTTGCATTAAATGGAAATACGATATTATATATAGCCTTTAGAAATCAGGACTTGCAGGAAGTTTATATTTTAAAAGACGGACAAGAAGAATGTCTTACTAAGCATAATAGTTACGGGAATAAACTTTTAAAAATAAAGCCCGAAGAATTTGTTTTTGATAATAAAGGTATAAAACTTCACGGTTTTGTACTAAAACCTGCAAACTATAAAGCCGGAAAAAAATATCCTGCAATTTTATCTATTCACGGAGGTCCCAAAACCGTTTACGGTTCTATATTCTATCACGAAATGCAGTTTTTGGCACAGCAAGGCTATTTTATATTTTATACCAATCCGAGAGGCTCGGACGGAAACGGCAGAGCCTTTGCAGATATACGCGGAAAGTACGGCACCGTAGATTATGACGATTTAATGACTTTTACAGATGAAGTGTTAAATCATTATAAAGACATTGACAAAGATAAAGTAGGTGTAATGGGCGGTTCATACGGCGGCTTTATGACAAACTGGATTATAGGTCATACAAATAGATTTGCGGCTGCCTGTTCCCAAAGATCAATTTCAAACTGGATTTCAAAATTCGGAATTACGGACATCGGTTATTATTTTAATTCCGATCAAAACGGAGGAGTTACCCCTTGGGATGGTGCCGACAAACTTTGGGAAAGAAGTCCCTTAAAATATGCGGATAAATGCAAAACGCCGACTCTTTTTATTCAAGGCGATGAAGATTACCGGTGTTTTGAAGCCTGTGCATTTCAAATGTTTACCGGCTTAAAATATCACGGATGTGAAGCAAAGCTGGTTCTCTTTCATGGAGAAAATCATGAACTTTCGCGAAGCGGAAAACCCAAGCACAGAGTAAGGCGTTTAACCGAGATATTTAATTGGTTTGAAAAATACCTGAAAAAATAAATATTAGGAGATTATTTTATGTTAAAAAAATTAGGTTTAGTTTTGTTCGGTTTGTTTTTTATTCAAGGAATTTTCGCTCAAGATCCGGTTTTTGGATTATGGAAAAGTATTGATGAGAACACAAATAAAGTTACGGGTATATGGAAAATATACGAAAAAAACGGAAAACTTTTCGGTGAAATGATTATGACATTAGGTCATTACCCTGATGAAGCGGCTAAGTCTTGTAAAAGTTCATACAAAGATTTTCCTAAAGCCGGAAATGTAAACAAGATGCCTTTGGTCGGGACATCTTTTATTTATAATCTTATAAAAAAATCCGAAGGTTATTGGTACAAAGGTTATATAATCAACAACCCCTACGCTTGCGTCGGGGTATATTGTTCTCATAAGGTGGTTGCAGTCGGCTTTAATACCCTTTGTTACGACGCAGAGCGTCGGGGTATTAAACCCTCCGCACGAATAAATCCTGCAAACGGAAAACATTATAATTGCAAAATAATATTCCGCAAGACCGATGGAAAAAAATACAAAGTCGATACTCTAGAAATGCGCGGAGAAATAGGTTTGGGTATAGGTAGAAGTCAGTATTGGCATAAAACTACGCAAGATGAAGCCGATGAGCTTATAAAAAATAATAAGCCCGAAGGCGATTACATAAAAGCAACGGAATAATATTAATTTGACGGGAGAGAGTAGGAACCTTTAAAATCCGATGGTTTAAAGGTTCCTTATATTTCCTCCTACAAAAGTTTTTGTAAAATGTTTTTTTTAAAAAAACTTAAAGCTGTGCGCGGAGCCGTTTGTTGTAAAAACGAAAGCGAAGATATAAAAAAGAATATAGAATGCCTTTACACGGAAATATTGACTAAAAATAAAATATCCGAAAAAAATATCGTGTCCGTTCAATTTACCGTAACCGATGACTTAACGGAATTAAATCCGGCAACGGCTTTAAGAAAAAGCGGCTTTGCAAAAACTATTCCTCTTTTTTGTTCTGCGGAGCCTAAAATAAAAACCGGTCTTTCAAAAACGATACGTATTTTAATTTACTATTATGGACGCAAAAATCCCATACCTGTTTATTTAAACGGAGCAGAAATTCTTCGTCCCGACATTTATTCTGTTTTATAATATTTTAAGTTTGTCAAGCCGTTTTAATTCGCCGGTATTTTGATGCCGGATAATTTATTTAAGTTCAAGCCATTTTTGGAAAGTTTTTGCAATAAAAATTCTATCCTGCCTGTCCGTATCTTTTGAAGCTCCCCAAAAAAATGCCGACAAAGGGTCTTCGCTTCTTAGCTCTCCGATTTCGGTAAAGCATTCTTTTTTCCGTATAAAAAGGGCTTCAAAATTTAAGCGTATATTTTCGGAAAATTTAAGCCCTTTTTTTTCTTCCAAAATATAAGGACTTCGCATCAAAATCTTTTGATAAATATCATTATCTTCCGAAATCATATAAAAGATTCCGGTAAAACTATCGGGATTATTTTTGGAGTATTCAAGAATAAAATCGATATAAGGTTCTTCGGTAAAAATATAGATTTTGTTGTCTTCTTCGGTAATTTTTGAAATAACCGATTTAAACTCATCTTTGTTTAATATTTTTTGTTCGCTTTGTTTATTAAAAAGCATTTTAATACTTTCTTTAAATTTTTCAAACCGCTTAACTGTAAAAAGTTTATCTGTTTTTTTTATAGTATTTATTTCTATAACCTTATATCCTTCATTTAACAAATATCTTGCAATTGTGTTAGGTTCATTTGAAGAGTTAAATAAATTATTTAAAAGAATAATTGTTGTTTTTTCTTTACCGGTCAAAATTTTATTCGGTATATATATATTCCCCGCATTTACTTCCTCGCCAGATCGTGTAAAATTTATACTTTTTGCCGAGACGGGAGAATTTATTATTTGCAAATGCTTTTGCGGCGGCATATAAATTATCGGGGCAAAAACAAAAAACGATATTACAAGTAAAAAAAATCTAAGCAAAATAGAAGGAATACTATAAAAATTGTTGGGAAGATGATTTAAAAACATTACAAATCTTGCAAATTCTGTTATAATGCAAATCAGTACAAAAAATATTACCGGAATTAGGGAAATATAAATACCGTGTGCCGTTATCAGTAAGCCTAATACAAAAGCTGAGAATATAGGTAAAATACAAATGGCACCGGCTTTTTTTAGATTTTTTGAAAAAGGTCTTATAATGGACGGAATGAGAAGTATAAGTACAAGCATTTCGCTTATTAAAAAATCGGACATAGATTCCCTCGGTAAAACTAGGAGTTATTATGACAAACGGCAACACACAAAAATTAAGTATTGAAGAATTACAATTTTCATTTCCCGAATCAAAAGTACGCGAGTTAAAAAATACATCTTCAAATCCTAAAATTGTAGGTCAAGACAGGGCAGTAAATGCCATAAAAATGGGGCTTGGGATTACGGGTGAAGGTTATAATATTTTTATTATGGGAGCACCCGGAACAGGCCGCCGTACCGTATTGTCATCTTTATTGCAAAATTATAAACCAAACGAAGCAAAACTTCAAGATATTGCTTATGCCTATAATTTTAACAGCCCCATTGAACCTATAGCATTATTTTTCCCTTCAGGTAAGGGGCGTACTTTTAAAATGACATTAAAAAAAGCTGTAGAAAAAATTCACCTTAAAACTTTAAATCTTTTAAAATCCAAAATATTTTTGACGGAACAAAAAAAGATAATGGCTCTTGCCGAAAATGAAGAAAATTCTTTGATTATGGAATTTGAGTCTAAAATGCGGAAATTAGGCTTTATGGTACTTCAAGTTAAAGAAGAGAATAATCAATCTTTGGATCTTTGTCCGATAATAAAAGGTAAACAAATTAGTTTTGATGAATTACAAAACAAAGTTACCTTAGGAAAAATGAGCGAAAAAGATTTTGGTTCTATAAAAGAAAAGTATTATGTTTCGATGAGTGAGATGGGAGACCTTTTTTCCTTACTTCGTGACAAACGTATGGGGACTGAAGAGCAACTTAAAAAACTTCAAAAAGAATCTATCAAACCAATAATAAAGGAAGAACTTAAAACGCTTTTACAATTAGTGGAAACATATAAAGAAGATTCTTTTTTTAAATCCGGCAGCGATAACATAAAAAAGATTTTTAATTTTTTAAAAAAGACCGAAGAAGATTTAATAAGTAAAATGAATATTTACAGTGAAGAATTTAAATCGAAAAAAGCAAAACGTAATTTTATAGACCGTTATGTAATAAACCTAATCTGCGATAATAGTACAAAAAAAGATTATGTAATTACCGAAAATTTACCGTCATTTACAAATCTTTTCGGAACTATAGAAACATCTTCTGAACAAGAGGAGCATCTTACAAACGGGCATCTTAGAATAAGAGAAGGTGCCGCCCACCGAGCTTTTGGAGGATATTTGATTTTAAGGCTTCAGGATTTGCTGGAAGAAGAAGATTCTTGGGTTTATTTAAAAAGAGTTTTACAATCGGGAAAAATAGAAATCCAAATACCTCCTTCCGGAAATCATTCCTCATTGATGTTTAAACCGGAAGCCTTACCAGCAGATTTTAAAGTAATTATAATAGGCGGAGAATTCACTTATGATATTCTGTATCAGGAAGATCCGGACTTTTATAAACTATTTAAAGTTTGTGCCGAATTCGACTCCGTTATGAAAAAAAATGATGAAAATATTTCCGCTCTTATAAATCTTACAGATCATTTATGCAAAAATAAAAATGCCTTACCCTTTAGCGAGTCGGGTTATGCCCGTCTTATTTCTTTTGCTTCGGAACTTGCAGAATCAAGACATCTTTTAAGTACTCAATTTACTAAGATTTCCGACCTCATTATAGAATCGGATTTTTATGCACGACAGCAAAATAAAACGGAAATATGTGCCGGTGTTATTGACAGTACAATAGAAAAAAGACGTTACTTTCATTCTTTGCCTGAAGAAAAATTTGCCGAAATGGTAAGTTCGGGAGAAATTTTAATCGATGTATCCGGTTTAAAATCTGCAAAAATAAACGGGCTTGCTGTAGAAGAAAGAGGTTATCATAGCTTTGGTGTTCCTGTTGCGGTTACAGCTCAAGTTTCACCAGGAACAGGAGGTATAATAAATATAGAAAGGGAGGCAGGCCTTTCAGGGGAAATTTATGATAAAGCTCATTTGATAATAACTTCTCTTTTAAGAGAAAAGTTTTCAAAGAATACGCCTTTATCGCTTTCGGCAAGTATTTGCTTTGAACAGTCTTATAGTTATATTGACGGAGACTCCGCCTCTTGTGCCGAATTTTTGGCATTGATTTCCGCAATAGGAGATTTCCCTATGAGGCAGGACATAGCAGTAACGGGAAGTTTAAATCAGCATGGTATGGTACAGCCTGTAGGCGGTATCAGCGAAAAAATAGATGGCTTTTTTAATACCTGCAATATTTTAGGTCTTACCGGTACCCAGGGTGTTGTAATTCCCTACAGCAATAAGGACAATCTTTTTTTATCTAAAAAAGTCCTCGCTGCTGCCGAAGACGGAAAGTTTAACATTTGGGCAATTAGAACAATTGATGAAGGAATTAAACTTTTATCCGGTCTTGACGAAAAAACTTATACCGAAATAATAAGTAAAAAACTTAACAAATTCTACGAAAAGGTAAAAGAGGTAAGGGTAAAAAATATTTAAAACCCTGACAATATCATATATGTTTTAAAATGCGGTATACTACGTTACGGTACATAAATAAATTTTATGCAGTTTATGTTTTATTCGTGCGGAGGGTTTAATACCTTACGTTTTACGTCCACGCTCTGCGTCGGGGTTGTTGATTTATGTATTCATTGAAAATGTTGTGCGGCATACATTTTTAAAAGGGCATAATAAACATTTTGCAAAATTTACGGAAGCCGGTTTTGTAAAATCCTGCTCTTCTACAAGATGCTTAAATTTTTCTGCATATAAAATAAATATATCCATAACTTTTTGGAAATCTTCTCTGGTACGTTTATTTTTTGAGTTTCCTCCGTTAATAACTTCGTCATTATTAACAACCTTGTTTATCTTTTTTTCGACAAAACTTAAAAACCATGCATGTTCTATAT
>CAUTTN010000054.1:0-11048 GCA_963541225.1 uncultured Treponema sp.
TATAAAGCATTTGCTGATATGGATTTCGTTCCTATATATTCATCAACCACAGATTGTATCAAATTGCCGTTTGTTTAATGCTGTTGCCTTGTTGACCCGCTTCTGCCCCTCTTTACAAACCTCTTTTTTTTATATAGAATAACATTCTATGACAATCGCAGAAAGAAACAGACTCAGACTTGGAAGTATAATAATAATGTTCCTAATATTTTCGTTTGCTTTTGTAGCAAGCCTTGCCGTGTTTTTAATGGGTAATTTTGAAACACGTACATCTGAAACTGCAAATGTTTTATTAAAATTTGCAATAACGGCATACAGTCAGAGAGCCGTTTGTCTTAGTATTTTAATATTTCCGTTTTTTTCGCTTGTCATTTTGTCATATATTTATTTTTCTTTTAAGAAAACCCATGCAATAGAAATATCGTTTTTTGTAGTTTACTTGTTTTCTTTAGGATTCGAAACACTAAGGCTTGTATTCCCTATATATCCTTCAGTAATAGTCGATTCGGAAAGTATCGCCTACATTTCAAGGCTTGTTTATGTTGCAAGACTTAGCGGTATAATTTCTCTTTTTATGAGCAGCATATTTGCAATCAAAATTATAACCCGCCAAATTTCATATATAATCTTTTTTTCCTGCTTCATAGCATTCTCGCTTGTATTTTCTATGCCTGTAAGCAATTTTTATTCGGACAGGTTCTTTTTTGCAGGCAAAGCCTACTATTATCCTTATGCTCTTATTTCGATGGCAATAGGTTTTTTAACATGTCTGACATATTATTTTGCATATATTTCAAAAAATGCAAAGGAATATTTATCGGCATCAATTTCTTTGATATTTGTAATTATAGGATATTGGGTTTTAATTTATTCCGAATCTTATCTTTCACTTATTATAGGAACTTTCTTATTTGCAATACCCGTTATGGTATTTTTAAAAAGCATACACAGCTATCATATTTGGCAATAATTATAAAATACTCAAATTACATAGGAAAACATCTAAAAAGCTGGTTTTTAATATTTTGCCTGCAAGAATAAATACCGCTATTTTAATAAATGAAGCGGATCTATAAGTTTTCCGTTTTTATATAAGGAAAAATGAACATGAGGTCCTGTCGAGCGTCCCGTATTTCCCACGGTTCCTATTATACTTCCTTGAGCTACTTTTTGCCCGCGTTTTACATTAACGGTGTGTAAATGTCCGTACATCGATTGATATCCGTTACCGTGAGATATAGTTATATAATTACCGTAAATTCTTGATACCCCTATACCCGATATAGTACCGTCAAGAGTAGATTTTATATGTGTACCTATGGGAGCAGCCAAATCAATCCCCGTATGAAAACTAAGCCTTCCGGTAAACGGATCTCTTCTATATCCGAAAGGCGATGTCAATCTTCCATGTATGGGATAAATAAACAATTCTCCCAAAGCCTTTTTTAACTCAAAACTTCCGATTACTGCACCCGGTATAAAAATATTTTGACCTTCTTTTATATGGGGCGTTTCCAAATCGTTTGCGTCAAGAAGAATTGTTACCGGTAAATCGAATTTATCGGCTATAGAATTTAAAGTTTCACCTTTTTTAACATTATGTAGTACTCCATCGGAAGACGGAATCCTAAGAATGTTTCCGGTTTGAAGTTTTTTTGCATTTGATATACCATTTGCAGAAATAATTGTTCCCATATTTTTTAAACCGAATTTTAAGGCTATACCGCTTATGCTATCTCCTTTTTTTACGGTATAATTTTGAAAATTGACAGCAGGAATTATATTATCGGTATCGGTAAAATTTGAAGATAATTCATCTTTATTTTCTGTTTGAGGCATGATATAATTTTGCATTGAGTTTTCAAGACATGCATCATCCCAAAATGAAATTTTTTCTATAGAAGAAAAGCCAAAATTAAATTTTACTAAAGGAATATAAAAACTGCAACAGAACAAAAAAGATATTCCAATAAAAAGATAAAGAAAATAAATCAACATTTTTATATTTTTTACATAAAAAACGGGAACGTAATTTTTGTTTTTTAAATTCTCTTGATTCACTAGATTTATTTCGGATGAGAAAAAAGGAGTTTTATCAGATGTTATATTTTTTGTAAAAATCGTTTTTAAATTAAAAAAACAAGTTTTTTGATTATTTTTCTTTAAATCATAAATATCTGCCTCGGGACATATGCAGGTTATAATATTCATATCCTATTTATCGGCAATAAATATAAGCGGTTAAGCATAAAAGACAATCAAAAAAAACGTGTAGCTTTGAAATATATAGATATAAATTACATATTTTGAGATACTATTGACTATTTTTTTGATTTTAGGTAAAATTAGGTTTAACTCCGGCTCGCAGAGAATGCGGGTCCAGAAATGTGTCCATAGGAGGGAACATGAGAAAATATGAACTTATGACGGTTTTTCCGGTTGAAGAAGATCTTTATAAACCGGGAATGGAAGCATTGCATTCAATTCTATCAGATTTCGGCGTGCAAATTATATCCGAAGAATCTTTTGGCGATCGCGACTTAGCTTATGAAATCAAGAAAAAACGTAAGGGCAGATATATGCTGTTTAATGTCAATATCGATCCTGCAAAAATGATTGAACTTGATAAAAGGTTTAAGCTCATCACGCAAATGCTTACTTACCTTTTTATACGTGTTGAAGAGTAAATCTAGGAGGAACTATGGCAGATATAAATCATGTAGTACTGGTAGGCAGATTAACTCGCGATGCGGAATTAAGGTATACACCCTCAGGTACTGCTGTTTGTAATTTTGCTGTGGCTGTGAACAGACGTAGAAAAAACGGTGATGAGTGGAGCGAAGAGGTCAGCTTTTTTGATATTGTATTATGGGGGCGTCAAGGCGAATCCCTTAATCAATACCTTATAAAAGGTAAACAAGTGGCAATTGACGGTGAGCTTAGGCAAAACCGCTGGGAACAAGACGGTCAAACAAGAAGCCGTATAGAAATAGTTGCCAATAATCTTCAACTATTGGGAGGCAGTTCAGGACAAAGCGGTCAAGGTCAGCAATATTCGAATCAGCCTCGTCAGGGAGGGTATTCCGGTTCAAACGGTTCCCCTCAGGGTTATCAAAGAAGGCAGGAAGAGTCTTCTTTCAATAATGATTATATACCGGATAACGGTAGTTCTGATTTAGATAATATTCCATTTTAAGGAGATGAATAATGTCGGACGAAACAATGAATAATGTAGATGTAGAAGCTAACATGTTGGATAATATTCGCGACGGCGAAGATAGAAAAAAGGGTAGGGCTTTTTATAAAAAAAAGGTATGCCGCTTTTGTACTCAAAAAATGAAAATAGATTACAAAGAACCTGATGCTCTTAGGAGGTTTATTACCGAACGCGGTAAAATTTTGCCCAGAAGAATTACCGGCACTTGTGCAAAACATCAGCGTAAACTTGCAGTCGAAATTAAAAGAGCACGCGTTTTGGCTTTATTACCCTATGTAATGAACGAATAGTTTTATAATTTATTAATTCTCTTTTTAATTTAAATGGAGAATTTAAAAGACCTTTTCCAACTCCTGGAAAAGGTATATAATTTTTTTAGGAGCTTGAAATGAAAGTAATTTTAAACGCAGACGTAAAATATCTGGGTGAAGAAGGTGATGTAAAAAATGTAGCCAAGGGTTATGCCCGAAACTACCTTTTTCCGCGAAATTTGGCTGTGCCTTGCAATGAATTTACATTGGCACATTTTGAAGCCCGTAAAGAAGAGCTGGAAGCAAAAAAAGCTGTTAAACGTCAGGATGCTGCAAGTCTTAAAGAAAAACTTGAAACTGCTCAAATTAATATTCTTATGCCTGCAGGTCCCAACGGTAAACTCTACGGTGCCGTTACTACTCAAACCCTCTTTGATGAACTTCAGAAGCTTAATTTTGATATTGAAAGAAAACGTATCGAAATACCCGGGCAGACAGTAAAATCTGTAGGAGAACACAAAGCCGTTATACGTCTTTATGAAAATGCTTTTGCCGAGTTAAAATTTAAGGTAGAAGCTCAAATTACGGAAGAAAAATCTTCCAAATCCCCCGAGAAAAAATCCAGACATAGAAAAGAAGAAAAATCTGCGGAAAATCAAGCAGTTGAAACTACCGAACAAATTTCTGTAGAAAATACTTCCGAAGAATAAATAAAAAACTACGGGTTTAAAAACCCGTAGTTTTTTATAATTTTTATGAATCATATAAAAAAAGATTTAGTAGACGCACAACAAAAAAAACAATTTACGATACGTTTTTTAGATCGTTCAATACGTTTTTTGGCTTATTCTGCTCTTTCTTTAATTTTTCTGTATATTTTTAGCGATTCTCAAAATTTTTTGGATGAAAGTCTTTTTTTGATTTTGAATACGATAATAAGTTTATGTGTTTTGCTGTTTTTATTTACATTTGCCGCAGTGTTATTTAAAACGTTTTATATAATAAAACACAAAGAGAAAAAATATATTTTTCTCTTTGTGTTGGACATCGTTTTAATGGTATTTTCGATTATTACGTCAATCTTTTTTTCTTTTTTGATTGTTGCCGCAAAAGGAATCGTTTAGGCTGTTTTTTCATCTAAAACCGTTATTTTAGGTTTGACTCCATTATCTCCGATCATTTTTTTTGAAATAATTATTTCTTTTTTTCCTTGAATCGAGGGTGCTTCAAACATAGAGTCGAGCATTAGTTTCTCTACTATTGATCTAAGCCCTCTTGCTCCTGTATTTTGATCTATAGCTTGTTGGGCTATTGCAGTTATAGCATCATCTTCAAAAATCAAACTTACATCATCAAGTTTAAAAGCCGATTGGAATTGTTTTATGATTGCATTCTTTGGTTCTACTAAAATTCTGGTTAGATCTTCTTTTTTAAGTTCGTTAAGAGCAACTTTTATGGGAATTCGTCCTATAAGTTCAGGAATAAGACCAAATTTTACAAGATCATCGGGTGAAAGGTGTTCATAAAGTTCTGCAAGATTTTTTTCTTCCGATTTTTTTACTACTGCACCAAAACCGATAGGCTGTGAAGAAATTCTTGATTCTACAATTTTATCTAAACCTATAAAAGCTCCTCCGCAGATAAAGAGTATATTGCTTGTATCTATTTTGAGCGTATCCTGATTGGGGTGTTTTCGACCTCCTTGAGGCGGCACGGAAGCAACTGTTCCTTCTATAATTTTTAAAAGTGCCTGTTGAACTCCTTCACCCGAAACATCTCTCGTTATGGAAACATTTTCGCTTTTTCGGGAAATCTTATCAATTTCGTCTATAAATATAATTCCTCTTTCAGCTTCTTTTATATCACCGTTTGCATTTTGAATAAGTTTTAAAAGAATGTTTTCGACATCTTCACCTACATATCCTGCTTCCGTTAAAGTTGTAGCGTCTGCAATTGCAAAAGGTACCTGCATTTTTTGTGCAAGAGTTTTTGCCAAAAGAGTTTTCCCTGAGCCTGTAGGACCTAATAGAAGTACATTCGATTTTTCTATTACGACACCATCGGTTGAAGACGGCGGATTCATAATGCGTTTGTAATGATTATACACTGCAACCGCAAGGGCTTTTTTTGCCTGATGCTGACCGATTACATATTCGTCAAGATATGCTTTTAGTTCCACAGGGGTAGGTATAGGTTCGGAATGAATAACGGGTTTTATGGTTTTGTATGTTTTGATATATCTTTCGCACAAATTTACACACTGGTCACAAATAGTAACCCCTCCCGGACCGGGAACAATAAATCTGCTTGCGTCCTCACGTTTATTGCAGAAAGAACAAGTTAATGTATCGTGTATTTTATTCCTTGCCATTTTTTCTCCTGTCCATTACCTTATCAATAATACCGTAATTTAAAGCATCCTCTGCTGTCATAAAAAAATCCCTGTCCATGTCTTCGGTTACTTGTTTTTCCGGTTTACCGGTGTGTTCGGCAAAATATTGTATTGTAAGTTTTTTTAGGCGGATAATTTCTTTAGCTTGAATGTTTATATCTGAAGCCTGCCCTTGTACTCCGCCCCAGGGCTGATGAATCATAACACGGGCAGATGGTAGGGCGAAACGTTTTCCCTTTGTACCGCCTGCTAAAAGAAAGGCTCCCATACTTGCACATTGCCCCAGACATATCGTCTGAACATCGGAGCGTATATGCTGCATGGTATCATAAATCGCAAGCCCTGCTGTTACAGAGCCTCCGGGACTATTTATATAAAGGCTTATATCTTTATCTGGATTTTGCGACTCTAAAAATAGAAGTTGGGCTACTATTATATTTGCGGAAGAATCGTCTATTTCTCCGTCTACAAAAACAATTCTGTCTTTTAAAAGACGCGAAAAAATATCGTAACTCCGCTCTCCGTTTCCTGTTTGTTCAATTACATTCGGTGGAAAAAATCTACTCATAAAAACCCTTTTTAATTGTTATCCGATTCAAAAAATTCGGTTGCAGTAATTGTTTTACCTTTTTTAATATCGCATTTTTCGTAAAGTTCATTGAAAAGTTTATCTTCCTTTAAATTGTCAATAAGATATTCTTTTTGACGAGGATCTGCATAATGTTTTTTTACTTCATCAATTTTTAATCCCGTCATATTTGAAAGACGTTCATATTCTGCTTCAATTTCTTCAGGTCTTACTTCGATATTACGTTCTTTTAATAAAGTTTCGACTAAAACTCTTCCTTTTAAATTCTTTTCCGAATCTTCTCTCCAGCTTTCAAATACTTTTTCTTTTGATTGTGCCGTTTTGGCAAAAAGTTTTTCAAGCTCTTCAGGTGTAATTCTAAATTGATTTGCCATCATAATCCACCTTGACGACAAATCGGCTTTTACCATCGATTCGGGTAATTCAAAGGGGTTGGCTTCCCTCATTTGCTCTATAAGTTTTTCTTCTTTTAGTTTTTTGATTTTGTCTTCAATGCTAACTGTTAAATTCTTTTTTATATCGGTTTTTAAGTCTTCCAAGGTTTTATATTTTTCGTTTATATCCTGAGCTAAATCGTCATCAATCGGAGGTAAATCTTTATATTTAAGCTCTTTTACGGTTACCTTTATTTTTTTTGTTTTACCTGCAAGTTCTCTATTTTCTTCATCTTCAGGATAGGTTTTTGTTACTTCTTTTGATTCGCCTTTTTGCATTCCGATTATTTCGTTATCGATTTTAAAAAAGTTCATTTTCGTTCCGATTGTAAATACAAAGTCTTGTCTTTCCGTTCCCTCAATTGTTTTGCCTTCTTCATCTATTTCGCAATAATCTATTGTAGCTATATGATCTTTTTCTGCCTTTGTTCCGTCTTTGCACGCTGTAACAAGAGCATTTCTTTCTTGTAAAGATTTAAGTTCTTTTGTAATATCTTCTTCAGTAGGATTTACTTCAGGAACTTCGATGGAGAAGCCGTCAAGTTTTTTTATTTCGACTTTAGGCATGACATCATAGCCTACAGTAAACGAAAAGTCTTCATCGGTCTGCAATTCGGGTTTTTCTGCCATTTCGGGGTAAGAGTAAGGTAGCGGTCTTTCATATTCGTTCAATTCTTCAAAGATTTCTTTTAAAGTATCTTCAATTAAATTTCCTGCCAAATCGCCTGCAATAGCCGTTTTATACTTTGTTTCCAAAACTTTAATAGGAACTTTACCTTTTCTAAAACCGGGAATTTGTAATTCTTTTGAATATTTATTTAATAATTCATTATAGCTTTTTTGAACTTCTTCTTTTTTTATTGTTACAGAAAGTTCTGCATGAGCTTTTTCGTTTACAGTCAGTTTTTTTTCGTAATTCATTATTCCTTCCTTGCGACTTATGATGAGAAATCCAAAAGTCTTGATGTTTTAAGATATGCTTTTTAGGCAAAAAAAAAGCGATTCGTTCACCGAATCGCTTTAAGCGGGAAACGAGGATTGAACTCGCGACATCCACCTTGGCAAGGTGGCGCTCTACCACTGAGCTATTCCCGCAATTCTACTCCACTTTTTGTTTTGTGGAATTGTGCGAGAGGAGGGACTTGAACCCTCACGCCGAAGCACTAGATCCTAAGTCTAGCGTGTCTGCCAATTCCACCACTCTCGCTTATACAGTGAGCAGTGGTATAATATACATAAACAAAAAAAAAGTCAAGTACCATTGTTGAGCTTAAATAAAGGATTTAATGCCACCCAACGAAAATCAGTTTACGCTATTATCCGTTTTTTGTCAAGTATAATTTTTACTTTTTTTTAAGTTTTATGGGTAATTGATATTTTTTGCTTACTTGTGCATAATAGAATAAATGAAAAATATTATTTTGACAGGGGACAGACCCACAGGAAAACTTCACATCGGGCATTATGCAGGCTCTTTAAAGAACAGGATTGCTTTGCAGAATTCAAGTAAATACGATGAGATTTATATTATGATTGCGGACGCTCAGGCTATGACGGATAACTCCGATAATCTTGAAAAGGTGCGGCTGAATGTGATTGAGGTTGCACTGGATTATCTTGCCTGCGGGATTGATCCTGCAAAATCCTCAATTTTTGTGCAAACCCATATTCCGGAGCTTTGCGAGCTTAGTTTCTATTATATGAACCTTGTAACCCTTGCCCGCCTTGAGCGAAACCCTACGGTAAAAAACGAGATTAAGCTGCGCGGATTTAATACGGGAATTCCGGTAGGTTTTTTGACTTATCCGATAAGTCAGGCTGCAGACATTACCGCCTTTATGGCAAATACCGTTCCCGTAGGCGAAGATCAAATGCCTATGATTGAACAAACGCGTGAGATTGTACGCTCATTCAATTCCCTTTACGGAGAAACCTTGGTTGAACCCAAGGAGCTTTTGCCTTCTAACAAAATTTGCGGTAGGCTTCCGGGTACGGATGGAAAGGCGAAAATGAGTAAGTCGCTGGGAAACTGTATTTATATTTCAGATAGTGCCGAGGAGATTAAAAAGAAAGTTATGGGAATGTTTACGGATCCGAATCATCTTAGGGTGGAAGACCCAGGTAAGGTGGATGGAAATCCGGTTTTTACATATCTTGATGCCTTTGTAAGGAAAGAACATTTTGCAGCCTTTTGGAATGATTATTCTTGTTTGGACGAAGTAAAGGCGCATTACCGAAAAGGCGGTTTGGGTGACGTTAAGATTAAAAAATTTTTGAACAGTATTTTGCAGGAAGAACTTGCCCCGATTAGGGCAAAACGGGAAGCCTTACAAAAAAAACTGCCCTACGTTTACAGCATTTTGATTGACGGTACAAAAAAAGCAAAAGAAAAAGCAGCCGCTACATTGCATGCGGTGCGCTCCGCTATGAAGATAAATTATTTTGAAGATATGAAGTAGCTGTTTTATAGGACAAAGGGGTTATGTACATATATTTCTGCAGGTAAATAACCGAAAAACGAAAATACTTGAAAGCACAGAAGTATGTACATAGCAGAGCTTTCAAAGTTTTGTCTATTTTAACTGAAAAAAATTTAAGTTTTTTATATTTGTATCCGATAATCAAAATACAACCCGGAACATACAAACGGCATGTCTTTGACATCCGGATGCCGTTTTACCGGATAAAATAATACGTTTTGAATGATTTCAAGGACGTTAAATCGGAGATTGGCTTTAAGTGCCAATCTCTTTTTTTTGCCTTAACCCGTAATTTTTAATGTTTCATGCATCTTATATATTAAAAGAGCTTGACAAACACTATATATAGTGTTAAAATAAGCTATTATTAAATATACAACGCTATATTTAAGCAGGGAGGCAAATAAGTGAAAACTATTGAGCAAATTAATTCGGAAATTGAACAGGTAAAAAAAGAACTTGGAAATGTTCATGGTTCGGGAACCGAGGTATACGCAAGAATTGTAGGTTATTACAGATCTGTCAGGAATTGGAATAAAGGAAAAAGAGAAGAATATAATCATCGTCGAATGTTTTCGCCTGAAAATAAAAGAATTTAAACAACATGTGCAGATTTGAGTTGTTATTAACATAAAACTTCATCAAATGAAGAATGTATAGCAATATAAACTTAATTTTAAGGATTAACTTGACATGGTAATTTGTAGTTCTTAAAATTATTACTATGTAATGACTATCAATTAAATTGTTTGAGTGATCATACATCTTTAAAAACTAAAAAAAAGATTTTTTATAATTATAATGCTTGTAGGTTTACAAAAAACTACTTTAGTGAATTTTCCGGGTAGAGTTGCTGCTGCGGTTTTTTTGCCGGGGTGTAATTTAAGTTGTCCTTATTGCCATAATACGGAGCTTGTAAAGGCTTCGGTAAAAGGCAGTGAGTTAAAAAGTTCAGGTAATAATTATTACACTATTGATGAAGTTTATTCTTTTTTAGGAAAAAGGAAGAATATTCTTTCGGGGCTTGTTATATCCGGCGGGGAGCCTTTTATTTCGCCTGTTATTTTTGACCTTATCCGTAAAGCCAAAGAACTTAATTTGGCTGTAAAAATTGATACAAACGGAACTCAACCCGATAAACTTTTAAAAGTGCTTAATTCTACGGAGTTAAGACCTTCAATGATTGCCTTGGATATAAAAACATCATTAAAGAGATATGAAGAGGTCTTACCTAAATCTGCTAAAGATAATTTTTCAGGCATTGTACAACGTATTTTAAAGACGATTGAAATTTTGGTAAAAGACGGAATCGAAACCGAATATAGAACGGTATTAATTCCCGGTTTTGTGGATAAATCCGAAATAGAAGAAATAGCTTCCGTTTTACCTAAAAATGCCGTATGGAAACTTGCAAATTTTGTTCCGGGGAATTGTTTAAATCCTGATTGGAATAACATAAAACCCTATACCGAAAAAGAAATTAAAGATATTACAAATTTAGCTTTAACATTTATTAAAAATACGGAATTTAGGTAGATTGCCGTCGGTAAGACGGCTAACAGGTTACGGATAGATGAAAAAGGAGTAAGAATATGTATTTTTCATCGCAACATAGTAAATAAAAATTAAACATAAACTTTAAATTTTTTAAGGATTCACTTAAAATTAGATAAATTTTTAAATTA
>CAUTTN010000055.1:0-10918 GCA_963541225.1 uncultured Treponema sp.
AATAAGTCTATCCTTATATTTACCCTAAATTAGAACAATGTTTTTTTACCATTTCGAATAATTGGTTTTTATTAAAAGGTTTTGTTATTATATCGTTCATACCGAGCGAAAGACACAGCTTTTTTTCGTCTTCTTGAGAACCTGCCGTACATGCAATTATCGGTTTTTCATATCCGCGTTCACGCAAAATTTGAGCCGCTTCATACCCGTTTAAAATGGGCATTTGAATATCCATAAATATTATATCGTACACTCTATCGGAAGCGGCATTAATTGCCTGTTGCCCGTCTTCTGCAGTGGTTACAATACAGCCTGCTTTTTCGAGCATTATTTTTAAAAGCTGTTTATTGACAGGGTGATCGTCTACAGCAAGGATTTTAATCCCTTCAAAGTTAAATGAAGTAAAATTATTTTTTTCGGTTTTCGTTTGTAAATCGATATTTGTTTCCGTACTTTCTAGAGGCTCCAATTCCGTTATGCTATCTATTTCGGAACCGGCATTAAATTTACGATAAGCATCATTTAATAAACCGAATAACAACCGTCTTTTTAATGGCTTATACAGATACCCTTTAAACCATTGCAGAAGTTTCATTTTTGCATCACCGCCTAAACTGCCCTCCGGTATCATTAAATATAATTTAGAATCTTTAAGTAAGCTATTATTATAAACTTCGGCTCCAAGCCGCCAGCCGTCCATTTCAGGCATAACCATATCCACAAAAACAATATCAAACGGGTTTTGATGAGAAGCTGCGGTTTGCATAATTTCCAAAGCCTGATAACCGGATCTTACCATTGTTATATCTTCAAACCCGAATTTCATAAGCATTTTTTTTAATACCTTTCTGGTTTTAGCATTATCGTCAACCAAAAGAAATCTTGTTTTTTTATCCAAAAGAATATTTTCTTGAGGGATATTTTTTTTTGCTGTCTTCAAAGGAATTTTAAACCAAAAAACGGAACCGGATCTAAAATTATCTCTGATGCCGACAGTTCCGTTTAATGCGGTAACAATATTTTTAGAAATTGCAAGCCCTAAACCTGTTCCTCCATATTTACGGTTTATGGCGGCACTTCCCTGATAAAAAGAATTAAATATTTTTTGTTTTTGCTCCGGACTAATTCCTATTCCTGTATCGGCTACTTCAAACAAAATATAGGGTTTTGCCTTATTTATAACATATTGATCATCTTCAAATACGATTTTTACCAAAACATAAACAAAACCCTTTTCCGTAAATTTAACTGCATTTTTTATAAAATTAAGCAAAACCTGCTGCAGTCTGTTAGGATCTCCATTTACAAATTCGGGAACTCCCGAATCAATATCGACCAAAACTTCAAGCCCTTTTTTATGAGCCTCTATCGAAACAAGGTCGACGGTTTGTTCTACAGAATCAATCAAATTAAAGACAATATCTTCAATCTGCATATTTCCGCTTTCAAGTTTTGAAAAATCGAGAATATCGTTTACAAGTGCAAGCAAAACATCCGAACTAAAATTAACCTGTCTTATATATTCTCTTTGTTCTTCATCAAGATTTGTATCGTTTATAAGTTCCGTCATTCCGATAATTGTTTGGATCGGTGTTCTTATTTCGTGGCTTACGTTTGCCAAAAATAAACTTCGCATATTGCTGAGTTTTTCGGCATCCTGTTTGGCATTAATCAAAAATTTTTCTTTTAAAGTCTGTTTTGTAATATTGTCTATTGTAACAAAAAAATTACCGTCCTCTTGTTTTGCCATGCTGAATTTAAATATCGCTTTTGAAGAAACATGGTTTGTAAAATTGACTTCAAATTCTATTGCCCCGGAACTTTTAAAATGATTTATAAAAATGCAGATGCGTTTATGTTCATCGGGTGTTAATTTTTTTTGAAAAAAATCTTCAAGACTTAAAGAAGGATTATCGTGTAAATATTCGGGCAATATCCTTTCGGCAGTTTTATTCCAGTATACGGGATGAAGATCGGAATCGAAAATAATATATGCCATATTGGAATTGTTTAAATATTGACCAAGATTTAAGTTTAAAGCATCATTTTTAGATATTAACACCCAAAATCTCCTTTGTTTTTCTTAAAATAAGATCTCTGTTTATTGGTTTTACCAAATACCTTTTTACCCCTTTTTCCAGTGCACTAAAAACAAAACTGCGTTGAGCAATCGAGGAAAGAATAACAAAAGGTGTTTTTGCTTTTTTTTCTTGTATTTTCATCAAAACGTCAATTCCGTTCATTCCGGGCATCATTATATCCAAAAAAACTATATCGTATAAATCGTCCGTAAAACTTTTGACAAAAGCTTCTCCGCTTTCAAATTGTGAAATATTTGCACCTATTGAAGAAAAAATAGCGGACATGAGTTTTAAGATAACCGGATCATCATCCACTAAGGCAACACTTAAACTACCTATACTATCAACTTTTAACCGCATTTCAAGAGTTTTTGGACCATCCTCCGCTATGCTATCTTTTTCGGATATAACCTGCTCTATTATGTCTTGAGTTTCAACTTTTTCGCTAAACAATTCCGATAAGGCAGTCGAAAGCGAAGATGCAACTTTTATTTTATATTGTGCATTATTATTAAAAAACTCACAAATTAGTGTATTTAATGTAAGCACTCTTATATTTTTAGGATTTACATTTTTAATTGCCAAAATATTGTCAACAAGGTATTCCAAATTCGTAACATCGGAATAGTTTAAATTTAAATCCGACATTAAAACCAAAATTTTAGGATGAGTAAATCCGTACAGTTCTACCAACTCGTCTATTCTAAATTGCAAAATTTCAATTTTATCGCGGTTTAAGCCTTGTGCCAATTCGACAAAAATTACATCTTCGTTTACGCGTATATCCAAAATACATGGTGTCGTATCGAAAGTAAATTTAACTTCCAAAAATTCACTCAATGCAACAACTATCTCGTCTGCTCTAACGGGTTTTGAAAAAACTTTTTCGACATTATATGAGGCAAATAACGAAATATCATTTTTGTTCACATGATAAATAATAGTCATTATAGGAATATCTTCATTTAGCGGATTTTCTTTTACTTTTGCCAAAAAATCAAAAAAATCATTTCTGGAAATATTACATTCTACAACTATAAGGCTTATATAATTTTTCGATATAAGTTCCAAGCCTTTTTCTACAGTTTCTGCATACAGGACGGTAACCCCTACTCCGGCTAATTTATTCGAAATATAATTGCGTAAAGAGGATACTACATCTATCAATAAAACTTGTTTCATGCTATTATTATAATACTGTTGTATCTTATTTCAATAGGGTAAATACAAAAAATAACATTTTTTTAAAATTTATATTTTGGAGGTTTATCATGCAAAGTGCTTTTGTATTTTTATCTGATGGTTTTGAAGAAGTTGAAGCCGTTACACCCATAGACTATTTAAGAAGAGCCGGAATTAAGACCGTTACGGTTGGAGTTTCCGGTAAAACGGTTATTTCGGCACGGAAAATTCCTGTTGTTTGTGATATAACTTTGGAGGAAGCTGAAAATGCTGCCGAAACTGCTTCTCTTGTAGTACTGCCGGGAGGAATGCCCAACAGTAAAATGTTGGCTGAAAATATTTCGGTAAAAAACTTTAGTACAACCGTATTAAAAAACGGCGGGTTTTTAGGTGCAATTTGTGCTGCCTCTGCTTTGGCTTTAGGTTCGTGGGGATTTTTAGACGGAAAGAAGTTTACTTGCTATCCGGGCTTCGATAAAGATCTAACAACAAAAGCTGTTCCGGGAAAGAGGGTAATTAAAGACGGTAATATTATAACGGCATGCGGTCCTGGAGCTGCCGAGGAATTCGCATTTATGCTTATAGAAGCACTTTGCGGAACCGGAGTTATGAATAATATAAAAAGCGAGGTCATAGCAAGATAATGGGAAAACTTAAAGACTGGTTTGAAAATGAAACTTTTTGGGCAGAATATTCTTCGATAATGTTCGATACCCAAAGATGGGCTGAAGCTCCTACCATAGCCGAAAATATTTTAAAAATAATCGGAGCTTCTACAAAAGATGCAGGCAATATTTCCATTTTGGATGCGGGCTGCGGACCGGGAAGAATTTCGCTGGAGCTGGCAATAAGAAAAGCTAAAGTTACGGGTATAGATTTAATCAGACCTTTTTTAAATGCCGCAATGGAATCCGCCCAAGATGAGGGCGTAAATATCGAATTAATTCAAGGCGATTTAAGAAAATTTGTAAGACCGGAAACCTTTGATGCCGCAATAAGTATTTATACAAGTTTCGGGTATTGCAGTACGATTAATGAAGACATGCAAATATTAAAAAATATTTCGGCTTCTTTAAAACCAAACGGCTGGTTTATTCTTGAGATGACAGGAAAAGAAATTGCAGTTAGGGATTTTACCGAAGGCGAATGGTTTGAACGCGGAGGCTTTACGGTTTTGACCCAATATTCAATAGAGGGAGCTTGGGAAGGCTTAAAGTCAAGATGGATATTATATGACGAAACAGGACGTAAAGCAGACCATACTTACGTGCAAAGGCTTTATTCTGCAACCGAATTAAAAACTTTAATGCTTGCAAGCGGATTTTCTTCCGTAGAAGTATACGGTGATTTCGATTTTTCTTTATACAACGAAAAAGCCAGAACAATGGTTCTTATTGCAAGAAAATAAACAATTAAAAAAACAACCGTATCGCCACGTATAGTGGTGATTTTAAACATTAGATGAACCCTGCCTATTAAATCATTTGTTTTAATAGGCAGAATCTAAAAACAATAATTATTTTTTATCCGCAGATTTTGTAGCAGCTTTGGGTTTACCACCGCAGGCAGATTCAAAAGGAATATTAAGTTTTACACTTAATTTTTCCAGCATATCCTTTGTCATAGTTTCAAGGTTGTATTTCGGCTTCCAGCCCCATTCTTTTTTTGCACATGAATCATCTAAAGAATTAGGCCACGAATTTGCAATACCTTGACGGACAGGGTCAACCTCATAAGACATTTTAAATTTGGGAATATGCTTTTTAATTTCTGCAGCTATTGTTTCAGGCGCAAAACTCATCGCCGTAATATTAAAAGCATTTCGGTGTTTTAATTTTGCAGGATCGGCTTCAAGCAATTTATGAATAGCATTTAAAGCATCCGGCATATACATCATATCCATTAAAGTTCCTTTTTTAATAAAAGATGTATAGGATTGAGATTTAAGGGCTTCATAATAAATATGAACGGCATAATCGGTAGTGCCGCCGCCCGGCATTGCTTCATAAGAAATAAGACCGGGAAACCTAACACCGCGTGTATCCACTCCGAATTTTTGGTGATAATAATCGCAAAGAAGCTCTCCGGCAACCTTTGTAACACCATACATAGAAGTAGGTCTTTGTATGGTATCCTGAGGTGTTTTATCGGCAGGAGTTGAAGGTCCGAAAGCGGCAATGGAGCTTGGAACAAACAAACTATATTTTTCTTCACGGGCAATTTCAAGCATATTATGCAAACCTGTCAGGTTAATGGTATATGCCAGCTGCGGATTTTTTTCCGCAACAGCCGAAAGAAGAGCCGCAAGATGTATAATTGTGTTGACTTTATACTTTTTACAAACTTCAACAGTTTTTTTTGCATCTAAAACATCAAGTTTTTCAAAAGGTCCGCTTTCGATAACTTTGGGTACATCTTTTTTTTCTATATCGGAAGCAATAATATTATCGTTTCCGTATTCGTTCCTCAAAAACATAACCAATTCGCTTCCTATTTGCCCCAGAGAACCGGTAACCAAAATCTTTCTTTTATCCATAATAAAAGCTCCTAATTATTCTTATAAGAAATTACGGGCAGATACTCTGCCTCGCCTGTAATTATACTATATTTTTATTTTATTTACTACAGGAAGATTATGTTATAAAATAATCAACAACCCCGACGCAGAGCGTAGACGTAAAACGTCAGGTATTAAACCCTCCGCACGAATAACAAGAATAAATTTCGGTATAAAAACTTTAGCTTTTTTCTTTTATACCGATATATAAGTATCGGCTGCCGGTTCCCCTCCCACCCGCCGGCATCCGATAGCCTGATGGGCGGCCGGTTTTTAACCGGCTCTTTTTTTATCCGATTAAATACTAAAATTTAAAAAACCTAAATGTAACGGATGAATTTAAATTGCTTCAGAATTGCAAAACCTCTAAAAATGATAGAACTTTTTAGAGGCATTTTGGTAATTTATAAATTTATTTTCCCTTTAATAATGCTGCAAAAGGATTATATTTTGTTCCGTCATCATCTCTACGCGGACGGTCCGAAACATGTCTTTCCCCTCGTTTTTCAAGCTGTTTTTCGCCTTGCAATACAGGTTTTGCAACAGCCGATTTTACCGTAACCGTTTTACCGTCTTTTGTCTTGATAACAAGTTTTTTTACTTCACCTTTTTGTTTTGCCGTAAGTTTTGCTTTTGCTTCTCCGGTTTTACGGCTTAAAGATATACGTCTTCTATCTTCATCGAGAGAAATAATTTTGCATTCTACTATGTCGCCTACTTTTACGGCTTCCAAAGGATCGGAGATAAAACTGTCGCTCATTTCCGAAATGTGTAAAAGAGCGGTTTCTTTTATACCCAAATCTACAAAAGCTCCGAAATCTACTACGTTTTTTATTTTTCCCCGTACAGTCATTCCCGTTTTTAAATCCTCAAATTGAAGAACCCCTTGCTGCATAATCGGTTTGGGACAATCTTCACGAGGATCCCTATTCGGTTTTTTAAGTTCTTCGATTATATCGCTTATGGTTTGATCACCTATGCTATATTTATTTTTAATTTCATTCCGCAGTTCACCTGAAACTTCTTCTTTTTTATGCAGAATTTCGTAGATTATTTTTCCTGCTTCGTAATTTTCGGGATGAACCCACGAGTTATCCAGAGGATTGGAACTTTCCGGGATTTTTAAAAAGCCGGCACATTGTTCAAAAGTTTTAGGTCCCATACCGCTTACTTTTTTAAGCTGATCTCTGTCGGTAAAAATTCCTTCGCTTTCGCGTCTTGCAATAATTTTTTTTGCAAGAGAAGAACTTACTCCCGAAACATATTTTAAAAGCGATGCACTAGCCGTATTAAGATTTACACCTACATTGTTTACAACAGAGCTTACAACTTCATCAAGAGATTCCGATAATTTTTTTTGGTTTAGGTCGTGCTGATATAAGCCTACACCTATGGATTTGGGATCTATTTTTACAAGTTCCGAAAGTGGATCTTGCAATCTGCGACCAATAGAAATAGCACCTCTTATTGTAAGGTCAAGATCGGGGAATTCTTCACGGGCAACATCTCCAGCCGAATAAACCGAAGCACCGTCTTCATCTACTACCGTAAAAAGTACATCAGGACAGCTTTCTTTTATTACACTCGACACTATTTCCTGAACTTCATGAGAGCCGGTACCGTTTCCTACTGCCATAAGTTGAATATTATACTGTTTTACTGCCTGTAAAACGGCTTTTTTTGCGTCCTCGGTTTTATTCTGATAGATGACAAATGAACCTAGATATTTTCCGGTCTCGTCTAAAGCGGCACATTTTGTTCCCGTCCTTATACCGGGATCTATACCCAACACTCTGGTTCCTTTTATGGGCTGCGTCATTAAAAGGTGTTTTAAATTTTCGCTAAAAATATTTATACCGTGACCATCTGCATTTTCAGCCAAATCGCTTCTTATTTCTCTTAAAACTGCCGGAGCAAGCAGGCGGACAAGCCCGTCCGCTATTGCTTCACTATGGTATTCGTTATTTAAAGTATATTGTTGTTGAAGAAGGCTTATAGCTTCTTCAAGGCTTACATCAATTTTTACTTCCAAAACACCTTCCCTCTCGCCGCGGTTAATGGCAAGAACACGGTGCGGTTTTATTTCGTTTAAATTTTCATTGTAATCCCAGTACATTTGATAAACAGAAGTTTTGGCAGTTTCTTCATCGCCGGTTCCCTTAACCTCAAATTTACCGGTTTTTAAAAAATAATCATGAATGGTTTTTCTGTTTTCGGTATTTTGCGAAATTTCTTCGGCTATTATATCGGAAGCCCCCCGAATTGCATCTTCGGCAGTAAGAACTTTTAATTCTTCCGTTTCGGCTTCCGTAACAATAAATTCTTTTGCTTTTTCGTCAACCGTTGCCTTATCCGCCTCTTTTATAAGGTCTGCAAGAGCTTGTAAACCGCGTTCTACGGCAAGCATTCCTCTGGTCTTCTTTTTCTTTTTGAAAGGAAGCCAAATATCTTCAAGCTCCGTCAATGTAACGGCTTTCATGATGTTTTCGTAAAGAGTTTCGGTAAGTTTTCCTGCCGCAAATATACCCCGTACGATTTCAAGCCGGCGTGTTTCCAAATTTGTGTAAGATTTAAAAAGCCTGTCGCTATCTCTTACCTGCACTTCATCAAGCGAGCCGTGCATTTCTTTTCGATAACGCGAAATAAAAGGGATTGTACAGCCTTCATTTACTAAAGTAATTACCGCAGATACTTGCTGTATTTTAATACCCAGTTCTTCTGCAATCTTTTTCATAATATCTACCTCATTGACACTGAGGCTTTCGATAAATTCGTTTGTAAATTCCATAGTCCGCATTATATATGATTGAAAGCATAAAATCAAGGGCAGTTTTTCTTTCCGCCATTATACTATGTAAGTTATTTCGGAAAATATTTTTACAATTTTTACAAAAAAATACTATAAAGACTTGTTTTTTTTAATATTGTGTACTATATTACCTGTATTCCCATAATGTTTTTTAATATATTATGGGATTTTTTTTATTAAAGCTTAAGGAGTTGACATGTATAAAAAAAATGTATATACTGCCCCCCCCCCCCGAAATTCTTGGAGGAACAATGAAGTCTGACAATATGCAATTATCTAAACCTCCTGCCCGTATTTTTATTTTTTCGCTTCTAATTCTTACTTCGTGGCAGTTGGTATTTCCGCTCTGTCTGCTTATTTTTGATATTTTGCCGGCTAATGTCATCAAAAAATTATTTTTAAGTTTTCCGTTTGCAATAACGGTTATTATATCGGCTCTTATCGCTTTTCTTCTTTATTCGCATTTTATACCTATTTTTGCAAACTATAATGCCGACGAAGACGCTTATAAAAAAGCTTTAAAATCAATCAAAAAATATGAAAGTTTACTTATCGTTATTCCGATTTTAGTTTCTTTTTCTATACCATTTATACTTACAGCATTTGCGGCAGAATATAGCAATAAGGATGTTTTTAATGCAGTTTTAATGTTTTCGGTAGGAAATTGTTTTTTGTTTGCTTTATTTTTCTATGTTTTCTTTATACAAAATTTTGAAAAATGGTTGCATATTATTCCTTTACACATTGATTTTAAAGGAATGCCTCTTAAAATACGTTCTGTTCTAACCGCTTTTTTTAGTTTTACCGGTACTATTCTTATCGCTCTAGCCCCGATTATAGTTCTTCAAGAACTGGATTCCATCAAAATGGTTCTTTGGATAAAAACGCTGCCTCTTGCCTGTATTGGAATTTTGTTGGGACTTACGGATTTATATTTGCAGGCAAACGGTTCCTCGACAAGAATGCAAATTATTTTAAACTTTACGGAAAAAATGATGCAAGGCGACTATACGGAAGAAAAAATCGATATTATAAGCCGTGATGAATTAGGTTTTTTGATGAATGCTCTAAATAATTTTCAAGCCATCACAGCCAACTTATTAAACCGGATTATTACGGAATCGGGAATCCTTACAAATCTCGGTCATACGCTTTCAACAAATATGAATCAGACCGCAAGTGCCGTCTATGAAATTAGTGCTAATATTGATAGTGTTAAACAGCAAACGCTTACGCAAGCGGCAAGTGTTACGGAAACCGCTGCTACAGTTGAAGAAATAATCCGAACAATAAAGCAATTAAACGGCAGTATAGAAAATCAGGTCGAAAGTATTGCTCAGTCATCTTCTGCAATAGAAGAAATGACTGCAAATGTCAGCTCGGTAACACAAACACTGGCAAAAACGGACGAGACGATTCAAAATCTTGCGGCAGCCACTATTGACGGAAGAGATACGATTGTAAATTCGGTTACAGTAACGCAAAAAATTGCGGAAGAATCGGGCGGTTTAATTGAAGCTTCAAACGTTATTCAGCATATTGCAAGTCAAACAAATCTTTTAGCTATGAATGCCGCTATTGAAGCAGCCCATGCAGGCGAAGCCGGTAAGGGTTTTGCCGTCGTTGCGGATGAAATACGTAAACTGGCAGAAGAATCCAGTGCTCAAGGAAAATCGATTACCGAAACATTGAAAGTTTTAAGTGTGCAAATTGAAGGTCTTTCGGTTTCCGCTAAAAGTGCGGAAGAAAAATTCGGGCTTATTTTTAGTTTATCCGATCAAGTAAAAAATATGAGTCACGGGCTTATGGGTTCTATGCGGGAACAAGAACAGGGCAACCGCGAAATTTTAACCGCTATTAAAACAATTACCGACGTAACGGCAGAAGTTCAATCCGGTTCCAGAGAAATGCTTATAGGCGGAGAAAGCGTTGCGGAAGAAATGCATAAATTGGATAATCTTACCCATATACTTGCCGATAGTATGAATGAAATGGCAGCCGGAGCTTTACAAATTAATAATGCCGCTCAAGAAGCCAAATCTATAACGGAAAAAAATGAACAAAGTATTGACGCTTTAGAAAACGAAGTAAATATGTTTAAGGTAAACAAAGATCAAACTTAACGAATTAATTTCCCTGCCCTATACAAAAGTCAAACATAAGTAATTATACTTGTGTTTGACTTTTTTTAACATTTTGAACCCTCTAAAACTGAGGTTTTTAGAGGGTTTACCTTTTAATAATCTTTAAATATTTTCTCCAGTCTTTCTTTGCCGATGGTTTTCATAA
>CAUTTN010000056.1:0-10763 GCA_963541225.1 uncultured Treponema sp.
GAGTGTCTTTTTTTGTGCTTAATTATCTTTATCGGGTTTATAAACAACATACCCCGACGCAAGCGTCGGGGTACAATGCTCAACGTTTTGCATTGTATGTTCTATAAGGTTGTTGCAGTCGGCTTTAATACCCTTTGTTACGACGCAGAGCGTCGGGGTATTAAACCCTCCGCACGAATAAATAAATTCATTAAAATCTTTCTATTGACAAAAAATATTTAGTATGTAAACTGTTATTTGTGTCGCCTCTCTAAGAATCCCGGTTTTAGAGGTGTCTTATAATATTTGACTAGACAGAACAACTGTTTTTGTCATAAAAGATTTTAATATAAATTATACCGTGAGGATATTAATACATGGATAAAGCTGCCTTTGAAAAAATACAAAATATCGTAAAAAGAATTATAGCTTCTCCGAATATGATAAAAATAATTTCGCTTATAATTTTTGCCGAACTTATGTTATTACCATTCGGTATGGATAAAATGGATTTGTTTAATACCGAAAAAACACCAATACTTCTTTATCCTTTATCGATTTTGGGAACCGAAGTTGTGCAAAAAGGTTTAAACTTCTTTTATATAAGTTGTCTTTTATTTTTTCTTATGCCTGCGGCTTTTATTGCAATTTTTATATCTTTCTTTCCTTTTTCTCAAAAAAAACTGAATAAAAAAACTGTTTATTTTCTTGCCGTTATTCCTACAACACTTTATCTTTCAACAGCAGTTGCCGGAATGGTCGTATTTGCAAATACGGTACGATGGTTTTATGCTCTAAATTTTAGTGTGTATTTTGCATTTTTTACGGCTCTTATTTTTCATATTTTTTTAATTGCATACGGAATAATTTCTATAAAAAAACGTAACGGTTTTTATACGGAATATAAACGGCTTTTAAAAGAAGAAGAAAAAAGGGAAATAGAAACTCATAAGAAGGCGATTGAAAAATTAAAAAAACAAACAAGTACAAATACTTTCGTAACCGAAAATGATTTAAATATGGCAACTTTGCTAAAACGTGCCATGAATAGTTTTAAGAATAGCAAAAAAAAGACACACATAAAAACTAAAATAACTATTGTTATACTTTTTACTATAATTATTATTCTTTCTACTTTTATTTACACCGATTTACGAAATTATAAAGCCCTGCTTACACAGACCGTAAATAATACGGGTAAAAATCAGGCAGAGCAAGTTGCGGCAATATACAGTTTTTCGGACGGACTTCATGCAAAAATAAGTGCATTTCTTGAAGGTATAAAACAAACAAATGCCTCATCTCCTTTTCCGTGTCAGCGTGTCGACATTATAATTACAAACAGCAAAAATCCGGTATTTATCGAACAGGTTAATTCGCCGGGTGATCTTCCTTCATTTGATGTTTTTTCTTACACGACAGCGGCAGGTCAGGTTCGGAAAATTCCTGATGAAGAAAAACGTATTACGCCAGAACAAGCCGCTTTGTATATACAGCGTTTTAAAAATGAATACACCAGAAGTGAACCTGTCTATAAACCGGAAAAAGGTACCTGCATTTATGTATATCCGATAGCATTTTCCAGAAAAGAAGGGCAAAAACTTTTAGGATTTTCCGTTGTTACATATTTAAAAGAAATTTTAGACCGTCCGTATTTTCAGGTAAAAGTTTTTATATTTGCTCTTTCGGCTGTTTTTCTTTATATCTCGATAATCGTTACATTGTTCCTTGCCGATTTTATCGCTAATCCTGTAATTTTTCTTTGCGGCAATATTAGAAAAACGGCAAACATTTTAGGCGAAATGCTTTCGGGAAATGCAAATATAGAAGCCGATAGACTTGTTTTTGAAGAAAATATAAATACCCACGATGAGATAAAAAAGCTTTCCATAGAGATAAAAAATATGATTACGCTTATAAGAGGTATTTTACCTTATGTGTCGTTTCATACAATACGGAATGCGGAAAGAAACATAAGCCGTATGAGTTCGACAAGGGATTTATGTTTTCTTTTTACGGATATACGCGGGTTTACAAGTCTTTGCGAAACTATTCCGCCGAAAGATGTTATAAGAATTTTAAACCGTTATCTCGATATAGAAACAAAAATTATTTTTGAAAATGGCGGAGATGTAGATAAATACGTCGGTGATGCAATTATGGCATTTTTTGCGGGACCCAAAAAAGAAATAAACGCATGTAAGGCTGCCATGGAAATAAAAAAAGCAATGCACCGCGAGAAACAGGAGGCAGCCAAAGAAGGCTCCGCTTCTATTTCAATCGGAATAGGTATTAGTTCCGGTTCGGTTGTTTTCGGTTCGGTCGGAGCACAAACAAGAAAGGATTTTACATCAATAGGAGATACAGTAAATCTCGCTGCCAGACTTGAAGGTGCAAACAAAGAGTACGGCTCAAGCTCAATTATTTCGGAAAGTGTATACGAAAAACTAAATGACGATTTTATATGCAGAGAATTGGATTATGTGGCGGTTAAAGGAAAAACGGAACCTGTACGTATTTTTGAAATTCTTCAATTGAAAGAGAGTGCAAACGATAAAGTTTATGATCTTAAAAATACTTTTGAAACGGGTCTTTCTTATTACCGTACAAGAAACTGGGAAAAAGCCGAAGAATATTTTTCGGAAGGGGCAGAAAAATTTAATGATGTTCCTTCCAAGATTTTTTTAAGGCGCGTAATTCATTATAAAATTTCTCCTCCTAAACAAGATTGGAAAGGTGTGTTTATAATGAATTCAAAATAGAATATTCGCAATTTATAAAAAAGATTTTTTAAAACCTAACAGTTTCGAAAGCAATTTATTCGTGCGGAGGGTTTTATACCAGACGATCCTTATCTGCATTATGCGTCGGCGGTGTTGGTTTTTGTATATACGAACTGTGCGGAATTGACAAAGCCGGGTAATTTGAATAAAATTAAAAATATTATTTAAAGGAGTGTGTATATGTATAAACCGAATTTTTTAATTTCTTCATTGGGAGAATGTAAAATTCCATCGCCGATTGTCCTTTCGGATACACACGGGGATTCCATTGCAAATTATGTACAGGATTCCGAATTTATCAGGTATGATATCAATGCTTATTTGGGAGAAACCTCGGAACCTTTAACCAATTCGGATGTAATCGAAAAAGCCGGTCCAAGACAAAAAATATATTTTAGTCCTAATTATGTCCATGCTGCCATCGCAACCTGCGGTGGGTTATGCCCTGGAATAAATGATGTTATTAGATCCGTTGTACGCTGTTTATGGACTCGTTACGGAGTGCGCCGCATAAGCGGAATCCCTTTCGGATATAAAGGTTTTATTCCGGAATACGGTTTTTCTCCTATAGAATTAAATCCGGAAGTTGTAAACGGTATTCATAAAACGGGCGGTTCTTTTTTGGGTACTTCAAGAGGCGGAGGAAACAGAACGTCCGAAATAGTGGACGGTATCGAGCAGCTTAATATTAATATGGTATTTTTAATAGGCGGCGACGGAACTCAAAAAGGAGCTTTGGCGGTTTCCCGTGAAATCGAAAAACGCAAATTAAAAATATCCGTTATAGGAATTCCAAAAACCATAGATAACGATTTATCCTTTATTCAAAAATCTTTCGGTTTTGATACAGCAATTGCAAAGGCTGCCGAATCCGTTGCCGCCGCAAATATGGAAGCAAGTTCTCAAATAAACGGAATAGGACTTGTAAAACTTATGGGACGCGAATCGGGTTTTATTGCGACACATACGGCAATTGCAAGCCATGAAGCTCATTTTGTTCTTATTCCGGAAGTTCCGTTTGAGCTTAGAGGAGAAAACGGCTTTTTTTCTCATCTTCGAAAAAAACTGGAAGAAAACGGTTATGCCTTGATTGTAGCGGCTGAAGGTGCAGGGCAAAATCTTATGCAGGTGGAAAATGAAACAGATGCTTCCGGCAATAAAAAACTTGCGGATATAGGTGTATTTTTGCGTAAAGAGATAACATCCTATTTTGATGAAGCCGGAATTCATATTAACCTAAAATATATAGATCCGAGTTATCAGATACGCTCTGCAATAGCGGCTCCGATAGATTCAATTTATTGCGAACGGCTTGGAAACAATGCTGTCCATGCTGCTATGGCAGGAAAAACAAGAACTTTAATAGGGTTGGTAAACAATAAATTTGTTCATCTGCCCATTGAAGAAACGGTTATGCAAAGAAATTATGTAGACCCCGAAGGTTCTTTGTGGCGAGATGCTTTAGACGCTACAGGACAGCCACCGAGAATGATGTAAAAGTTTTTTTCTAATTTAATTTTGAATTTCAGTCTTCGTCCTATAGCATACAAAGATAAAAAAGGATATAATAAAAAATAAAATTAGCTATCTTTATTGTTAGGAGACTTATAATGAAAGAAGGTTTAAAAAAATACCTCGAAAAGGAAGGCTGCAATGCAAAATTGCCGATGATTGCGTATCTTTCCAATTTAGATTTGGTATCTGCCGTACACCCTCAAGTTGCGGCAAGTATAGTTAAGGAAATAGAAAATCAGCGTAGTCATTTAAAATTAATTGCAAGCGAAAATTATTGCTCGCTTAGCACTCAGGCTGCAATGGGGAACCTACTTACGGATAAATATGCCGAAGGTTATCCCGAACACCGCTATTACGGCGGCTGCGAAAATGTTGATGCTGTTGAAATGGCTGCTTGCGAGGAAGCATGTAAAATCTTCGGAGCCGAACATGCTTATGTTCAACCTCACTCCGGTGCAGACGCAAACATTGTTGCTTATTGGGCAATTTTAAATGCAAAAGTCGAAGAGCCTTATCTTAAAAAATTTGAAAAAATCGTCGATGGAAAAGTAAAAAAAATGACATTGGAGGGTTTGAGCCATGAAGAATGGGAGGAATTACGCCATTCTCTAGGTAATCAAAAACTCATGGGCTTGGACTACTATTCCGGCGGACATCTTACTCACGGTTATGTTCAAAACGTTTCGTCCAAAATGTTTAAAACCTGCTCCTACACTGTTGATAAAGCGACAGGAGAGTTAAACTATGATGACATCGAAAAAAAAGCAATGGAAGAAAAGCCTCTTATTCTTTTGGCAGGTTATAGTGCATATCCCAGAAAAATCAATTTTAAACGCTTTAGAGAAATTGCCGATAAATGCGGAGCCGTTTTGATGGTAGATATGGCTCACTTTGCAGGTTTGGTTGCAGGAAAAGTTTTTGAAGGCGATTATAATCCTGTTTTATGGGCTGATGTTGTAACTACAACAACGCACAAGACTTTACGCGGTCCCCGCGGTGCAATGGTTCTTTGCAAAAAAGAATTTGCCGAATTTGTAGATAAAGGTTGTCCTCTTGTAATAGGCGGACCTCTTCCCCATGTAATGGCAGCAAAAGCTGTTGCATTTAAAGAAGCAAGCAGCAAAGAATACCAAGATTATGCTCATAAAGTAAGAGACAATGCAGCTTCTTTAGCAAAAGAATGTATGGCTTTAGGAATGCAGCTGCAAACAAACGGAACGGATAACCACCTTATGCTTATTAATGTAACAAAATACGGACTTAACGGTCGTCAAGCCGAAACTGCAATGTCCGAATGCGGTGTTACACTTAACAGAAACAGTCTTCCTTTTGACCCGAATGGACCTTGGTGGACAAGCGGTTTGAGAGTCGGAACCCCTGCCGTAACAAGTCTTGGAATGGGCGAAGCGGAAATGAAACAAATTGCTTCAATCATAGACAGAGTTTTAAAGGCTTCAAAACCCGGTGTTACAAAAAGCGGAGCTCCCAGCAAGGCAAACGTAATTGTTGACCCTGCAGTAAAAACCGAAATACAAAAAGAGGTTGATTGTCTTTTACACAAATTCGTTCTTTATCCCGAATTGGATTTAGAATTCTTAAAAGCAGTTTACTGCTAAATTTAAAATACAGCTTTAACCAAATGCGTAATTTTATGTACGCATTTGGTATAAATGCTTAAACTTATAGTGTGGGTCTTTAAAAACATTAGAAGCTGTTACGGTGTATGTTTTTAAGTGTTTTGCAGACGGATTTATATTTCCTATAAGATTGTACAAGAGCATTTTATATTTCGGCATTTTACATGCAAACGTCCCTAAATACGGCTGTAATATCTTATTAATAATAACTTCACCCGATGGGATAAAATCTTTCATACAAATCAATGCAGGAGGTAGTGCATGATATCGATATATGTTATTTTGGTTATTGTAGTCATTATTCTTTTTTCGGTTGCAATTGTTGTTCCCGAACAAGAATGCTACGTTATAGAAAGGCTGGGAAAATATTCAAAATCTCTTACCGCAGGTTTTCATATACTTACACCCTTTATCGACAGAGTTGCATATAAACAAAATCTAAAAGAAGAAGCACTTGATGTCGATCCTCAAATATGTATTACTGCCGACAATGTTCAAGTACAGGTAGACGGAATACTCTACTTAAAAATATTCGATCCCGTTAAAGCAAGTTACGGAATAGACAATTACAGATATGCAGTAGCTCAACTTGCAAAAACCACTATGCGTAGCGAAATAGGAAAACTCGAATTGGATAAGACTTTTTGCGGACGGGAAGGACTAAACGACAATATAGTTAAAGCTCTTGATGAAGCTTCGGACAGCTGGGGTATAAAAGTTACCCGCTATGAAATAAGGGATATTACACCTACGCGGACAATTCTTGAAGCAATGGAAAGACAAATGAAAGCCGAACGTGAAAAACGTGCAAATATTCTTTCGAGCGAAGGAAAAAGAGAATCAAGGATTAATATTTCTTTAGGCAAAAAACAGGAAGCCATAAACAAAGCTATGGGCGAAAAACAAAAAAAGATTAATATTGCAGAAGGACGGTCTAAAGCTATAGAAATTACCAGTAATGCTACAGCCGAAGGTCTTAGAATGATTGCAGCTGCCCTATCCGAACCCGGCGGAAAAACTGCAATGGGAATACGGCTTGCCGAAAATTATATTCAAAGATTTGAAGACATCATTAAAAAATCTAAAATTGCAGTTTATCCGGATAAACTTGCAGACCTTGCAGTTCTTTCAGATGTAATAAAAAACTCCGGTAAAGAAACACCCAAAGTAAAAGGAGGAGCCGATGTTTAAATTTATTTCTTTTATTATTATACCGGGCATCTTTGCTCTTGTTTTTATAATTGCCTTATTCAGAAGTATAAGAGTTGTACCTAATAGAATGTCGCTGATTGTAGAAAGACTTGGTAAATATCATGCAACTTTGGAAGCAGGATTTCATATTTTATTCCCCTTTATCGATAGAGTAAGGTACAGACAAAATCTAAAAGAACAAGCTATAGATGTTCCTGCACAAGATTGTTTTACAAAAGATAATGTTCAAGTAAGAATAGACGGAATTTTATATCTTCAGGTTTTTGATCCCATAAAAGCAAGTTATGGCATTAGGGATTACAGATATGCAACAATTCTTTTGGCTCAAACTACAATGCGTTCGGTTGTAGGACAGCTCGATTTGGACGACACTTTTGAAGCTCGCGAACAAATAAATGCTCAGGTTGTAAAAGCTGTAGACGAAGCCTCCGATCCTTGGGGGGTAAAAGTTACTCGATATGAAATCCAAAACATTAGAGTTTCCGATTCTATAATGGACGCAATGGAAAATCAAATGAAAGCCGAACGAGAAAAGCGTGCGGAAATAGCACGTTCGGTAGGAGAAATGGAAACCGTTATCAACTTATCAAGGGCTGCTTATGAAGAAGCCGTAAATATAAGTGAAGGCGAAAAAGAAAGAATGATAAACGAAGCAGAAGGTCAAGCAAGAGAAATAGTTGCCGTTGCACAAGCTACAGCTGAGGGTATAAAGAAAATTGCTGCTTCCACACAAGTGCAAGGCGGAATAGAGGCTGCAAAACTTACAGTTTCACAAGAATGGATAAATGCTATAGGAACAATAGAGGACAATGCCAAAGTTATAATAACGGCAGATTTGACCGATATTAAAAAAATGACTTTGGATGCAGTGGAAGCTCTTATAAAGTAAATTTTTATTAATGGAGAATTAAAATGATTAATAATGCTTTATTTTCAGACTTTTATGAATTGACAATGGCTCAAGGCTTTTGGAAAAAAGGGGATAACACCAAAACCGTTTTTGAAATGTTTTTTAGATCGAATCCTTTTAAGGGGGGGTATTCCGTCTTTGCAGGCCTTGAACCCCTTTTAGAAACTATTCAAAACTTTCACTTTGAAAAAAGCGATATCGACTGGCTTAAGTCTTTAGGAATATTCGAAAAAGATTTTTTAGAATATATTGCCGGTTTTAAATTCTCCGGCAATATTTGGGCAATGAAGGAAGGAAGTGCCGTTTTCCCGAATGAGCCCTTAATCCGTATTGAAGCCGATACGGTTGAAGCCTTGCTCTTGGAAGGCCTAATTTTAAACATGATAAATTTCCAAACCCTTATAGCAACCAAAACAGCCCGAATTTGGCTGGCCTCAAAAAAGGGAGCTATAATGGAATTCGGACTTCGCCGAGCTCAGGGCAATGACGGAGCTATGAGTGCAACACGGGCAGCCTACATAGGCGGAGCCTTCGGCACAAGCAATTCCCTTGCTGCCAAGGAACTCGGCATACCCGCCCTCGGAACAATGGCCCACTCATGGATAATGTCTTTTAAAAACGAAGAGGACGCTTTTCAGGCCTATGCCGACATGTATCCCGATAACTCAATATTCTTAATAGATACTTATGATACGCTCCGCTCGGGTATTGTAAATGCTATCAAGGTAGGAAAGCGGTTGCAAGAAAAGGGAAAGAACTTCGGTGTCCGCCTCGATTCGGGCGATATTTATTATTTGAGTAAGGATGTGCGGAAGCGCCTCGATGAAGCCGGTTGTCCTACGGCAAAGATTTCCGTTTCAAACGAACTGACGGAAGAAATTGTAGAATCCCTAGTTCAAAACAATGCACCTATAGATTCTTGGGGAGTAGGTACTCACATGGTTACGGGCGGAAATGAAGCCTCTCTTACAGGCGTATACAAAATGGCAGCCCGCAAAAGTTTAGGAGAAACGGAATGGACTCCTGTTATGAAATTTTCGGATAATCCCGCAAAGATGACTAACCCTGCATGTAAACAGGTTTGGCGCCTATACAATCCCGACGGAACCTTTAAGGCAGATGTGTTAACCCTTGAAAACGAAAAAATTGAAGAGGGTGTGGAACAGACTTTTTATCATCCTGCAAACGATTATCAGAATTTTACATTTACACCTGAAAGAGTTGAAGCTCTTTTAGAAAAGCGTATTGAAAACGGCAAGGCTGTCGGCAAGACTCCAAGTCTTAAAGAAATTAAAGCATATACTGAAAAACAGCTTGATTGCCTTGATTGTACATCCAAAAGGCTTTTAAATCCGCATATCTATAAAGTAGCATTAAGCGAAAAAATGAGAGATTTAAAACAGCAGCTGATAAAAAATAAACCGATATTTAAGTAAAAAAGAGCAAGTAAACGTAACCCGTAATATCTTTGCTATCTGCTTTAGAAACGAAATATTATTTAAAATAAAAGGCTCCGTTATCTGCGGAGTCTTTTTTAGTTTTTTACTTTAACAATAATTTAAAAGAATCTATTTTATAAAATCATTTTTATTAAGAGTAACAGTTGCGATTTGCTCTTTAAACTCAATTGTACCAACTACTAATTTATCGTTTTTCTTTTTGAATTTTATTGTCCGATTTGCAGGCTGTGGGTTTGATGTTGGAGTAATTTCATCGGAGCTGTTTGGGTGTGTAGTTTATATCCTTTATATTGTCCGGCTTTAACTTCATAATTGGTTCCGGGTGTTGCGGTAAATTCAATATCGGTACCTTTATAAACTTTCTCAGTATCGGCAATTGGAGACCCATCTTGAACTTTTTTGCCGTGATTTCTCCATTTGCTTTTCTTGAAAAATTTATCTTGTATTTTGGAATGCTTCAAAAGTTACTTTCATGTTCGCATTACCTGTTACTGTAAGAGTTGCTTTGTTCTGTGGTTGTTCTTTACCGGGAGTTGACTCTATAACATTCATTTGGTGCTGCGTTAAATTCAAGTACGGTGTTTTAGAGTATGATTCCCATCGGTAAAATCTACAGTTTGTTTTTGGATTTTGGCAGTAAGGGTGCCGGTTGCTTAGGCTGAAAAGTTTACGGTGTAGTTTTCAGACTCAGGCGATGGATTTTCTTTAACAAAAAATACCTTTGTGGTAGTATTTTTTGTTAGTTTAAGCGTTGATTTCTCCGATTTTAAGAACCTATTGCATAACAGGAGAGTGACTTTTTTTCCATCGTATGGGTTTTAAGCATATTTTTCAACTTATTATATAAACTCTCAAGTTTACTTTTGGATATAATTTCTTGTTTTATAAGTTTTTCTGCTTGGATAACAGCTTCTAAAAAGGCTTTGTGTTGCGGTTTTTGCGGAGCAAAATGTTTTTCACTACCGCATTTTTGAATATTGCTTCCTTTACGCTTGGATCCGTAAAATACGGATTGGTTTTTCAAACGTCGACCTGTCATACTAAAAATTAGGTGTTTGTCCGTTTCCATTAAAACGGCTTAGGTCTATTTTTCTAAAGGTGTCGCAGAAGAGATGAATAAACTTAACAGCCTCACCCATGTTATAACAGACAATATGAATGAAATGGCTGGAGGAGGCGGACAAATCTCTACTGCAATGGAATAAGTTGTCTTAATAACACAAAAGAACAAGCAAAGTATTGATAACCTTGTTAAAGAAGTAGGTAA
>CAUTTN010000057.1:0-10704 GCA_963541225.1 uncultured Treponema sp.
AGTTTTTAGAGATGCCCATTAGTATTTTATTCTGATCTTTGGCAAAGCAAAATAGCCGTGGCAACAGTAAACGAAAAAATAAAAGTTCCCAGTATTATAATCGGTGCATACCCCGGCAATAAATCTACAAAAAAAGCAATTCCCAAGCGGCTTATATATTGAACCGTTTGGTCTAAAAAATAAGCAATCAGTAAGCAAAAGGGGATTATTACCGCCCGTTTTTTTTGTAAACGTTTTTCAGGAGATAATCTGCAATTCCATGCTATAATAATTGCCAAAACTGAAGAAATTAAAAGCAAAAAAGGCTCCGTCAAAATAAAAACCATTTCGCGAAGATACGGCTGTTTTATAAAACCGTACTTTTCCGCCGATGCTCCAAAGCTGTATAAATCAGCCAGTTTCATAAAATTCGGACCATTTGAAACTCTGTCAAGTAAATAAAAATCATCTATTGTTATAGGAATTTTTATATTATAAAAATCTTTATCCGAGGCTTCACCCGTTAAAAGAATCGGCTCTATATCCTTTCCATAAATATTCCTATCAAGAGCTCTTACTTGAAGAAGTAAAAACACTTCTCCTTTTTCATCTTTTTTCTCTATCAATTTTGCATAAGGAATAAAAAAAGATTTTAACAAAGTATTTTCGGAATTATAAAAGTTGTACTTAATACCTTTAAGATATATTTCGGTATATCCGGTTTTATATGAATATGAAATCCCGTAAATCGTCATATTCATCTTATCCGAATTTTCGGTAGTTATTGTAAAAGTAATATCTTTACCTACATCAAATTCCTTAATATGATCTAATTCGTCCGAAAAAAATACATTTTCCTTTAATGTATTTTCTGCTATTTTTAAAAATCGTTCAACTTCAGGATCTATTTTATCTTCATTTGTTTTTAAAAGATCTTTATAAATATTTAAATAACCGTAATAAGCTTCAATATATCTTCCTGCCTGCATTGCATCATAAGCTTTTTTCTTTTTCCAAAATCTGTCGATCTCACTCTTTTCCAAATGGCGGTCAATCCCCTGCCCTATTTCTTTCCATGATTCTTTTCGCAAAATATCGGCTCTTTGTTTTGAAATAAGATCATTCTCAAAACCATCAAACGCAACCTTTGCATAATAATGAGCCGTATAAAAATCAAATACTTTCATGGAATTTTCAGCTATTTTAAGAGCCGCACTCGGATCAAATTTTTCGGGAACATAAGCATCTTGTGTAAATTGCAAATTCTTTTGCGATTTTATCATAGCTTTTTCTTGAGCAATTTTTATTTTTTCGCTTAAATTTTTTGATTCTTTACCTTCAGGCCAAATTGCACATGCCTGCTTTATATGCGAAGCTGCCGACGAATAATCCTCTTTTAAATAAGCCTCCCCGCTTAGATTTATATATTCAAAATAATTTTTTGTTTTGGATAATACATCTATCTGTTTTTCCAAAAGTATAGGACGTATAACTTCTCCCATAATAAAATAAACGACAACAATCGAAATCGATAATACAAAAAATGAGCGGACAAATTTAGCCATTTGACCGTCTTGTCTTTTTATAATTGCAGGTCCATATTTTCCGAAAATAATTATATATGCAATAAGTAAAGAGCTTATATATATATACGGAAAATATTTAATAAATAATAAAATTGCTTTGCGTATTTTCCAACCCGTAATTAACGGAGGAAGTATTGTTTGCTGTAAAGACTGCCAAAAAGAAAAAATAAAACAAATTAATATACCTAAAATAAGGTAAGGCAGCATATAAGGCAAAAATCTTGAAATTTTATTCATAAAGGTTTCCTTTTACAGTTCTTCTGTTTGTACGTCGTTTTCGGGGAGTTTTAACACGGTTTGCTTTAGGATGACGTTTTTGTTTTATTTTTTTTGGAGTTTTGACACGTAATAAAACTGCGGTATATGATAATAAAAAAGCGGAAACTATCCATAGACAAAAAGGAATAAATAAAAACTCCGGCAAAGGTAAAATATTTTGCAATGTATTACGAAAAACACCCAAAGATATAAAACTATATCCGTATAACATCAAGACCATTAAAATGCCTAATAATGAAAAATTGATGATTTTCCATTCCGAAAATATAATACAGCCCCAAAAAGATAAAATAACCAAAAACCACGAACCCGCAAACAAAAGATAATGAAAATATCCTTTAGTATAGTGAATATAAATATCGTTTATAACAGAAAAAGCTAAACTATTTATTTCTTTTATAAGAAACGGAGATTCAATAAATTCCACAAGATATGTATCTTGCATAGGAAGTTTATTGAAAGCATTATAAACCGAATCTATATTTTCGGCTTGTGAATATAGAAGCGGAATAACTAAAGTAAAAACAATCAAAAAAACTAATAAGAAAAATAAAAAAGAACGGCGTTTTTCTATAGGGTGACGCATAAAGAAAACATAAACCGAAAAAATAGATATAACACAAGCTAAAGGTGCAAGAAGATAAAGATAATGCAAAAAAGCATATATAAAAAAATAATGATTTGTCGGATTTGACATTAAAAAATCCCAAATTCCTACAAAAAAAGCCGAAGCAATAAGCCATGTAAAAAAATTAAATATAAATACAATGATCACCAAAAACGAATTCCGCATATACTGTATTCTATCATAAAAAGATTATGATAACAAGATTAGTATTTAAAAATATAGGAGTTTCCCTTGATTTTTTTTAAATTTTTAAGTATAGTTTGTGATGTTTAGAGATAGTATATTTTTGCCGATAATCTAACCATAACTTTTAAGTATATTGCAATGAAAAAAATTAATATTTTTTTTGTTTTTATTTTTAGTTTTCTCATTTTAGCTGCCGCATTTTATGTATTAAAAGATTTTTCTTTTTTGAAAAAAACAAATGTTAAAGATCAAGATACAGGTATGGGGGGCGGCGATACGGCTTTACCTACATTCAAGCCTGATGCCGCAATATCCGAAATCGGTATTCAGCCTCTTGATTATGTTGTATATGCAGTAAAAAAAGGCGATATTGTAGGCGAAATAGCGGCGAAATACGGCGTAAGTCAAGATGCGATTATCAGTATAAACAAATTAAGAAATACAAGAACTCTTCAAATCGGGCAATTGCTGAAAATTCCTTCTATGGACGGAATTTGTTATACCATAAAAAAAGGAGATACTCCCGAAAAAATTGCGGATTATTATAAAATTTCACTTGAAAAACTTGCTCTTGTTAGTAATATTTCTGATAATAATACTTTAAAAGCCGGTTCAACCGTGTTTGTACCGGACGCAAAGTTGGACTGGGCTACTTTGCAAGAGATTAATGGAGATCTTTTTAGAACCCCTATTCACGGAAGGTTTAGGATAACATCTCGTTACGGATGGCGACGTGATCCTTTTACGGGACGCAGAAGTTTTCACAATGGCATAGACCTTGCAACTTATAGAGGAGCTCCTATTTACCCGTCTTTAGGCGGAACAGTTGTTGCGACAGGTTACAGCAAGGTCTACGGAAACTATGTCATTATACGCCATCATTCAGGCTATCAAAGTTTATATGGTCATATGGATTCTATTTTAGCGTCAAAAGGTCAATATGTAACTACACAGTCAAAAATAGGCAAGGTAGGCACAACAGGACGAAGTACGGGGCCTCATCTTCATTTTACAATTTATAAAAATGGAGCAACAATTAATCCTGCTGCAGTTTGGAATTGAATTTCCATAAGATGTTAGTTTTTAAACTTTACCTTTCCGGCAAAACAAACAGCCGTTTTTATGGAAAATTTATCTAATTGAGTACAAATTAATTTTTGTATACACTAATTTTTTAGTTTTGTTACTGTTTTAGACTTCATCATACCGAGATTTTCCAATACCTTATTTAAGTCCCCATTTGATAAAGCAAGATTGACTAAAGGGTAAATGATTTTATATAAATTGTTTTTTTTGCAATTAACTCATATTCATTTTCTAAACAATATGCAAATTGATTAAATATAATAGCTTGCGATTTTTAACTTTTGTGAAAAATCATAATAATTCATACATCTTACATCCGCTAGTAGTAAAATATTTAATCATATTAAACACTCTAACAGCCAAACCGACGGTAAAAAGAATTTAAATATTTTCAAAGGTTGTTGATTTTTTACTTTTTTTTAATATAATTACAGTAACTTAGATATAAAAAAATATACAACCGGACAATTTACACGGAGATATAATGACAAAACAACCTTTTTATGAAAAATTTATAAAAGCAAAAGAAATAAATATAAAAAAGCAAAACCGTATCGAAAAGGAATGCGAAACAAATCTAAAAGAAGATAGGCGTAAAAAAGCAAAACCCATTAATCCCGTAAAATTATTGAGCATGGATAATTCTTTTTTCTCTTCTTTTTCTCCTTCCGAAAAAGAACTGTTAAATTCCTTTGATACAATTATCCGCAACACTCTAGGACTTACAAAAAAACAAGAGGCTGTAATTCCTAAAGAAATACGGCGTTTATTCCATGAACTTACGGACGAACGCAGTTCCAGAAAAAGGAACTATTTAAATAATCCGATAAAATTAAGTGCTTACATTTATTATTACATGTGGTGGAATCTCGTACGTATTTCAAAACTTATAAAAAATATCGATTTCGACTTATCCGAAAATGATGTAATAGCCGATTTTGGTGCAGGGCCCTTAACTATGGCTTGTGCTTTTTGGATTACAAAACCTGAACTGCGGAAAAAAAAATTAATCTGGTATTGTGCAGATATTTCTTCAAAAGCTCTTTGCTGCGGTGAGAATATTTTTTACACACTTTGCAAGCATACCGAACAAGGGCAACGTAATCCCGCTAAACCGTGGCAGATAATAAAAGTATCAAAAGATTTCGGTACTCCGTTAAAAAAAGATGTTAATCTTTTTGTTAGTGCCAATATGTTTAATGAAATATTTTGGGATTCTTCACTAAATATTTTTAAAGAAGCGGAACAAGCCGCAAATACTATTCTAAAATATGTAAATAAAAAAGGCAAAATACTTATAATAGAACCCGGCATTCCTCTTGCAGGTGAATTTATATCTTATATACGTAAATATTTTTTAGATCAAAACTATTATATAAAAATCCCATGTCCGCATAACGGGATATGTCCTATACCGGGTACAAAAATCGTTTTTACCGGCTTTAATAAAAAACTTCCGACAGCCAAAAAAAAATGGTGTCATTTTTCTTTTTCTACAGATGATGCTCCATTAAAACTAAAAGAACTGTCAAAACATATTAATATGGAAAAACAAAAAGCCGGTCTTTCATTCTTATTTTGTATTCCTTCAAAAACAGAGCATGAAAAAAAAGAGCCGGACTCTTTAGCGGTAAGAATAACTTCCGAGCTTATCAAACTTGACAATGGAATGATCGGTAAATATGCTTGCTCCGAAAAAGGCTTTTTACTTTTACAAGAAAAAAACTCTTTAAATGCAAAATTAAAAAAATGCAGTCACGGAGCTTTACTTAATATGGAACTAAAAAAAATAAACTATAATCTTAAAGATAAAAAAACGGGAGCTTTTATAATTTATATTTAAACTATTTTATTTAACATTGCTGTTTAATATTAACATTTTATTTTTTATTAAAACATGCACTTGAAGTTTTTTTGCAGTACCGGAATCTTCCGATACCGAAAATCTTATTTCGCTTCCCGTATAAATTCCTTCGGTTATAGAAGTCTTTATTTTATTTTTGTCTTTATCAAAAAAACTAAATTGTATTTTGACTATTTCACCTTGGGAAGACTCATCTTTTATAAAATTCGAATTTTCGGCTAATCTTATATTTGCCAAAACTTTATTTTGATATAAAAAAGCTTGAATATCGGTTTTTATTCCATAAATTTTTCCCGAACTCTTTTCCGTAAATATAAAGAAAAAAAATAAATTCAAAATAACTAAAATTATAATTACAAAAAAAACGGATCTGGAACCCTTGTTTGATGTTAAAGTTTTTATAATTCCTTTTCTTTCTATAAATGTTGAGTCATGAAGTCTGCGAACTTTTTCCGAAGCCGTTTTTAAACGCTCTTCACGGTTATACCGTGTAAACACAGCTTGGGCTTCTTTCTTTACACCTTTTCTATCTTCAAAAAGCTCATCATTTGATTCCATTATTTTTCTCCGGTTAAAACATCAGTACGCCACCAAACAACAGAAGCCGAATCTTCTTTTGCAAGTAATGCAGAAATAATTCCTTTTGCCGAAAGATGAAAAGTATTGTAAAGCATTTCCGAATTTGCCACAAGTAAATTTTTACGGTAAATTTTTTGCGATTTTAAATTCAATATTTGCAAAGCATATCCCGTATTATTAGGAGTAGTCAAATAACACCAACCGCTTTGGGTAATACCTAAAAGTTCATAGGCTTTTTTGAATTTTAAAGTTTCTCCTTCAGTATCTTCGATATCTTCGTAAGGTTCAATATCTATTTTTTTTTCATACTTTCCTGTTTGTATATTTAAAGAATAAAGACAACTTCTATCGTAACTTACTCCTAAATGAGCATTTGTTGCCGTGTCTTTTTGCTCAACATAATAATCTATTTTAACATACAATTTATAATCGCTAAAATCAGGAACAATTTTATCGATAGAAGAAAAAAACTTAGCTTCCGTTCCGTATGGATTAGGTATAGAATTAAAAAAAACAGGAATTTTATAGATTAATGAACCTTTTACATTATACCAATATATTTTTATACCTGTTTGAGTTCTGCAAACAACTACTATATCCTCGTAAGCTGTTGTATATATCCCCTCAATCAATGGAAAAGGAGTTCCGCCGAGACCTTCTTGTCCTATATAATCTATAAAATTTCCGTTTTCATCAAACCAAAGAATAACATCGCGTAAAATAATATTCTCTTCATGGTCATGCTCTATTTTGTCTTCGGTTACTGCATCTGCCAAAAAAAGCTGTTTCGAATTCGTTATGCTTAAAAGACCGGGTGTATTAAAAGGATATTCTAAAACAGTCATTGTTGCAGTCTGAGCCGAATTTGCAGCTTCCGAAGCGGATTGCGATATAATGTTCGATTCGGGATTATAAATTACAGCCAATAAATCGCCGAAAGACGATAGCTTTAATATTTTTTGAGAACCGGAATTTACAATAAAAAACAATCCGTCTTTCATAAAAATTTGAGTATCGGGTCTTGTGTAATATGTATCCAAATTAAATAAATTTAATTCGTTTTCAAAACTACCATACAAAAGAACAAATTTTTCTTCACGTTTTAATTCCGTAGATATATTATTATTGCATGCAATTAAATATAAACTTAAAAATAAAAAAATCGATTTTTTAAATTTTGACAACACTTAATACCTCCCGTTTTTATTGTGAATAATTTTTGAATAAGAGTTTATATATCCGTTTCTTAATTTTTTTGCGTTTTTTGTTAAAAGCGGGAAATAATTTTTTGATTTTGCAGAAAAAATTTTTGCAAGTAAATTTTTTTCCAATATTTCTTTTAAAGCACTCATATCGTTATATTCCGATGTACAGCAAAGACCGCCGCTTTCGGCTATGATTACCGCATTTTTGTTTTTAAGTGCATTTACAATATTTGAAGTTACTTCTTTTGCTCTGCTTTCAAAAAAAGGAAGACATAAAATATTTTCTCCTGCAATTTGAGCAAAGTCATCTAAATAGGCTTCAATATATTTTTCCGTTCTGAATTTTTTTGAAGCATATAGAACCGCAGGCAAATCGGATTGCTCAATAAAATTTATTTCGGGATAATTATTATATATTTCACGATGAAGATCTGATGCAAAATCAAAATATCCTTCCTGAATATTCCCTGTTTTTATATCCATTTTGCATATCAATATATCTTTGGTTCTATCGTATACGGTACAGGAAGTACCTTCCCGTCTGCTTCTATAAAAATTTATAAGAGGATTAAGAGGTTGCCTTTCATATTTTCGGTAAGCTAAAGCTAAGGCAGGTACTTGTGTAAACAAAAAATTTTTACACACATCTTCAAGGGTACAAGCTCTCGATAAAGCTTCTTCCGCACTTGATCCTGTGGAAACAACACCATGATTTGCCATTAAAATTGTTTTTGCATCAGTATTTTTTACTGCAAAAATAATTTGTGATGCAAGTTTTTTTGTACCGGATTCGGCATATTGCGAAACAGGAACAACACTTCCCAATATTTTTTTTGTTTTTTCATCATCAATTTTTATATTTGAATTAATACATGATATGGCTGTGGCAAATTTTTGATGTGTGTGAATAATAAAATTAATTGACGGATCGGCTTTATATAAAAACGAGTGAATATATCTTTCGGAAGAAGGTTTTATTATACCTTTTGTCTCTGGTCTATTTATATTTAATATTACAATATCATCCGGCAAAAGAGTTTCGTAACTATACCCGGAAGGAGTTATTGCAAAACTTTCATCATTCAACCGCATACTTATATTTCCCCAAGTTCTTACAGTCAAATTCGCGGAAATAAGTCTTTTTCCCATCTCGACAATGGTAAGTTTTGCAGTGTCCGAATTCATTTGTACTAGCCGATCAAATCGTTTACTTCTGCTAAAATAGAATTTAAATCGATAGGCTTTTTAAAAAAGGCATCCGCACCAAGCTCAATCATTTGTTCTTTTAATTCCGGATCATTAAGCCCCGTAATAACCATTATGCAAGGGTCTCCGAAAGCAGGATCGGATTTTATTTTTTTACATATTTCTTTTCCATTTATGCCCGGAAGATCAATATCCAAAATAATAAAGCCGGGTTTATACTTTACTATCTTGGTTCCTGCATCAAATCCGTCAAATGACTGATATGCCGTTAAATTGGGAATATTTTTATGTAAAAATTTAAAAATGGATTCGTTAATTACTTGATCGTCATCTATAATGATTATGGAATTCCAGTGAATTTGATGATCCGAAGGTTCGGATAACTCCTCAGGGATTTTCATACCTCTTTCTTTTATAAACAGAAGTAAATCTTCACTATATACGCGGTACTGTCCGCCGGGTGTATTAAATGCTTTTAGATATCCGTTCCTAATCCAATTTATGGCGGTTTGATTTACTACACCACACATATTTGCAACTTCCAAAGCCGAATACATCTTTAACCGTTTTTTATTGCTATTTTTAATCATAATTTTTACGGCAATATCTTTATCAGAATTCGCCTTACCCTCCCTCCAAACATATATTTACAAGTTTAGCAGAAAAACCTAGTCTCTGCATTGAACGCATAATCTTTTGAGTATCCAAACTTTTCTTTTGCTGTTTTAATAAAGCTTTTCGGCACAAGTCTTTTTCCGGATTTTCGGCAAAGTATTCGTTTAAAATAATATTTATTACTTGGAAATCAATTCCTCTTGATAACAATTCGGAAGCAAGTCTTTGTCTGCCTTCAAATTTACGGATACCTCTGGAATGGAGCCATGCTCTTGCAAAACGTTCATCATTTAAAAGACCGATAGTTTCCAAATAATCCAAAGCAGGATATGCTTCTATATTTAAAAATCCTTTTTTTCTTAATTTAAACTCTAATTGAAACCTAGATTGTTCTGCTCTGTTAAGATAAACAACTGCTTCGCATTCGGCTTCATATCTTCTAAGTGCATAAAACAAGCAAGAGCTTAAATCTTCAGGCAACTTATCTTTACAATAATGCTCAAGTCTGCTTAAACTATCATTTTCAAAGTAAACAGACCTTGACATAAAAGTAACTCCTTCAGATGTAATAAATTTTATCAAACCTGAAAGAGTTATAAATATATCCTCTATAATGAAATTAACGTTTGCTGAATTGGAACCTTCGTCTTGCACCGCGTTGACCATACTTTTTGCGTTCTACCATTCTCGAATCCCGAGTGAGTAATCCGCCGGCTTTAAGCACTGCATGATTTGAAACGTCAACTTGAGACAAGGCTCTTGCAATTCCATGAGCACAAGCACCTGCTTGTCCGGTCAAGCCCCCTCCTCTAACCGTTATAACGATATCATACTTGCTTTCGCCCGAAGTAAGCATTAAAGGCTCTTTTGCTTTTTGAACCTGCTCCTGCGTAGCAAAGTATTCGTTTACATCTTTATCATTTATTACTAACTTACCTTTTCCGTCCCGGATATATACTCTGGCAACCGAAGTTTTTCGGCGGCCTGTTCCCATTCCAATATTTTTCACTTATTGCTCCTTATACTTCCGCCGTTATCGGGTTTTGTGCTTTATGCGGATGATCGCTTCCTGCATAAATTTTTACATTTGTTAAAAGTTTTCTTCCAAGGGGGCCTTTAGGAAGCATACCCTTAATAGCGAGCATTAAAGGTTCGGTAGGTTTTTTTGCGATAAGTTCATTAAAATTGACAGACTTTAAACCTCCTACATATCCTGTATGACGATAGTACATTTTATCTTTTGCTTTATTACCGGTAACGGCAACTTTTTCGGCATTAATAATAACTACATAATCGCCAATTTCTTGATTGGGAGCAAATGTCGTTTTATGCTTCCCTCTGAGCATAAGAGCTGCTTTTGCAGCTACACGTCCGAGCGGCTTGTTTGCAGCATCAATTACATACCAAGCGCGGGGAGCTTCGTGTTCTTTTAAAAAAATAGTTTTCATCAATATTATACCTTAAATTCAATAATATTTGCAGATAATTCGG
>CAUTTN010000058.1:0-10616 GCA_963541225.1 uncultured Treponema sp.
CGCATTTATAAGTTCTCCCGAAGCAAGCCGTAAAGCTAAATCCAACTTCCAGTTTTCAGAATGAGGCGTTTTTATACGATTGGGAACCGAAATCAAATCTTCAGGCAAAAATTTGCCTTCAAGGACGGGAATATCGGAAGCCGAAATAAGATTTATATTTCCTTTTCCCTGCATTGCGGTCGAAATTTCTTTTATAGCCGTTTCCAAAACCGCTTTTTCTTTGGCAGAAGAGGGAGAACGTTCGACAACAATTGAAATATCGCAATTATCGTTTAAGTAAGAAGCTCCTGTCAACGAATAATCGGATACAAGACGTTTATTTTCCGTAACTATAAAATTTGTTTCGGTAAGCCCTACAACTTGTCTTCCATCCCTGTTTTGAACGCTTACATCAAAAGTTACCTGCGGAAAGTTTTCAGAATAAACTCTCTTTATCAGAACAAACAAACCTCCGGCAAGTTCGCTTATACCGGCAGTTACTTCTATCCTCTCGTTTTTATGATCAATAAGAAGAAGGCTTCCGTTTACATCGGGAACCGCAGCCGTAACTCTTGATGGAACATTTCCAAGACTTACCAGCTCCCTGATTGAAGAAAATGCCGTATCGATAATGTAAGCCTTTTTTTGGGAAGCCGCAATTAAATTACCGTTCCACACCCTAAGCGATTCTATATATTTTAAAGAACCTTCCGGAAGAAGTTCCTGTACATAATTACCGGCAGTATCAAAAATATAAACGGCTCCTTTTAGTGCATCAGCCGCATATATAAGATCGTCGATAATTGCTATACCGGAAGGAGCCGTAAACCCGGAAAAAAGCCCTCCTTTTTTACCGAAAGTAAATAAAGGTTCTCCCGCAGGAGATAAAACTACAATTCTTGCATTCCCGAAATCCGATACATAGATATTGCCGTAACTGTCCACAGCCAAAAACTGAGGACCTATAAACTCCCCGTTACCGATTCCTCTTTTTCCGAAAGATTTTATAAATTTTCCATTTTTATCGAGTAAAGATAATCTGTCGGCAGCAAATTCCGAAACCAAAAGATTACCGTTTTCCAATTCGATTACATCAAAGGGGCGATCAAACCCTTGAATTGGACCTTTCGTTCTATCCAAAATTATTCCGTTTACATTAAAATGCAAAAGCTCATTTGAACCGTAAGCCGTAAGCCAAAAACTGCCGTCGGAAATAGCAGTCACGGAAAGAGGCTGCTTAAAAAGTTCAACTTGTCCGTTTTTTGAGGAAAAGGTAGTATTTTCTACAAATTTTAGATTATCGGCAGATAACGGATTTAGATTTCTTCTTTCTTTTAAAACTTCTATTTTATTTTTAAGAAGAACACCGCCATATCCTGCGGCTTCGGCAAATTCCCACTGCGTAATTGCCGAACCTTCAATGCCTGAGCTGTAATACGCCTTACCCAGCCAGTCCAAAATCAAAGGTTCTCCGGGTAAATAGGAAAGAGCTTTTTCAAAAAGCAATATTGCTTCGTTAAAAGTTCCCCGGTAATAAGCTTGCACCCCTCTCCGGAATTCTTCCGAAGCCACACGCCTGTCGGCAGAAGTCGGATTTCCCGAAAAGTCCGTATTTTGAGCATATACCGGTAAACCCGCAAACGTAAAAACCGTTAAACCGGTTATAAGCAAAAACTTAAAAATAATTTTAAATAAACCTTTTTTAATATGTGCTTTTTCAATATTACGTAAATTTGATTTTTTTTTCATTTTGCTCTACCTTATTCGTTATACATTATCATCTGGAAATGATTTAGAATTATTGTATTTTCGGGATTTTTATCTTTTGCTTTTTTTATATATTTTTCGGCATCCTCAAAAGATTTAAGTTTATAGCAGACAAAAGCAAGAGAATCCAAATATGCAGGGTTCTCGGGTTGTTTTTCTACCGCTTTTTTGCATAAATCAAGCGATTTTTCAAGATCCTTACCCGTTTCTGCCAAAACATAGCCAAGACCGTTAAGCGAAGTCGAATTTTCAGGTTCTATTTTCAGGGCTTTTTCGTAAAAATCAATCGCCTTCTTTATATCGTTATGCTCGTAAGAAATATATGCCATAGACGAAAATACCTGAACCGATTCGTATCCTGCATCTATCAATTTTGAAAGTTCAAATTCCGCGAGTTTGGTTCTTTCGGTCTTTGCATAGACAAAAGCTAAAATAAGCCTGCACTGATATACCTTTGCAATGTCGGAGTTGGCAGTAACTACTTGCTCAAGAAATTCCATAGCCTTTTCATATTGCTCCAACCTTACATAAGAAAGACCTGTGTAGTAATTTATTTCGGTTATTACATCATCTTTTTCTGAAGTAACACCTAAAAAGAAAACCAAGGCTTCTTTGTAGTTTTTTTGGTTATATAATTCTATTCCGTCTTTTAATTCAGTATACATATATCTCCCACAAAAATTGCCGATTAATTTAAAATACTTATTCTACGGTCAATACAGCGGTTAATTTAATCGATTAGAACCACTTAATGCTATAAGTTCTTTTATTACGGCAATGCCCACATTATACAGTAAAAATTTATTTTACGCAAGATTATAAGTTTTATTGTTTATACAAAAAGATATATTGTTTTTAAAAAGTATTGCAGCAGAGTAGAAATCTTTCATTTTGATACGAAATATCGGGTTATTATTTTTCACATAAATGAAAAATTCTTGCTATAAAAAAGGAAGCCCTCTCGAAAGGAGGATAACGAGAGGGCTTTGAAGTAGTATGTGTATCTTTTCTGTGTGTATAGATAATATATCAACAAATAAAAAAAAAGTCAAGTAAATTTTTAAGAAAAAATTACTTTTTTTTACTGTTTTTATGAAAAAAATACGGTTTTAAACTATAAATCCAAAAATAATATCAAAAAAATTAGTCATTTCTTATAATATTGATAAAAATTTAATTTTTTAAGGCTAAATAATTTTTTATTCATTGACTTGTTTATGTATTCTTGATATAATTGAGATACGAGTAATCAATCTATTGACTAAAAATAATAGGAGGTCAAAAGTGAAACTTGAATTAGGTATTATACCCATTAACGACATGAAATTTGGAAACAAAACTGCCGTTAACGGAACATGCCTTGAAGTAAACAAAGCTGAACTTGAGGCTCTTATCAAGGAAGATCCGCTTGTAACCGGCGTTGAATTGCACATTGCAAAGCCCGGCGACAACACCCGAATTATCCCTGTAAAAGATGTTCTTGAACCCAGATGCAAGGTAGAAGGCAGCGGCGTTTGCTTCCCCGGTTTCTTTACCGGTGAAGAGGCTGTTGTTGGAGCAGGTAAAACCCACGTATTGAAGGGTGCTGCTGTAGTTACAACCGGAACCGTTGTAGGTTTCCAGGAAGGTATCATCGACATGAGCGGCCCGGGTGCTGAATATACACCCTTCTCAAAGACCGTAAACCTCGTTGTTGATTGCAAAATCCAAGACGATGTTACCCGTGCTATTAAAGAAAAGGCTTTACGCCTTATGGGCTTAAAAACAGCCCGATATCTCGGAGAAGCTGCTAAAAACGTAAAACCCGCTTCCGTAGAAACCTACGAAACACTTCCCTTCGTAGAGCAGGCTAAACAATATCCCAACCTTCCCAAGGTAGGCTATGTTTACATGCTCCAGAGTCAGGGACTTTTACACGATACCTACTACTACGGTGTCGATGTAAAGCAGATTCTTCCCACTATGATGTACCCCACAGAAGTTATGGACGGTGCAATCGTAAGCGGTAACTGCGTTTCTGCATGCGATAAAAACCCGACCTATGTTCACCAGAACAGCCCCATTATCCATGAACTCTATAAAAGACACGGAAAAGACATCAACTTCATGGGTGTAATTGTTACAAACGAAAACGTTACTCTTGCAGACAAGGAAAGATCTTCTAACCTTTCAGCAAAGTTGGCTCAGATGCTCGGCTGTGATGCAGTTATCGTTTCTGAAGAAGGTTTCGGAAACCCCGATGCCGACTTAATCATGAACTGCCGCAAGATCGAAGAAATGGGTATCAAGACCGTTCTCGTAACCGACGAATATGCCGGTCAAGACGGTGCAAGTCAGTCTCTTGCTGACTCGAACCCCTTAGGAAATGCCGTAGTTTCTAACGGAAACGCAAACGCTGTTGTAAAACTTCCCCCGATGAAGACCATCATCGGAGATGTAAAACAGGCAAACGTTATTGCCGGTGCTTGGGACGGAAGTTTACATGCCGACGGAACAATCGAAGCTGAAATTCAGGTTATTACCGGTGCTACAAACGAGCTCGGATTCTGGAATCTTAGCGCAAGAGGAATATAAGGAGTTAAGCTATGAGTAAAGTAATTGTTCATTATATCAATCAGTTCTTTGCCGGAAAAGGCGGAGAAGACATGGCTGACTACAAACCGGAGGTTATCGACGGAACAGCAGGTCCCGGCACGGGAATTCAAGCAGCAGTCGGTGATGCAGGCAAAATCGTAAAAACCATTATTTGCGGTGATAACTACTTTAACGAACACGAAGAAGAATGCTTGGCATTTGTTAAAAAAGTTCTTTCAGACGCAAAGGCAGACCTCCTTATTGCAGGTCCCGGATTCAATGCCGGACGCTACGGTATGGCTTGCGGAAGCACTTCAAAAGCAGCTTTTGAAATGGGAATTCCTGCCATTACAGGTTTGTACGAGGAAAATCCCGGTTATGATGTATTTAAAGCCTTTATGTATACTATCAAGACAGGCAACTCTGCCGTAAGCATGAGGGATGCAGTTCCTTCAATCGGTGCTTTGGCAAAAAAAATCTTGACCGGCGAAAAAATTTGTTGTCCCGAAAAAGAAGGTCTTTTACCCAGAGGTGTACGCCAAAACTATTTTGCAGAAGAAAGAGGTGCAAAGAGAGCTGTTGATATGCTCATCAAGAAGATTAAGGGTGAAGAATTCGTAACCGAATATCCCATGCCCGTATTTGACAGAGTACCTCCTTTTGAAGCCGTTAAGGATATTACCAAAGCAAAAGTTGCATTGGTAACTTCAGGCGGTGTAGTTCCCAAGGGAAACCCCGACCACATCGAAGCTTCAAACGCTTCTCACTACGGCGAATACTCGATCGCAGGTATGGCAGCCCTTACTTCTGCCGACAGCGAAACTGCACATGGAGGATACGACCCGACATATTGTAACGATAACCCCAACAGGGTTCTTCCGGTTGATGTTTTACGCGATATGGAAAAAGAGGGAAAAATCGGGAAGCTGCATGATAAATACTATACGACCGTAGGTAACGGTACTGCCGTTAAGAGTGCAAAGAAATTTGCAACCGAAATAGCTCAAAAACTTGTAAATGACGGCGTTCAGGCTGTTGTTTTAACATCTACGTGAGGTACTTGTACTCGTTGCGGTGCAACGATGGTTAAAGAAATCGAAAAAGTCCTTCCTGTAGTCCACATTGCAACTGTTGTTCCTATCTCTAAAACTGTAGGAGCAAACAGAATTGTACCTGCTGTAGCTATTCCGCACCCGCTCGGTAATCCCAAAATGGAAGCTGCCGACGAAAAGCAGCTTAGACGCAGCTTGGTCGAAAAATCGTTAAAAGCTCTAGAAACACCTGTTTCGGAACAAACCGTTTTCTAAAAAACGTTTTTTGTTTTTAATCGATAAAAAAAGCCTTGAAGTAACTTCAAGGCTTTTTTTATAAATATTTATTCTGTTATTGTTTGGGCAAGTCTAAAACTTAAAATATAACCGGGATTTACCGGCGGAGCAAAGCCCCAAGATTTAACCATTGCAAAAGAAAGTCCGTTTCTTACTGAACCGCTTTTTATAATTCTATACCGATGACCTACGGAATTCATCGGATCCGTAAAATTACCTATACTTCGTGCATTATATCTATCAAAACACCATTCCCAACAATTACCGGACATATCATATAATCCCAATCTATTCGGTTTTTTTTGCCCTATCGGATGTATATCGATAAGCCCATCATGAAGATTTGATTTTAAAAAAGAACTGTTTTGCAAATGCCAAGTATACTCCCCTGCTCTATCGGTATCATCAGTACCTGAAAATGCAAAATTCCAATCTTCGGCTTGCATATCACCGCCCCGTGCGGCAAATTCCCATTCTGCTTCACTGGGAAGACGGTAACCGTTATTTTTCAAAACCACTTCCGGATTTTCCGCTTTTTCAATATCGGTAGATGTTCTAATAATTTCTCCTTTATAGAAATAAACGGGATTAAGCCCTTCTTTTTCGCTTAAAGCATTACACCAAACAATGGCATCTCTCCATGTCATCATTGTAGCAGGATATTCTCCGCATTTTACAAAATTATACTTATTGTTGTGTTTTGCATAAAATGTTTCAAGTTCGGGAATTCTATATATCTTATCGGGACTTGAAGTTCCGGACATAAAAATTCCCGGCTGTCCCAAAAATTGAAATTCATATTTATTCGGACTTTCCATTAAAGCCCAGTCATAAATCTCTTTCCAAAACGCAAAACTTACTTCATATTTACCTATCTTATAAGGGCTTAAAGTTATATTTCGATTTTCTAAAAAAACACCTTCCGAGCCGCTTCCTTTTATAGATACGGTTTTATCCGTTACTGTAACCATTGCTTTAAAATCTTCAACCGGAGAATGGTGATGAATAATGATACGTTCTTTCGTAGTTATCAAAATCCAAGCAAGCAAACCTATTACAATAACAAAATAAAAAAAGTTTTTTCCAAAAAGATTATTTATTTTTTGCAAAATGCTTTTTGCCATGATCAAACTCCTATAAAAGAATTTTATCATTTAATAAATAAAAAGTCAATAGATAAAAATAAGTAAACGGATGCGGTATATTTAAAGAAAAATATGTTAAACTATTTTTATTAAAGAAAAAAATTAATCAACAACCCCGATGCAGAGCGTGGCCGAGAAACGGCAGGTATTAAACCCCTTCTACACGAATAAATTATAAGACAATAGTGAAAAGTTTAAAGCGTGTAATTTTATATTAAGAATTTTCCATCGATAATTTAAAACAGGTACTTACAATAGATTATATGGCATCGCTAAAAATCTGAAGTTTTTAAAGGTTCCCTATACTTTTTTTTGTATGCTTTTTCATATAAAAATCTTTTATCTTCTTCTTGTACATCTTTTAAAGAAAACAATAAAATACCGTGCGGAAGTTTATTATTTTCTTTATCTAAAGGATAAAATAGATAAGTTTTTGAAAAAAAATTTAGTTTTCTATGTTTAAAGCTTATTTGAGTTTCTAAAAAACCGCTATTTAAAAAATTATCGGTTTTTTCTTTAGGAGCAAAGATTAAAAGATAATCCGAATCTATAAACAAAACAGAAGTTTTAAATTTAGGCATTTTTTTTCTTTTTATTATCATGTAAAAAAAATAATATATATTATCCGGAAGAAAACAAGGCTTATCCGTAAATTTTATATTTTGTTTAAAGTAGGAAAAATCTTTATCCATACAAATTACCAGATCGTGATAATTTTCAAAATTATTTATTTTTAACGTAAAACCTTTGGAATTTGTTATCCGCACAAAAGGAAATTTTTCTGTGTCGGTAATATCATATTTATAAAATTTTTGCAAAAGATTTACGGTCAAAAATTCATCTTTTTTGCCGATAGCCGCACTAAAATATAAAGGTCTTTTTTTATGTTTAAAAAAAACTTTTACCGTATCTCCTTTTTTTATCTTTCTATGTTTAAAATAAATGAAATTATCTTCAATTTTATACTCGGTTTTTGCCAGATCAAAAGAAGCATTTCCGCACATAATTTTAATAGCCGGACATTCTTTTACAAACAAATTTAAAACATATTCACTTTCAATTCTGTTAAGAGGCGTTTCCATAATCCTCTCCGGCAAAATCTATTGTTTCGATTAACCATTTATCCTGATTATAAACGGCAGTTATATCTATAAAATAAAAAGATCCGCCTGCCATAAAGCATTTAAATTTTGAAAAAACCCGGCTTTGTCCTGTGTATTCAGGCCGGGAAAAAAAAACGGTTTTGATATCGCTTAAATTCATAAACATGTAATTTGCAAAAAACGGCAAAAAAATCTTTTCCTTTACAAACACATCTTCCTCAATTTTTTTCTTTTTGATTTTAGAAGATACCGTATTAAAAAAATTTAAAACGGAAATTTCGATTCCCGAATAATCCAATATTCCCAAACCGGACATAAAAGGATATACCGCTTCCTGCAAATTTATATCCGAATTAGACGAAATATTTTTTGCGTTTATTTCTTTTAATTTATAAGGCTCAGGCATTGCTTCGGACAAAATATTTACCGATTCAGTCCATGTCAAACTTAAAAAATAGTTATCAAGATTTTGTAATAAAGTCGGTTCCTCTTGCGCAAAAGAAAAAGTACCTGCAATTATAAATAATAAAAGATAGATAAATAATTCCAAAAAACGAAACATATTCTTAGAGTTACTCATGTATTTTTTTTTATTTTCGCGGTAATTACCAATCATTATACAATCTTTTAAATTAAACATCCAACCATCAGGTTAAAGCATTTGAGGCTTAAAGGCTTCCACAAATTTAGGCAGTAATTCCTCAATCGTTCCTTTTATATAAAGACCGGAAGCCTGTTTATGGCCGCCTCCGCCAAAAGAAGCTGCTATTTTGCTTACATCAATTCGATCCAAAGAACGAAAACCTACGGAACAATTCTCCAATGATTCTTGCCGTATTATGCAAATAGCCTCAACCCCTTCGATAGTCTGAATCAACTGATATAAAATATCCGAATCTCTTCCTTCGATGCCATAGGTATTGGTGTCTTCATAAGTTTCATAAGAAACAATAAGACGACCGCCATAGTATTTTTGCATTCTATTCAAAATCTTTGCTATAAGGATTCTTGAATCAAAAGATTTACCGCCGTTCATATCCATAAAATTTTTCTTGGGATTTGCTCCGGCAGCCACAAGACGGGATGCATGCAAAAAAACCTCCGAACTCCGCTCATCCAAATGCCTGAAGAATCCCGTATCTGTACAAAGTCCGAAAAAGAGAGCAGAAGCCTCCTCTTCCGTCAAATTACCCGAAATTTTTTCGATAATGGATTGTATTAAGAATGTCGTAGAAGGAGCTTCCGTCATAACCAAAAAAGAGTCGTTTTTTTGGTTATTCGTTGCATGATGATCTATAACAATATAAGGAAAATTTTTCAATTGATTTTCAATACTTCCTATCCTGTCAAAACCTGCACAATCTACTATAACGACTCCCGTATTTTCCGGTGTAAAACTATCCGAAGGAAGTCTTGAAAGAAAAAGGCGTTCATACTTTTGTATTTCGGTACGCTTAAAAGGGCCTGCAGACATTAAGATGACATTTTTATTTTGCCGTCTTAAAAATGACCCCAGTGCCAAACTGCTTCCAACGCAATCACCATCAGGTTCTTTATGACCTGCAATTATAAAATTCTGATATGTATTCAAAAACTCAATAAGAGAATCTGATATAATAGGATTTTTAATAGACGAGAGTTTATCTTGAGATTGCATTATTACCTCATAAAAATATCCCCTAAGGAGGGATGATATAACCATACAAAGGAGAAAAAACGGTTATAAGCCTTAGGGGAAACACAAAATTAAAATTTTAGTTCAAGAGTTTCGATACCTTCAAATTTTGCATCATATTCATTCGGAGCTTTCAGCGTAGCCCAAATAGGACTTCGAAGATCTCTGGGAGCAGATATTTTTATGTGATCGAATTTTCCGCCTTTCATGTAAAAAGAAAGATATGGGTTTGTTCTGGTGTTTACCAGCTCCAACCTGGCTCTGCCGTCCGAAGGACTTAACCATTCATGCGGAATAAAAACTTCTGCATTTTTTAAACCTGCTCTTCTATAAATTATATAATAACCTTTAGAATGAGCAAAGACTTTCAATATCTGGACGTTGATATAATAAACGTCCGCTTCTTCTACCTTTTGTGAAGCCAAAGGAAATACCATAAACAAAGAAAAAACAAAAATCAAAATAAGTATTGTTTTTTTCATATATTCCTCCAATTAATTGTATTTATTTCATTATACACCGATAGCGTTTTTTTTGCAAGTATGATAGCAACGATTTTAATTATATTTATGAATTTATTTTTAAATTATTTTGATTTTTGCTATTGACATAATTAAAAAAATACGGTATACTCCTTTCTTGTCGATATTAGCGATATTTTCAAGTCTCCTTCGTCTAGTGGTTAGGACATCGGGTTTTCATCCCGACAACAGGGGTTCAATTCCCCTAGGAGATGTGTTTACCCTTAGGAATTTTGGTCTTAAGGGTATTTTTTTATAAAAATTCACTTTCCATCAAAAATTTCTTTGTAATAGACCTGTTCGATAACTTCGTTTTCGAACAGGTCGACGAGTTCTAAATCGTGCAAATAGCACGATTTAGAACGTCGCATTTCAAGGTAACCTATTCAGAAACGCAAGTTTCCGAATAGGTTTAATACTAAAAAATATGTGTTTTAAACATTCATAGATTTAATTATTTGCATGATGTTTTTAATACTCTTTTTCTAAGTAAAAAATAAAAAAGCCCCGAGATTAAATATAAA
>CAUTTN010000059.1:0-10491 GCA_963541225.1 uncultured Treponema sp.
TGCGACCTTGTATGTTTTGCAAATATTTTGAACCTTAATCATTTTTTCTTCCATAAAAACTTTTTGCAGCAAATATCAGAACCTTTCGGCTTTGTTCTGTAAGGAAATTTTTCATCGTATCCGCTAAAGCGGATAGCGAATCAATTTGCAAAAAAAGTTTTTTCAGTGCTTTTGCAACAAAGTGAAAAAGCACATAATATAATGCGATGTTTGCCTGAAAGGCAAACTCGGCAGATAAACAGTGAGGCTGAATTTCTGCCGAACTGTTTATCACACCTTCCATAATTTTTTTTACAGGGGCGGTATAATATCATTAAAAAGAAACTTGGTCAATAGAAAATTAAAATATCGCCGGCAGCCTTGAATTCTTAAATTAAAGGCTGTCAAGAAAGAAATACAATATTAATTTGCAAATATCTTGACGATATCCGCTATAGATGCTAAAATCAAATTAATGAAAGACCTTGACATTTTTAATTTTTATGCATTGCTTGTACTTTCCTTATTTGCTCTTATACTTTCTGTCATTTTAAGTAGAGCGGTAAAAAGAAACAAGTCATCCGGCAAAACAGGTTCTTTTAATTTTGCCGTAAAAGCCTCTTTTACATTGACAGCCTTTATAGGATTGTCCTCATTGTTGTCGGCTTTTACTAAAATCTCAATTATCCAAAATATAAGTGTAATAATATCCTTAATAATTTCGGCAGTATTTTTTATAAGAGCATTTAAAACACATAAAACAGAAACCGATGAAGCTCACAAAAAAGAGCTTGAAACGGCGGTTTTTATAGAAAACTTAAAAAATCAGCCTGCAAAAGAAGCAAGACAAATGCAAGGTCTTATTTCTACGGGAACAAGACTTTTACAAAGTGTAACATATTCACTGCATACAAAAAAAGACCCTTTTATCAACCTATATGAAAATTCGGTAAAAAGTTTAATAAAAGAACTTAATGCCGATGGTGCGGTTTTTTTGATAGCCGATAGTTTTGAAGACATTCTAATAGTAAAATGTTTGGAAGGAAAATTTCCTCCGCCCTACCCTCTTCCTGAAGACGTTCCGCATAAAGAAGACAGAGTATTTTCTAATTTTAAACATTCCGAGTTTAAACTTGAAGATTCAGTATTCGGCAAAATTGCTCTTTCAGGTAAAGTAAAACTTATAGAAGACGGCAGTAAAAACGAACTTTTGCCTAAAAACGGCGAAGAGTCTTTTTTAAAACATGGAAGTTTAATTTTTTTCCCGATTATTGCAGACGATAAATTACTCGGAATTACGGCGGTTTCACGCTTATCGGACAAGGAACCTTTTACACTGCACGATGTAAAAATAGGCAGCAGTATTACGGAATATACTGCCGGAATTTTAAGTTTGACATTAACACTAACCGATACAATAGAAGCCTCCGAAATCGACAATATAAGCGATACCGCTTCCAAAATTCAAAAAATAATGCTTCCGAAAAATCTAAAAAAAATTCAAGGTCTTGATATTGCAAGTCATTTTTTACAGGCAAAGGGTATATGCAGCGATTATTACGATGTAATCAATTTACAAAACCGCATTTTAATAATAGCGGTAGACGTTGCCGGAAAAAGTGTACAAGCAGCAATAGTCATGATAATGATAAGGACTATACTGTATCTTATAACCGGTGCGAACCAAAGCATAGAATATATTCTGGACTGTTTAAATAAAGGTATCACCGGAAAAATAGATATTGACCATTTTGCAAGTATATCGTTACTTAGCTACCAACCCAAAAAAAGTATAATAGAATTCATCGGAGCCGGGAATCAGGCATTAATGATTTACAGAAAATCTACAAAAAAAATAGAATTATTTCAGCAAAACACGGATCCTTTAGGTGTAGATGTAAAATCGAAATATAAGAGTAAAGCAATAAAATTGGAAAAAGGCGATGTAATATCCTTATATACGGACGGCATAATAGAATGTTTAAACCATGAAGGCGAACAATACGGTATTAAACGGCTTGCCCATATAATAGCCGAAAATTCCGATAAAAAATCTAAAGATATAGCCGATAAGATAAATAAAGACTCTGCGGAATTTATGGGAAAAATATTATCCCATGATGACCACACCGTAATAATAATAAAAGAAAAATGATGATATAGATGTTGAAGGAGAATATTTATGGAACTTAAAGTTCGGAAAAACAAGGAAGTTTACATTGTTGACGTAAGCGGAGAAATGGATCTTTATAATTCATACAAGTTAAAAGAGCTTGTAATGAAGATGATCGAACGTCAAATAAAATGTATGATTATTAATCTTGAAGAGGTAGATTACATAGACTCTTCAGGAATAGGAGCATTAATTTATATTTGCTCGACCATAAAAAAAATGAAAATAAAAATGTATATTACCAATATACACGGCTCCGTAAAAAAAGTAATAGAACTTACAAAACTTATGGGTTATTTTCCGATTACAAACAGCTTAGAAGAAGCCTTGCAAAAAATGGAGGATTAATTTATGGAAAATTCTATTTTGATAAAAGAACTTAAAATTGACGACAAGAGTCCTCTTTTCGATAAGACAGGAATGCTTTACAAAGAATTCCCGTCCGATTTTAGACAAATACGGTATTTTACTCTTTTGATTGTTCAGTCCGCACCTCTTGAAATAAAGGGGATAAATTTGTTGGAACAACAAATAAGCGAAGTAATTAAAAATGCCGTAAAACACGGAAATAAATGCGACCCTTCAAAAAAAGTAAAAGTATGGTATGACTTCAGCTCAAATCATGCACATCTTATAGTAGAAGATGAAGGAGAAGGATTTAAAGATATCGATAAGTGGAACGAATTTAACCGAAAAAGGCTTGAATGTCTTCATAAACAGGATTTTGCCAATCTTGGGGCTTATGTTTCATTTAGAACCGAAAACAGCGATGACCATGACGGAGGAAATGCTCTTTTTGCAGCTCTTGAATATTGGGACGGCGGTTTTATTTTCGGTGAAAAAAGAAACAATGTTGCAATGCTAAAAAAATATCCCAAAAAAAGACAAGGTATTGCACTTTAAAAAAAACACCGCCTAAAAGCGGTGTTTTTTTATTTTAAAACTGACATCTTAAAATCCCCAAGCTCTCCGCAAATCGGAGAATCGGTTTTAATAAAACAGCATAGCAGTCTAATTCCTCACTATTTTAAGAGGACAAACCAAAAACATCATGAATCAAACTTTTCTTTACAAATCAACGCCCCCGACGCAGAGCGTCGGGGTATGTTGTTCTCATAAGATGATTGCAGTCGGCTTTAATACCCTTTGTTACGACGCAGCACGTCGCGGAATATCCCCCTCCCCCGCACGAATAAAAAAAGCTCCAAAAATGGAGCTTTTTAAAATCAACATATCCGTAAAGCAAAACCGTATTACAACAAAGATTAAGCTCTTTTTTAGAAGATATTACATATTTCTTGAATAGTATTCAACTACGTTCTGTATATTACCTATAGCCTGAACATCTGTTGCAGAAGGCAAAACATTTACTGTAGCAGAAAGTTTTTCATCGTCTACAGTAAGCCATGAACCTTTTACAACTCTTGATTCGCTCAAATTATGACGAATCAAATTTTGAATACCTTTTTTGTTTTTTGTTGTAATGACATCGTTAATGCTTACACACATTGAGGGAATGTTTACGGGTTTACCGTTTATAAAAAAATATGCGTGTGTAACCATTTGTCTTGCCTGTGCTCTGCTTATTGCAAAACCCATTCTATAAATTGTATTATCCAGACGCTGTTCCATCAACGAAATCATATTATCGCCTGTAACACCATGCATTCTTGTTGCTTTTTTAAATAAATTTCTAAACTGGCGTTCAGAAATACCATAAGCAAATCTAAACTTTTGCTTTTCCTGTAATTGTTCGCCATAAACAGAAGTCTTACCCCGCTTTTTTGAGCCGCGTTCTTTTCCGGGAGCATTAGGCTTACGGCTTAAAAGTTTATCATATTTAGGATTTCCGTAAATATTTAAACCCAACCGTCTTACTGTTTTTCCTTTAGGCTGCTTAATCGCCATTGTTCACCTCGTAAAAAATAGATTTTAAAGTGTACTCTAATTAGTTTATTTTGTCAAGTAAGGTCAATAACAAAAAAAGAAGACCCGTTACCCTGCGCCCGACACGATTCGAACGTGCGACCTGCGGATTCGAAGTCCGATGCTCTATCCAGCTGAGCTACAGGCGCAAAAGATGTAGAACTTTATCAGCTCTGCATAGGGTGGGTAGTGGGATTTGAACCCACGACAACCAGAACCACAATCTGGCGCTCTACCCCTGAACTATACCCACCAAGTTTAAATACTTTTGTATATTATATAAAAAACACAAAAATGTCAATACTTTATATAAAACAGATTAAATCTTTAGATTTAACGGAATGTTTATTCGTGCGGAGGGTTTAATATCCCGACACTCTGCGTAGGGGTTGTTGATTTTCCGCAGTTTTACAGACGAAATACAGCCATTGTTTCGATATGGTGTGTTTGAGGGTAAAAATCCAATAGATAATGTTTTTCCAATTTATATCCTGATGAAACAAGTTTAAAAGCATTTTGTGCAAAACTTACCGGATCGCATGAAACATAGATAATTTTTCCGGATTGATTTGTACAAAGCCATTCGAGAGTATTTTTATCGATGCCGCTTCGAGGAGGATCAATTATAACAATGTCGAATTTTAATTTTGAGCCGTTATTTTTTAGCCAATTTTTAGAATCAAACCCGTGATAAAAAATTCTTGCATTACCGTTTATACGTTTTTTTTCTTCATTTAAATTAATTTCGGCATATTTTAGGGCATGTTTATTGTGTTCCAATAAATGGATTTCTTCAGCAAATTCAAGCATAAATAAAGAAAAAGTTCCGACTCCGGCATAAAAATCCAAAATTCTGCGGCAAGGTTTAATTTCTTCCAGCATTAACCGGATAAGTTTCTCTGTCATTTCCAAATTCGATTGGAAAAATCCTAAAGGGTTAAAATTTATTTTTTTGTTTAAAATACAGGTAAAACAAGACGACGCATTATCTTCGGTAAAGATTCTATTACCGGAGGAAAATAAATGAATACGCTCTTTTTGCAAATTACCGTTAAAGTATTTATCATAAGTTTTCTCTTTTAATAAATCTCTGACGGCAGGTACGGCTATAGGACAATCATTTACACAAATAAGTTTTTTGCTGTTTTGCTTTTTTAATGTAATTTGTTTATCGGCATTTAAATGAAATTGAAACCGAGAACGGTATTCCCAACTCTTCCCCGATATAAATTCTGCATGATGTTTTTCTTTTTTGAAAGCTCTGCAAAAAGCTTCTATTGCCATTTGTTCCCGCAGTTTTTGCTGATATTTATCTTCTGCCATTTGCAAATTACATCCGCCGCAAAAATAAAAATAAGGACATGCGGGATTTTTTCTATTTTTAGACGGCGTAATTATTTTTTCTATTTTTCCTTCACAATAATTTTTATGCTCTTTTATAACCGATATTTCCAACATTTCATTCGGTAAGGCATAAGGTATAAATATTTTCTTTCCTTCAATTTCCGAAAGACAGCTTCCGCCGAAAACCATTTTTTCTGTTGTAACTATTGCAGTTTGCACTTTTTTAGACCCTTAAATTTTATCTTTGCCGGATTTATATATTTTCCACATCTTATGAATTTTTTTATTACGGAAATCTTCGGGAATAGATTGTTTGGTTACATCTTTTATATCGATTCCCTCGCGGAACATGTTATGGTATATTTTTATCAACATATCGGAATCGAATTTAAGTCTTAATGAATTTGAAGAAAAAAACAATATGCCTTGCTCTTTTAATACTTGCAGGCAAAGCAAGTTAAGTTTTAGCCAGTCTTTATTTACATCAAATAAACTTGCCGATTTTGAATTTGAAAAAGTAGGAGGATCGCATATAACTATGTCCCATTTTTGTTTTTCGATTATAGATTTTTCCAAAAATTCGATAACATCACTTTTTATTAATTCGTTTTGTTCCGGATTATAAATATTGTTTAAAACAAAGTTTTCTTTTGCCCAATTCAGGTAGGTGTTTGATAAATCGACAGATGTTACGGATTGAGCTTTTCCTAAAAGAGCATGAACCGAAAAAGCTCCGGTGTATGAAAACAAATTTAAAACTTTTTTATTCTCTGCCGTTTTAAAAATATTTATTCTAGCAGACCTGTGATCCAAAAATAATCCCGTATCAAGGTAATCTTCCAAATTTACATAAAATAAACCGGAGCCTTCTTTTACGATTAGTTTTTTTTGTTTTGTGTCCAGCTTTTGATATTGAGCTTTTCCTTTTTGTTTTTTTCTTATTTTTGAAATAATATTTTTGTCCGTAACGTTTATTACTTCTTTTATTTTTTCCCTAATACAAGAAAGCCATAAGGCTTCTTCTTCGTAATCTTTTTCATAAGGTCTTTTATAAAGAGATAAAACCACATACGGAATTTTATCGTTTTCGGTATAATAGATATCAGCCGATACCGGAACTTCAGGGATATCTTTATCGTACAGCCGATATGCAAAAATATTTTCACGCTTAGCCCATTTGGATAAATGTTTAAATTTTTTTTGCAAGCGGTTTTTAAACAGCTCTGCCTGATATTCGTTTTTTTCCATTTACAATAATAAATTTACAGTTTTGAATTTATCATAACACCGAGCATGGCATATCCGGAACTTAAATCTTCTTTTTGAACAAGTACAAATTCGGGAACGCTTATTTTTACATTTGTAAAATTCCAAATAGCTTTTATACCGGCAGCCACAAGATCGTCAGCTGCTTTTTGAGCTTTAGGCGACGGCACAGTTAAAATTGCTATTACCGGTTTATATATTTTTACCTTTTCTTTTATATCCGCCATTGAAAAAATAGGAACATCATGAACTTTCTTTCCTATTTTGAGTTTATCGGTATCAAACGCCGCACAAATTCTAAGACCGTGTTCTCTAAATCCGGCATATCCCGATAAAGCAGTTCCAAGACTTCCGGCTCCTATTACAAATGCTATATTTTCTTTGTTCCAGCCTAAAAATGATTCTATGGCTTTTATTAATTTTTTTACCGGATAGCCTTTTTTCGGTTTACCTATAATTCCCGTTATAGTTAAATCTTTCCGCACCTGAATAGGTTCCAGTTGCAGTTCCTCGGCTATTGCTGTTCCGGATATATATTCCATATCGTTGGAATCTGCTTGTTTTATTAAATGAAGATATGACGGTAAACGACGGATAGAAGGAACCGCCGGTATTTTTTTCTTGCCCATAATTACCTCGTACAATTTTGTTGCTGCAATTATTTTAATTGATAAAACCTATACCGCAAAATATAGTAAACGTTTTTGTATTGTACCTTTAAATATATCTTGATGTCAATATGCCATGTACCATAAACTGCAAGCCTCAAATCAAAACAAGCGGCTATATTTTATACACTCTTTTTAAACCTTCTGTCCCGTTACCGTTGCATAAAACTTATTTTTACGATATAATTTTATAAATAATAAATTTTATTCAAGGTGAATTTAATATGAGTTTACGGAAATTATTTATTTTTGTTCCTCTAGCAGTTTTGGGCTTTTTACTACTTTTAACTGCCGCTTTTTTTCTTTTTGTTACGATAGCGGAATACCGTCCTGATATTATAGAAAAAACCGAAATAAAAAATGGTGCAAAAAAAGAAGTTTTAAACACCGATGAGGGGTTTAAAATTTTAAACTGGAACATAGGTTATTGCGGTCTTGATGCCCAAAACGATTTTTTCTATGACGGCGGAAAAAATGTTACAGCCCGAAGTAAAGAAGCCGTATTGCAAAACCTTGAAAAAGTTAAGACCATTATAAAAAAAGAAGCTTGCAGTTTTAACCTGATTCAAGAGATCGATGTAAAATCAAAACGCAGTTTTTATGTAAATCAGGAAAAAGTCTTATCGGATTTTTTTGCCGATTATGATTCTGCCATTGCCTTAAACTACGATACTATCATTGTTCCGGCTCCTGTGTCAAACCCATTGGGAAGAGTAAAAAGCGGGGTTTTTACTTTAAGCGAGTACGGAATAGAAAAAGCTGAACGGTATCAGCTTCCCGGTTCATTTTCATGGCCTTTAAAAACAGTCAACTTAAAACGCTGCCTTCTGGTTTCTGAAATTAAAACCAATATTCAGGGCAAAAATCTTTATATAATAAATTTACATCTTTCAGCCTACGATGCAGCCGGCGTATTAAGAAAACAGGAAATGGAATTTTTACAAAACCTTGCTTTAAAATTTTATAATGAAGGACATTGGGTAATTGCCGGAGGAGATTGGAATTCCCTTTTTCCGGGTGTAGAAAAAAATCGTTTTATACCTTATAATACTCCCGAGGAATTTCTTGAATGGATAGAATATTCACCGAAAGACTTTATCGGTAAAGATTGGAAATGGGGTTTCGATAAATCCATGCCCACGGTACGCCTTTTGGAAAAGCCCTACGTTAAAGGAGAAAACTACACCACGATAATCGACGGATTTATATGTTCTCCCAATGTTGAAATTACCGAAATAAAAACTATCGATTTAAATTTTGAAGTTTCGGATCATCATCCCGTGATTGCAGAATTTAAACTTAGAAAATAAATATAAGGAGCGAAAAATGAAGCTAAAATCAGTAACGGTAACAGGCAGCAGTTTAACAATCGAAGATGTTGTAGCCGTTGCCCGGCATGGAGCGGAAGTAAAACTTTCCGCAGATGCAAAAAAAAGAATCAAAGATTCAAAGAAGATTGTAGACGACATCGTAAAAAGCGGTAAGCCTACCTACGGTATTTCTACCGGCTTTGGCGAGTTATCCACGGTAACAATTACCAAAGACCAAAACGGTGCATTGCAGAGGAACTTAATACTAAGCCATGCCTGCGGTGTAGGAAATCCTTTCCCTGAAGACATTGTTAGAGCCATAATGCTTTTACGTCTCAATACTCACGCAAGCGGCTTTTCGGGTGTAACTCCTGCGGTTCCGGATATCCTTGTCGATATGTTAAATAAGGGAGTAACACCCTATGTACCCGAAAAAGGTTCATTAGGTGCAAGCGGCGATTTGGCAAACCTTGCCCACATTGCCCTCGTAATGATAGGAGAAGGAAAAGCTTATTATGAAGGCAAGCTGATGGAAGGAAAGGCAGCTCTTGAAAAAGCAGGACTACAGCCCGTCGTTCTTTCGGGAAAAGACGGTCTCGGTATTATTAACGGTACGCCTGTAATGTCAGGTATCGGAGCCTTAGCCCTGCACGATGCAGAGCAGCTTCTCAAGGCTGCAAACATGGGAGCCTCCTTGGTATTTGAAGCCTTTAGGGGAATTACCGCTGCCCTCGACCCCCGAATCCATAAATCCCGCCCGCACAAGGGACAAATTGATACGGCTGCTTTTATTCTCAAAATGTTAAAAGGAAGTTCTTCTATCAACACAAGAGAAAACGATGTTCAGGATCCCTACACTCTCCGTTGCGTTCCTCAGGTACACGGCGCAAGTGCCGATGCCATTGCATACGTACGCAAGGTTTTAGAGGTAGAAATTAATGCCGTAACCGATAACCCATTGGTCTTCCCCGACAATAATGATGTTATATCGGGCGGAAACTTCCACGGTCAGCCCATCGCCATTACTATGGACTTTTTAGGTATCGCCGTAAGCGAACTTGCAAATATAAGCGAACGCCGAATCGAACGCCTTGTAAACCCGCAGTTAAACGGAGGCTTACCGGCATTCCTAATAGAAAACGGCGGAGTAAATTCAGGCTTTATGATTCCTCAGTATACGGCTGCCTCCCTTGTTTCGGAAAACAAGGTATTGGCTCACCCTGCCAGCGTTGACTCCATTACCTCATCAGGAAACAAAGAAGACCACGTAAGTATGGGAACGACAGCTGCCCGAAAAATAACCGAAATCGTTAAAAACGTACGCCACGTTCTTGCTATCGAGTGGCTTACAGCCGCTCAAGCCTGCGATTTACGCGGCATAAAAAAATACGGTAAGGGAACAGGCGAGATGATGAAGCTTATCCGAAAGCATATTTCCAAGGTTACCGAAGACCGTATTCTTTATAACGATATTATGAAGGCGCTTGAGATTATTTCAAATGACGAAAACATTGAAATGATTGAAAATGCGGCTAAGTAAAGCAGCTTAAACTTAAAAAAACCGTATTGAGCTATTGCCGATACGGTTTTTTTATAAAAAGTATTTTCAAACTATACCTCTTGTAATTTAGATTTCTATCAGTTGTTTTTTCCAAAATTTCTTTTTAAAATTTTACTATTAACTTCAAACAATCTCTACAATAATTATAAAAGAGACAATTTTTTTCTTCTCTTAAATAATAAATTTTTTCAAATTTCTTGTTTTTTTTGTTGTATTGCTATATAATGTAAGTATAGTTAGTATATTTTGGGAAAATGTCTATAA
>CAUTTN010000060.1:0-10417 GCA_963541225.1 uncultured Treponema sp.
TTATTTTTTAATGAATAAAGATACCGTTTTATTTTTTGGCTTGCTGTTTTTTCAAAAGTTTCGACAGCTTCTATTTTATTTATTTTAGAAAATTTATTCACTTTGGAATTTACAAAAAATTTTATTTCGTCTAAAATTTCTTCCCTTTTATATAAAATTGCATTAGAAATATCGGAAACAGTACTTTCTATAACATCATGAATTTCGTTTATATTTTGTTTAATATTTTCTTTAATGCTTAATTCTTCGGCTGCCGTTTTGAGTTTTTCTTCATTAAGCTGAACGTAAGCAACCAGCGAGGTGTTTTCTCCTTCTATGACAAGCGATTCGGAAACAAAAGGATGTTGGTTTAAAACAAATTCTATGTCTTCAGGATATATATTTTCTCCGGAAGATCCTACAATCATATTTTTTGAGCGACCTTTTAATGTAATTCTTCCTTTTTCATCGAAAGAACAAAGATCGCCGGTTCTAAACCAACCGTCGTCGGTAAAGACTTCTTTTGTAAGTTCCGGGGCTTTATAATAACCTTTCATTACATTCGATCCTTTTACAAAAAGTTCTCCTATACCGGTATTAGGATCCGGATTTCCCAATTTTATTTCTACTCCCGGAACATTTTTAATTATAAGCCCCGGTATAGTTTCTTTTATGCCGGAATATGCTACCAGCGGAGAAGTTTCGGTAAGTCCGTATCCGATTGCATAAGAAAATTTTGCATCTTTCATAAATTGTTCTACAATGGGATCCGTTTTTGAACCGCCGATTCCGAAAAACTTAAGTCTTCCGCCGAAAGTCTTTTTAAGTTTTTTTCCTGCTTTTCTGCATAATAATTTACGCCCTATTTTTGTACCGTAGATTTTCTTTATAAATTCCGAAGAATTAAATGCCGGTAATATTTTTTGCTTATATATTTTTTCTATTACGATTGGAACCGTAAGCATAAAATGGGGTCTTACTTTTTTTAGTGCCGGCAATAAAATACGAGGAACCGGAGGACCTTCAAGATAATATATACAAGCTCCATTTAAAACAAACATTAAAAAACCTATTGTAAATTCATAAACATGCGACATAGGTAAAATTGAAAGAGCTACTCCATATTGATTTATACGCTGACAATATTGACCTGCTATTGCAGTAAAAATAAAATTTTTATGAGAAAGAACAACACCCTTTGATCTTCCCGTAGTACCTGAAGTATATATGATGGATGCTGTATCTTCTTCTTTGCAGGTAAATTCGGGAACAATACCGGCATTTACTTTTTGTCCCTTTTTAAGTGAAAGATCCGATATATCTATTATTGTTTCCAAAGTTTGAATATTTTGCAGCTTAGGTAAGAGTTTTTCTGCCGCGATAATTATTTTAACTTCCGCATGATCGATACATGATGATGTTTCCAATTCGTTAAAATCGGGTAAAAGAGGAACTGCAATGGCTCCCATTGTAACAATGGCAAAGTAAGCAATTGCCCAATTAGGACAACTCGGACTGTAAATTGCAACTTTATCTAAAGGTTTTACGCCTGTTTCAAATAAAAATTGTTTAAAAAAATTAATTTGCTTGTTAAATTCGTTATATGTTATAGGATTGCCTTCTACAAAAGACAAAGCAGGTCTTTGCCCGAATAATTTTACCGTATTTTTAAGCAGTGCAGAAAAAGTATATTCGCCCAAGTTTTCAATAGTTTGCATATATTGTTTTCTCCTTGTATAATCAAACTGCAATATTAACTTTTTTTGAACAGATGCAATATAAAGCAGACCTACTTCGTATAGACAAAAACAAATTATTAAAGTTGCAATTTTATTGATTTTTATACCATTCCGTAATTTTTTTGTTTAAAGAAAGAGTTTCTGCCTGTTTTTGTTTTGATGAACATATATCCTTTAGATAAGGCATTAAAATTTCATTTTTAAGCTGAGGCCAATTACTGGGTAATATATGCGGAGCATAAATACTATTTGTTTGAGGTAAATGGCTTAGCAGTAAAGGATAATAATAAGGGAAAACTTTTTCGGTAATGGAACTTATTGCAGAAAAACCTCCTGCAAGACCGAAACCGCTTATCATAAGATTCATTTTATTGGAACGGTCTAAAAGTTGCTTTTGATTTTCTTCCTTATAAAACCAAATAAAAAAAGCTTCAGCTGCTTTTCTGTTTTTTGCTTTGTTGCAAATACCGGCATATAAAATATCGTCCTTTAAAGGTGTTTTGCCGTTAAAGGAAAGCCATCTGAAATCGATATTTTCAAGTTTATCTTTGGGCATAGAAAAAAGTTCTTCACTAGAAACATAATAAAAAAGACATCTTCCGCCGTTTATAAACACAAAAGGAGAGTCATACAGATATTTAAATTTAAATTCGTCTTCTGCATCTGATGAAGAATTTACCTCTTTACTCCAAGAGCGGATATAATTTACGGCATTTTTTAAAGACTTGTCATTCCAAGAAAAAAAATTATGTTCTTCCTCGAATGAGGCATAAAAACCTTTGGCAGTCATATATAAAAAATCTTCCGACCATCTGGGAGAAAAACCCATTTTGGAGTATGATCGTTTTGAAAGTTTATTGAATTTTATGGATAAATTACGAATTTCATCAGGCGAAATAGTAAAAGTATTTTCAATTAAACCTTTGTTCTCTGCCGAGAAAATAATTAACGGCAGGTTAAAACTTATCGGTAAAAGATATTGATTTCCCGCAATATTTCCTAAATTTAAAAGTTCAGGATAAAAATCGGTTTTTTTTATTTTATCTTCACCGAAAAGATTGTTTATTTTAGAAAAATGTATGCGGGCAGCTTTTCCCTTTAACCACGGACCTATTACTATATCCGGCTGTACTGAAGCATTTATGATTGCGTCAGCCGGATTTTCTTTATATTCTACAATGACTTTATATTTATTTTGCGAATTATTAAATACTTCACAATAAGAAACAAAATCTATTTTATCTGTCCATATAACCGCTATTTTTTGTTCTTCGGTTTTTACACAGGATATAAAACATATCTGTATAAAAATAATAAATAAAAAAAATAATTTTTTCATAAATTTATTCCCGTAGTTCCTCAGCTAATGTTTTTGTGGTTATAAGTTTTCCGTCTTGTTTATTGTACCATGAAATTGAATTACCATAATTTAAAGTTACAAAATAATCATCAAGTATGATAGCTTTTTCGGGTAGGCTGTAAGGTCTTTTTAAACGGTGTGCATTATGAGTTAAATTATTATAGTGTACAAGAGAATTTTTGCCAAGATTAGTTAAAATATCGTTTCCGGAAGCACATAAAAAGGCTTCTAAATCTTCTTCTTTATATGATAGAATAGCCTTAAAGGTGCTGTTTATAAGGTCTTCCGGTTTTAGATCTATAGTTAAAAGTTCGGTTTTATTGAATGGTTTTGAATTAACTAAAAAACAATTAAGCGAATTTTTAATTTTGTTGTTTTGTTCAAGAGAAAAAGCCAATTCTCCGTCTATAGTAATAGGAACCGTCTCTTGAGTTTGAGTATTTATAATAAATACAGGGCTTTGAGATTTGTCTATTGCACTTTTAGAAATTATCATATTTTGATTGTCTATTTGAATTGCATTTTGTACTCCCGGTGCATTATATGAAAATATTTTTTTTTCGCTATTAAAATCAACTACGGAAACTCCGTTAAAAGATTCTACATATAAAATTAAATCATTATATGTGGAAAGAGATATTATAGTTTCTTTAGGACGTGCTGCAACAGTTATTTTTTTGTTTTGAATAGAATAATAATATATCGGCGAATTTTTTTTGCTTTCAGACCATAACAAAAAACCGTCTTTAAAGAATTTAAAATGGGAGGCGTTTATATCTTCGGCTAAAATTTCCGTTTTGCCGTCAGGGGATTCTGTTTTGTAAATTTTGCCTGAGCTTAGAATATATAAAATATTCCCGGTTCCCGTTATATCTTCTACTTCGGATATCGAATAGTCGATGGGTGTTTCAACTTTAACCGATGAGTCTACATTTAAACTCAGCATATAAATTTCTCCATCATCGGTACCGACAATAACGTGATTTTCTATATGTCTTGCAGCCGTAATTTTTGAATATGACGGAAGGTAAAAACCTTGAGAAGCCGTATTGCCTTGTCTTATACACCATTCATTTTTGCGTTTTGTTCTTTCAATCCATATAGGCCTTATATCTTGAATTTTTGCTGCAAATACGGCGTAGTTTGCATTATATTGTTCTACTATATCTCCTGTTACGGCATTTATTACATAGACTTTATTGTTTTTATAACCGATTACTTGGTTAAAATTTTTAATAAGATTAGGATTTTCAAGTTTGTTTTCGGTTCGGAATTCTTTTAATTTTTTTTTGCCTGAAATTTCGGTATAGACCAGCCTACCGCTTTCTCCGTAAGTTACTATGCTTCTTTCACTTTCTGCGGTTGCAGCCAAAAAGACTATGCCGGGAGCTTGGCTGTAAATTTTTTGTATATTACCTTTTGAATCCAAAACCGTAATCCCTTCGATGGAGCGGTTCCCGACAAAAAGGTATGAGCCTTTGGCAGACCATGAAAGAGATACAACAGAATCCGAAAGGCGTTTTGCAAAAACCGTTTTTTTAAGGTTCCAATCCCAAAGAGATATTTGGTGTACGCTAAAACCATCACTTTCGTAAATTGCGACCAGTTTTCCTTGAGGATGGACTGCAATCTTTTTTATGGGAAGTTTTGAAAGCTGCCATGTATCGGGTGTAAAATCGGGGTAAGAGTATTTTGTAACAAAGCCGTCATTTCCTGCCGTAAAAAATACGGGAAGATTACCAGAATTGACAATTTCCGAAATGCCGCCTTTAAACTTATGAATTATTTTTGCATTTCTTATTTTTTCTTGACCTGATGGATTTTGCTGCATTTCCCCGCTTTGTACAGGGGGTTGCGGAACAGAAGTATTTTGTTGAGAGCTATCATTAGGCGGCGTTGTCTGAGAATTTGCTTCTTTGTCCGTTTTTTCTTCGGTTTTGGACTCGTCAGTTTTTTTTTCTTCCGAACCGTCGCTTTTATGTTCGTTTTCGGACGTAGTTGATTGAGCCGGCTGATTACCGCTTTCGGATATATTATTTCCGGAATTTTGATTTTCTTGTGAACCGGCGGAATTTTCTGTTGCGGGAGTTTTTTCTTCGGTTTGAGTTTGTGTAAAACATAAATTCAAAGTGAATAGAATAAAAAGTAAAACAAATATTTTTTTTATCATAGTTATTTTTCTCTTCCTGTTGTATAAATATTTTGATATGAAATATATTTTCCTAAGCACAGTGCTTCAACAAGTTCTTTATTTTTATTTTGTTTTATGTCATTCAATAAATTTTCATAAAGCCGTTTAGGGACATTCATAACGGCAATTTCGTCTTTTTTAAGCCCATATACATAAAATTGTAAATTTCCGTCATCGGTTTCCATATTAAAAAACAGTTTTATGTTTTTGCTTTCGATGTCTTTTCCGTTGTCGATTATAAAAAATTTAAGAGCTTCAATTGCCGTAATATCGAAATCTGCTGTAAGTAATTTAATCCGTTCTGCAAGCTCTTTATAACCTATTACCGGCGTTTCATCCTTTTTAAGATAAGCCGTCTTTATTTCCTTTTTTGTATTTAAGTCGATTTGTTTAAGCCCTGCACAAAAAGAAAGACAGGCAAATCTATCTGCTTCCGGTACAAAAAGTAATATAAAATTTTTTGAAGTCCATTCAATACGGGTTTTTATTTCTGGTTTTACCTGTTGTCCGCATTGAGGGCATTTAAAAGTTAGAAAATTTCCTTCAAGTATTTTTGTAATAATATCCGGTTCTTTGTCAAGATTTATAATAGGATTATGTTCTATGTCAAAACCTTTATCGCATGGGCAATATATTTTCATAATATCTCCAATTAAAACCGATTTTACTAATTATCAGCTTTAAATTTGATTTTATCACAAATTCAATAATAATTCTATGAGTTGGAATTTTTATATTATGTGTTTTACGAAAATTTTCGTTTTGGAATTTTTAAAAATTGGCTAAAAAGAACATTGCAAGTAAAACGGAAAGCCGAGCTTTTTCTTTAAATATATTTTCTATTTTTGAAACCGAGTCGATATAATACCAAAAAAAACCGAAATCGGGATCTATCCTAAACGCATATTCCAAAAAGGATTCCGAGTGTATCAAGTCGCCGAAAAGCAACGATATCACATTGTACAAAATATCAAAAAAGTTGTTATATTCGGTTTTATAAATTTCCAAATTGCATGATTTGATTAACTTCATACATAAATTATCTATTCTGTAAAGGGTTTCTTCTTTATATTCTTCATCGGATTTTTCTACCCATGTTTTTTGAACAAGCAGCTGAACGTTTTTCATAAAACTGTTTATTAAATGTTTTTCATCTTCCGTAAAAAGATCCTTTAAAGATATTGTAAAATTGCCTCGGTTAAAAGCTTTTGCTATTTGTAAAGCGGCTTTGTTAAGGTCTTCGATTTGCTCGGAATTTATAAATTTAGGAATGGCAGAAGATACTGCATTTTTTACACTTTGAGATATTAACTGTTGTTCGATAAAAGCCGGGTTTAGCATACGATTAGATTGCTATTTTATTCGGTTTTTGTCAATACCTCAAAATGATTTTTCAACTGATTATTTTATTTTTAGGTAGGAAGTTCGGGATTTTTCCAATACCAGCAGTGTTTATATTTTTTAAAAAATAAGGTAAATCTGATTGTTATTCTTATGAAAAGATAGACACATTGAAAAATTTGAAGCGTAAAAGCATAAGCCGGAAAAATAAAAAAAAGAATACAGCTTGCCGGTAGTAAAAAGTCGGGAAATGTTTCTTTTGTTTTTTCTCCCGTTGCCGCCAAAATAGACTCTATAAACAAAACATTATAAAAACTTATTATTAGTGTTTGCAATGCTATGGGTGCTTTTACTTGCCAAACCAATACGACTCCTATAGCCGCAGAAAAACTAAGGTGTAAAAATAAGCGTATACTGTATTTTTTGGTTTTTATGATAGATATTAAACCTGTAAGCCATGCAGCTCCAAAAGCGGTAACCATAATTATTTGAGGAACGGTAAATTCGAAAATTATAGGATGGTTTTCCATGTTACGGATAAAGCCGAATGAATAAAGGGCAGACATTACGGCTATAGCCATTGTTCCTTCGCTTGTACTAAAAGTGGAAAACTTCATTACTCCGGATTTAAAACGCCCCCAAAAAGTTCCTATTTGCCCCATATATAAAAATTGATATACGCAAAAAATCAAAACGGAATTTGTAACTCTAAAGGTAAGCATAAGCATTCCCGTTAAAAAACCTGTAACAAAACTGTCCAAAAAATGGTCAAAATATTCGCCTAAAGGAGAGCCTGTTTTTGTTCTTCGGGCTTGTATTCCGTCGGAACAATCGCCTATAATATAACACCAGCAAAATACCGGAATAAGCCATAAAAAGTTATTTGTTCCGTTTATATAGTTTATATAGGCGATTAAAAACGATAAAAAAACAAGAGTATTTGAACAAATAGTTATGATATTTGCAGGAACGCTTTTAGGTAAAATTTTGACAAAAGGTAACACAAAAAATTTATAAAGCAGAGGAGTAAGTAAAGACTTATCTTCTGCATTGTAAGAGTATTCTTCCATGACCTTTAGACCCTTTTGTAGTTTTTAATTTCAGCTTTTATTTTTGCAATTAATTCCGTTCGGGGAATACGTACTTGTTCCATTGAATCTCTAAACCGCAAGGTAACCGTATTATCTTCTTTGGAATCGTAGTCGACTGTTACGCAAAAGGGTGTTCCGGCTTCGTCTTGCCGGCGGTATCTTTTTCCTATGGCTCCGGCTTGGTCATAATCGGTTTTAAACTCTTCGCGAAGTTCGTTTCTTATTTCCAAAGCGAGTTCGGAAAGTCCGTCTTTTTTCATCAAAGGAAGAACGGCAACTGTAATAGGAGCAATGTTCGGATGAAATCTAAGTACGGTTCTCCAGTCGTCTGCATTTCCTTTGTCTGCAACTTTTTCTTCTTCATACGCATCGCAAATAAACATAAGCGTGTTGCGTGTAAGACCTGCCGATGTTTCGATTATGTACGGAATATATTTTTCGTTTCCGTTATCTTGATCGATGTACTGCATGTCCTTACCCGAATATTCGGTATGACGGGTAAGATCAAAATTTGTACGGTTGTGTACACCTTCAAGCTCTTTAAAGCCCATAGGGAATTCGTATTCAATATCGTAGGCATCTTTTGCATAATGAGCAAGTTCGTCTTTACCGTGCCTGTGCCATTGAAGTTTATCCATACGTACTCCGTGTTTTTCATAAAAAGACCATCTTTGTTTTTTCCAATACTCAAACCATTCATCATCGCTTCCCGGTTTTACAAAAAACTGCATTTCCATTTGTTCAAACTCGCAAGTTCTAAAAATGAAGTTTTTTGTTACTATTTCGTTTCGGAAAGCCTTTCCTATTTGTGCAATGCCGAAAGGAATTTTCATTCTGTTTGATTGAATAATGTTTTTATAGTTTACATAAATACCTTGTGCGGTTTCGGGACGCAGATAAATTACGTTGGAATTATCGTCGGTAGGACCGATATGGGTTTTAAACATAAGATTGAATTTACGTGTATCGGTAAGTTCTCCTCCGCAATCGGGGCAAAGTTTTTTTTCGAGGTTTTCCGGGGCTAAGTGATCGGCTCTAAAACGGGATTTACATTTTTTGCAATCTACTAAGGGGTCTGTAAAATTTTCCACATGTCCCGAAGCCTCCCACGTACGCGGATGCATTAAAATAGCGGCATCAAGACCAACGATATTATCTTGGAGCCGGGTCATTTCTTTCCACCAAGCTCTTGCAATATTGTTTTTTAATTCGATTCCTAAAGGACCATAGTCCCAAGCTCCATTTTGTCCGCCGTATATTTCGGATGACTGAAAAACAAAACCTCTTCGTTTACAAAGACTTACTATTTTTTCCATTGAAATTTTATGATCTTCCATAAGAATAATTCTCCTAAAATGCAAAGGTAATTGTAAAACTTTGTATTAAACGGTAAAAAGTTCACCGTTTAGCTCCCTTGCTTTTAAATCCGTATATTATTGAATAATTATAGTATTTTTTTTATCTTTACTCAATAGGTTTTTAAAAACAGTTCGGAACAACCATATTACAAAAGTTTGTTGTTTAAAACAAAAACAGATTTTCTATTTCAGATTCGGTAAACTCTGTTATTTTAATTAAGGTTATATTAAAGTTTTTTAGCTTCATAAGTTTAGCAGTTTGTTTTACTGTTTGTATTATAGCTTCTATGCCCCTCGTAAATTCACAGTTTTTTACCTGTTTTAAGATATTCTAAAAATTCTTTTTACTAGAATTTTGGTTAATCTATTTTGCTTAACAGATTTCGTTTAGGCAAGGTGGAATACCGTTTCTTTTCTTTGAACAAAAATTTTAAAATTAATGCTTGAAAAAGCTATGAAGATATGAGATAATTAATTTATGTATAAGAAAACTGCCGCTTATAGTATGTTTCGGCTGCATGAATTTGGCTTTTTCTTCCAATGTTTTTATGCGTCAGGCTGTTTAACCTGTTGAAATTGAACAGTCGTGCATAAATTTTTTATCTAGGTTTATTAAGATGTGAGCATGAATCATTATAATAGACCACGGGTGAGCTATGCCATAAAAAATATGTATTATGCAGTTTTACGTAGAAGGTTTTTAATCTGTATTTTATGAACGGTATTATGAATAAAAAAAATATTTTATTTCTTGTTATTTTATCGGTTTCTATGCTGATGCAACTTATCGTAATTGGACTTATTTATCAAATCCGTACAAAAGATATGTTCACTTCATTTTATATTTCAACCGGATTTAGCCTTTTATATATAGTATTATTGTTAATATCGATACTGTATCCATTAAAATCAAAAACGGTTATAGTTTATAAGATTATATATATTTTTATAGTATTAGTTTATGTTTTTTTGACTTTAAAACTGATGGAAAGTCAAATTCCATAAAAATGATAATCCTTACAAAAAGTTTTATGTGAGATGCGATAAACGGTTTGACACAAATACGGTCTATCTGTTTATCTTCAAGTTTGCCTAAGGACAAACATCGTTTATTGTATGCGGTTTGCAAACAAACCGCTTGGAAAAACTTTTTTTGAAAATTGATATTTTCTGTAAAAAGTTTTTATGGGAGTAGTGTATGTTTGTTGAAATACGACCTTATGAAAATAAGGCTCTGTCTGTAAATTTTAAAGCTGATGGAGAGAAATTTTCTAAGGTTCTGCAAGCGGTTAAAAAAGTACCGAACAGGGCTTGGATAGGGGAGAAACGGTTTTGGATTATCCCTGCCGACCGAAATT
>CAUTTN010000061.1:0-10299 GCA_963541225.1 uncultured Treponema sp.
GGGGTATTAAACCCTCCGCACGAATAAAAGATTAATCGATAGTTAAGTCCAAGTTTGAAACTCTTTCTCGATTTTTTAGTTTGGATACCGATATTATCTATTTTTTTTAATCGGCGTAAGCGGATTGTAGGTTTGCATACTGAAAATTCGCAAATATAAACAAATGAAGAAAAGAGTCCGGTTCATTCTTATTTTCATTTAGGTCTAATTGAAGATACTTTGATTGGAATATATGACTTATAAAATGAAACCTGAAGAAGATGAAAAAGCATAAAATCTTAAAATGTGTTATACGAATGAAACTGTAGAACTCATTAAGAAAAAACAGTGAATCTGTTTCCAATAGAATGAGAGAAATTATAATTTGTATAAAAATTGAAACTGTATTAATATATAGTGTAGTCTATTTTATGGATTGCCTACTATAAAGAAATCTTCTTGATTTAACCATCCGCCTGTTCCATCTTTTTTTTGAATATAAAACCACGTATCGGAGTCGCGTAAAATCAAAACAGTTTCGCCTATATATATTTCGCCGGCAACGGTCCCCGAAAATTCCGGTATGTGATAAATAAAATTATTATCTTTTTCATTAGACGGAATATAAACGGCTCTTAAATTTTTCCCATCAATAAAAAGATAAATGGAACAACCTAATGAACACAAAGCAGTAAAAAGAAAAATGAAAATTATATTTTTTGCATTTTTTCTTTTTGTGAAAATAGTTGCAGTAAGTAAGATAAAAAAGAAAAATATTGCTGCCGTAATTTTTTTTAAAGCGGAAGGATAAATTTGAAATGTTTTATCAAAACCTAAGCTTGCTTCAAGTTCTATCCTTTTATTTTTTGCAGTATTTGAAAAAATCGAATTAGATTCTTTATTGCGTAAATCAAAAATTTTTTCTGCTATTTTTTTTCTGTCATCAAAATTAGTTTTTTTTCTGTTTATTTTTTCGGTATCTTTTTTTGTTTGTATTTCCAAAGCTTTTTTTAAAATATGTTCTGCCGTTATTTCTTCGTAGGTTTTATTTTGGTTAAATTTTACGGCTTTATTAACAAATATATCTTCTTCTGCAATATCTATCGATTCGTTATTTTTATTTTTTATATCCGTATAAATTACAGATGCAGGTAATTTTTGCCAGCCGCTTTTTAAAGGAGTCCAGGCAAACGCTGCTATTTTTACCCAGCCCATTTCTTCTTCCGTTTTTATATTTAAATCTTCTAATGATATATTTTCTAAAATAGAATTCTCCGGAGTTTTATAATTTATATCGGATTCATAATTTTTTTCGTGTTTTTCCGAATAGAAGAAGCCTTCCAAAATTAATGAATATGATTTACCTTGAAAAACCTTATCGGCAATAATATTTTTATCCGAAAAAATTTTCCATCTAAATTTTGTATTTACGGAAAGTTTAGGAGGTTCAACCCGAATAGAAAAAGTTTTTAATTTTTTTTTATTTTGTTTAGAAATAATATATGGAGTTATTTCGAATTTTCCTATATTATTTATTTTATATTTATTTTTAATTATAAGTCCGCCGTAAGCAGAAATGATTTCGGAATGTTCAAGTTGTAAATTATTTTCTTCTATTTTCAGTTCCGGTTTATCGGCAAATACATGATATTCTGAGGAGCTATCGTTTAATCTTATTTCAATAAAAAAAGGAGAATCCAAAAATAATATTCCTGATGCATAATTTATTTCTGCAAATTCTTCTTCTTGTGCGAATAAAAAACATGCAAATAAAAATGTTAATAATCGAATGCAGCAGGTTTTTGTTCTTGTTCCATATTTTGACATTTTGCTTTTTCTTTTCTCCTTATTAAATCTATAATTGCATTATCGGAAATGTCTTCTGATCCGGTTTCGGTAATTCCTGATGACTGTATTGTTTTATTTATGTTATTTTGTTTTTCTAAATATTTTTTGCTTAATTCATAATTTATTTTTGCATCTATTCCATTGGGAACAAGTTCCAAAGATCTTTTAAAAAAAATAGCTGCTTCTTCATATTTTTTTGCTTTAAAAGCTATTATGCCTTTTTGATAAAGTATTGACGAATGTAAATTTTTATCCTGTGTATTTTTAATATTTTGAAAACGGATTAAGGCAGAATGATCTTCATTTTGCATAAGATATGTTGAAGCTATTCCATAATTAGAATAGGCTATTATATCTTCATTTTTTATTTGAGAACCTAATTCTAATGCTTTTAGAAATTTTAGGACGGCATCATTCCAATCATTTTGTTTCCATGAAAGATATCCCGATAATGAATAAATTTTTGCTTTGTCGTTTTTTGTACATCCGAAGCAGAGAAAACAAATTATTAAAATTAAATAAAACTTGATAAAAAAACAAAGAATCTTTGTGCAAAAATTTTTATAATTATTTATTTTTTCCATAAAAAGGAATACCTCCCAAACATATAAAAATAAAAGCAATGAATGTCATTTCAAAATTTCTTTTTACGGGTTCTTGAATATAGACCATTTTTTCATTTCCTTTGATACCCGAATTTACGGCCTCAAGTATTTTATGAATTGCACCATTTTCTAAAGCAGATATATAGAATGAATTTGTTCCGGCTTTTTCGGTAGCATCTATTAAAAATTTTTCTTCCAGTTTTGAATTTTTTGTTTTGCTGTTTCCATTTTCGTCATAAAAAGAAACTTGCCCTCCTTTTAGATTTCCAAATCCGATTATTATCAAATTTGCATCCGATTTTTTGATGATGTTACATGCGTTTAGAAGATTTCCTTCGGTTTCTCCACCGTCAGTACATAATATTATTATTTTTGAATTTCCGCGATTGGCGGAAAAAGAATTTAATGCCGTTAATACTCCAGCTTCCAGATTTGTACCTGCCGATGTCAAAATGTGAGGCGATAAAGAATCTATTACGGAGAAAATTGCATTTTTTTCAAAACTTAAAGGAACAGACAATATACCTTTCCCTTTTGTAATTACAAGTCCGCAAGATGTGTTATCGAATTTTTCTAAAAGAACTTTTAAAAATTGTTTTTGCAATGCCAATCTTGAAATACCTATATCGTTTATTGTCATGCTTTTTGAAATATCCGTTACGAATATTACCGATATACCGCGGCGGCGGACAGAAATAGGTTTTGCTCCCCAAAGAGGACAAGCCAATGCTAAAACCAAAAATATCCATGCAAAGGAAAAAAATATTGCACGTATTTTTATAAGTTTGATTATCCGCTTTGAATCTTGTGTGTAACAGTATGCTTTTTTTAATTTTCCAATATTTATAAAAAATAAAAAAAATACAGGTATTAATATAAAAATTAAAAAAAGATATTCGGGATTTTCAAAATTTATCATACTATCATTCCCATAAACAAACGTCTTATTATCCAAGCACTTCCCAAACAAAATATCGTTATCAATAAAAGAGGCATGTATAAAGTTTTTTCTGTTGTTTGCGTAAAGTTAAATTGTGAAGCAGGAACCTGCAAAGAAATAGTATCGAATATTTTTTCAAGTGCATCGGCAGAATTTGCTGAAGTATATTTTCCGCTTCCGTAAGATGCGATTTTTTTTAACTCTCTTTCATCAAATTTGGAAAATAAGGAAGCTGTATATGTCTTACCGGTTTTTATATCGGTGTATTCCAAAGACGTATATCCGGAATTTCCTATTCCTATTACATAAAAACCGATATTTTTTTTAATCAATGTTTCCGCTGCCGTTTTCGGATTTATCTCGCCGGTGTTGTTTTCGCCGTCAGTCAATAAAATTATATAAGATTGTTTTGTTTTATTTTTTCCGATATGTGTTGAAGAAACAGCGAGTCCCATACCGATAGCGGTTCCGTCACCAAGTTCTCCAATTGATAAAGAATTAAGACGCGACAAAAATACTTTATGGTCAATTGTCGGAGGTACGATTAGAGCTGCCGAACTTGCCAAAGCCGTTAAACCGAAAGAATCACCGGGGTATTTTTTTATAAATTTTCTTATTATTTTTTTTGCACTTTCAAAGCGGGATTCTCCGTTTATATCTTTTGCAGACATGGACGGGCTTATGTCTACCAAAAACATGATAGAATTTCCCGAATCGGTAAATACCTGATTTGTTTTAAATGTAACGGGTTCGGTGAGTGTGATAATCAAAAAAAATATACCCAATCTGATAAAAATAAAAAAAAGTAAATTTGCGAATCTTATACCTGTTTTTTGTTTGGGAGGTATTCCGTTCCAGTTGACTAAATTTAATTTAAATTTCGGAGTAAAGACAAATCCTATTTTTTTTAAAATAAATATAAGCGGAAAAATAAGAAGCAATAAAAAAGATACGGGGTGATTAAAACTTATCATTTTCACCTCCGGAATTTAGTTCTTGATTTTGTTTAATAGGCTCCGATGTTTGTATTTTTGGTTCGCATATATTTATAATATTTAAAGCATGCTGTAAAAAAAATATTTTGTGTTTTTTAAAATCAAGATTCAAAATATCTGTTTTTCCGAATCTTAATTTTTGTAAGTTAAAAAAAATATCTTCGAATATTTTTAAAATATTTTTATCGTTAAATATATTTTGTAATTTTAAAATAATTTCGGAATAAGTAAGGGCTTCTCCTGAAAGTTTTGATTTGCGTATATGCGAACATGTTATTAAACTAAAACAATATTTTCTAAAAATGTTTTCAAACTCTTTTAGCCATTCTTTACGTAAAAAAACTACGTCTTCATTTGAGATATTTTGTTTTGAATTAAGATTGTACTTTTTTTGTAGTTTTTTTAATGAGCTTAATAAAAAATTAATACGCTGTTTTTGAATACGCGAAAAAGAATGAGAAAAAAAAGTTTTTTTTATATTGATAAATATTATTATACCTGCAAATATAAACATTGCAGAAATAAAAGCCGTCATATAAATTAGATAAGTAGTACCGGGTATTATAATGGGTGATCGCGGAGGTTGCAAAATCTCCGAACCTGATATTTCTAGGATAGAAGATACATTTACATAAGGCAATGGAGATCTAATTCCTGCTTCCTTGAGTGACGGAAAAGAAATATTTCCGGTTTCCCAAGGAATAAAAAAAATAGAAACATATTCTCTTTCTTGTATTTTTATTTGAATACCGGTTACGGTCATAGATTCGTTTTGTACAATTTTTTCTATATTGAAATTACCGTTTTTTAAAATCTCGGAATTAAAGTCTTCAATTGACGATACCGGAAAAATAAATTCTGCAGGATCTCCTACAAATATTTTTTGCGGAATTAAAATACCTTCCATAAATCCGCCCTTATGTTATTTTTCGATTTTTTTTGATATCCTTGTTTTGAAATAAAAAAATTGCTTAAAACTTTAACGGTATTATCGGAAACATTTAATAAAACAGGATGCGCAAGACAGCGTTTGCATATTCCAAGCCATCTTTCCAATTCTTCATAAAAGTTTTTTTTGTATTCGAGTCTGAAACTTTTAGAGCCGGTAGGTATAATCATTCCAAAATCCGTTTCCATATCTTTAAAATGAATAGAACCTGCTTGTGGTAGTTCTTTATCCTGTTCGTTTATTATGCGTATGCAAATAACATCATGTTTTGCTGCTAAAAGTCCCAGTTTTTTTTCGAATCCTTCAACTTTAAAATCGGAAATAATAAATATCATCGATCTGTGCCGTAATATTTTAGAGGCAACGGTTAATGCCGTTTCCAAGCCGGTTCCTTTTTTTGTATATTTTTGTTTGTTAAATGCAAAGTCTTCCATTGATTTTAAAATTGCCGAAACATGATCCGGATTACCTCTAGGCATAAAGATGGGTCCTTTTTCTCCTGTAAAAAAAAATGCCCCGATTTGGGAAGAAATATTTATACCCGCAAAAGCCAGTAAGGCGGCAGTTTCTAATGTTTTTTCTTTGGAAGAAATTCCGTAATCTCCAAAATCCATAGAAAGAGAAAAATCCGTACATAGAAAAATAGTTAAATCTCTTTCTTCACGATACAGTTTAATAAAGGTTTTACCGCTTCGGGCTGTTAAGTTCCAATCTATGCTCCTTACATCATCTCCTGTTTCATATTCGCGGACGGATTCGAATTCTATTCCTTGTCCTCTAAAAACAGAAGTGAAATTCCCCGATTTTAAACCATCGGATATGGAAAGAGAAGAAATCTTAAGTTGTTTTGCCCTTTCGGCAATAAATCCTTTATTCACGATATTATTGTATTACGAAAAAAGTTTTTTTTCAAGCACGGTGTTTTATAAATATTTGTACAATGAATAAAATCTTCGGTATTTATTCTAAGTTTGTGAGGCTATAGTTTATGTAATAATTTTATCGATAATTACGCTTAGTTGAGTTATCAAAATACTTGTTTGTTTTTCAATGTTATCAATTACATATTTTTGAAGTTGCTGAATTTTTCCTGCAAGCTGTGTGCCGAAAGGAATGTCGATTATAAGTTCCAATAAATATCCTGAAGACTCATGCGTTATAGTCAATAATTTAACAACTATTTCATTATCATATTCTTCCAAATATTTAAAAACCATTTTTCGCAAAATGTCTTCCGAAATTTCTACTGTTCCTACTTTGGAAAATTCGGGACGTACAAGAGATTTTTCAAATAATTTTGACTGTTCATTTCCCAGTAAAGGCATTTTTTTTCTTTTAAAAAAAAGGCGGACTTTGTCATAAAAAATCTGGGGATAGTTTTTTTGAACTTCAAGAGAAGGTACCGGAATAACATGTTTACCTTCGATTAGTCTTGAACGTCTGGCTTCTTCAATTTCTTCTTGTGTAGCAATTTCTTCTATCTTTATAATTTTATCGGGCTGCGGAATTTGAAGACGGACTGCAATTTTGTTTACCATTTTTTCGGATGTACCCAGTATTAATAATTTTTTAAAATTCTGAGATTGAAGGGCTTTTGCAACACCGTCCCTGTGTTTTTTTTCATCAAAGAGGGCAACCTTAACTGCCGCTAAAAAAGTTTTTTCTTTTTTGGCTGAATGACCTGCAAGTATTTTGTCGTTTTTTATAAGAAGACCGTCATCAATTATTAACTCCACACCTAGCTGTGTTGCCAAAAGTTTTGCTCTAAAACTTTTACCGGTACCGCTTTCGCCTACCAAGGCATATACCGTAATCTTTTTTAAATTTAAAAAAAAGTTTTTAAAACTTATCATTAAAGCTCCGTGCCGAGTTTTATATTTTTAAAATTAAGCCTTGTAAACAGAAATTTACAAGGCTTAATGCGAACCTCTAAAACTTTTTGTTTTGAGGTGTTTCGGTGGTTTTATTTTTTTATTACGGTTCCGGATTTACCTTCTATGGCATCTTTTGCTTTTTCCAATAAAGTTATAAGGGCGTATCCGTTTTTGTTTGATTCCGCAAACTGGATTGCCGCCTGAACTTTTGGGAGCATAGAACCGGGAGCGAAGTGTCCTTCTTCAATATATTTTTTTGCTTCATCTATGGAGATTTCCGAAAGCCATTTTTGATCCGGTTTGTTAAAGTTTACGGCTACTTTTTCGACGGCAGTCAAAATAATAAGGCAGTCGGCATTTAAAAGTTGAGCCAATTTTGCACTTGCAAAATCTTTGTCTATAACGGCAGGGACTCCGCAAAGATAATTTCCTTTTTTTACGACCGGAATACCTCCGCCTCCGCATGTAATAACAACCTGACCTGCATTGCATAGAGCTTTTATACTTTCAATTTCTGCAATATCGATAGGTTTGGGAGAAGCGACTACTCTTCGGTATCCGCGTCCTGCATCTTCAACGACGTTTTCACCTTTTGCAATCAAAACATCGGCTTCTTCTTTTGTCATAAAACTGCCTATCGGTTTTGTCGGATTTGCAAAAGCCGGATCGGCAGGATCCACCAAAACTTGTGTAATAAGAGTAGCGACAGGTTTATCGATATTGCGGTTTAAAAGTTCTTCGCGTAAAGCCGCCTCCAAGTCATTTCCTATATAACCTTGGCTCATCGCTACCGAAACCGCCAGTTCTGGTTCTGATGTTTTTTTATCTATCTTGTGATATTCGGACATTGCCAAATGTATCATTCCTACCTGAGGTCCGTTTCCGTGCGAAACTATTACACTATGTCCTTCTTGAACCAAGTCCGCTATAGCTTTTGCCGTAATTTTTACGGCTTTTCTTTGTTCTTCAAGATTATTTCCCAAAGCATTTCCGCCAAGAGCAATAACAATCTTTTTTCCCATAGAATACATCTCCTTAGAATTTATCTTACAATTATACAAAAGTTCTTGTTTTGTTTCAAGCATTTGTAAATAAAATGCTTTGTACCGATTTAATGAGATTTAATTATTGTATGGAAATTCTAAAATATATACTGATGTTTATAAAATATTTTTTTGGAAATATATAAAAACGGGAAGTTTTTAGAAGTTATATTATTATACAAGATTAAAATTTTTGGTAAACGGTACCGCTGATAATAAAGGAGCACCAATAGTTTGTGCAATGGTATATTGAGGATGAAATTATGAAAAATTTTATAACATATTTCTAGGATTTGGAGTTGTTGTTTTTTTAGCTAATCTAAAATCAGAAAAGAAAATTAATTGCGATAAGCAAGCATTATTATTTGTTGGATAACTTCGTATGTTTTAATGGCTTTTTAGAAATAAAGGTTGCTATATAAAGACGGATATTTTAAGTTTAAGTATTACATTTCTATTATTACTATAATTTTCACGGTTATATATTTATCCGAGCATAAAAACTATATTGCAATTTTATACTTGTTATTATACGAATATAGTTTTTTATTCGTGCGGAGGGTTTAATCCCCCGACGCAGAGCATCGGGGGGGGGTGATTTGCAATATTGTATTCAATAATTCGAAGAAGAAAAAGAATATCTGTTTTATAGAGAAAATTACGGGGAGAGATTATTTTCAGAGTATTGAGATGGGCTTTTATTATATATCCCTTGGTATAAGGATTATTATTACCTTGGATAACGGGATGCGTTATTTAGGATATTTAGAAAGTGCTTCCGATAAAGATAAAGATAGAAAAATTATCCTATAATCTATGATGAAGATAGTCAAAAGCTGACAAAAGAACAAAATGCAAGATTAAGGTCTGTTCATGAAGCATATTGGAATGTCAGTCCCGTTACAAACAATTTCGATAAAGATTGATGCAGATATACTTGCAGTACTACAATTACCGGGTAAAGACTATCAAACGAGAATAAATACTATTTTGAGAAAAGACATTATGACAGGAGATTATTAATTTAACGCTGGATTTAACGCTTACAAGAAAGACAAATCCATTTAGTGAGGATAGGTCCTATATGCTTGATGTTATAGGCTTTAGTATATTTTATGGTGGAAAGATTTAATCTTTTGTTTTCAGGTAGTTCAGATTGTAAATTATCGTTTGTTGTGATATAATGAAAAAATATTTCGAAATAATGTTATGCTCACACGCCACTGGCGTGGTTGGTATTAGAAAAGGTAAGCGACATTCGTCGCTTAGGTAAAGGTTTACAACTGATAAGCAATAAATAAAAAGGGAAAAATATGAAAACTTGGAAACTAAGAAATGTCGAAGACGAAGCTAAGAAATATCCTGATTCTTTTTTTATCCCTACACTAGAAGAACGAAAAAATATAAAAATAAATGAACAAGTTTGTCTTCATCTTATTCATTTATTACAAAAAGAAAATGAACCTGCAGCTGAACGAATGTGGGTTACAATTACAAAAGAAAGAAATCTTTTCTCAAAATATAAAGGTATTTTGGATAATCAACCAGTTTATATAAAAGGTCTCAATGCTGGAGATGAAATTGCCTTTGGTGTTGCAAATATTGCACAGACAATAATTAAAAAAAGAAATCCTTTATGGATTGACTGTGCAGAAGAATATGCTCTTGTATCAGAACTTTGTTTTCAGAAGAATGAAACTATAAGATTTATATACCACGAACAGCCGGATAATAACGAAGATAGCGGATGGAGAATATTTACAGGTAATGAAAATGAAGAATATACAAATGATTATAGAAATATTCAAATTATGAAAATTGTAGATTTGCTTGCTCGAGATAACACTCTTTTTGAACCAATAAAAAATGGAAAATATGTTGCATTTGAACGGAATGAAAAAGATTCACAGTGGACAATTGTAGAAGATTGGAATCCAGAAGAATAAGAATGAAAGCTCACAAGGGAGCTTTGAATAAAATATAATTTTTATAAGTTAGTTATTTTACGCAACGGTCAAGCCATTGCTAAAAGATATATTTTTGCAATAAGAAAGCATAACAAAGTT
>CAUTTN010000062.1:0-10233 GCA_963541225.1 uncultured Treponema sp.
GGTACATTGCTGGATAAAGCCTCTCTCCTGTAATATTTTTAGTGCTTTGTTCATGCGGTACAATATAACATTTTTTTACCTCAATTGCAATTAATTGAGCCGCTAAAATTTAATATTACCGCAACCGAAGAAGCTTATTTTCGGTTTATTAAAAAGGTATATTGCAAGATTTTTTGTTTTATAATAAAATTACCCGCCGGAGTGTTAGATGACAGAATTTGCAAATGTACAACTTAATCCGATACACCAATGGGGTGTTGAAATTATAAAAACGGTCCAATTAATTTCAAACCCGCAGCTCGATTTTTTTATAAAGATATTAACAGATGTTTTGGTATACGGCTTTATTATAATACCGATTATTTATATTTGGTGTGCAGATTATAAAAAAGGACTTAATCTTTTTTATATATTTATATTCGGAACAGGAATAAATGAAGGGCTGAAATTATTTTTCCGAGTTCCAAGACCCTATACTCATTATGCCGAACTTATGAAAACAACAGAAAAAGGATTTTCTACTCCTTCCGGTCATTCAGTTACCGGAGCTATGATGTACCCGTCCGCTTTTTTTTACGGTAAAAATACAAAGGCTCTTAAAGTAAAGATTTTTCTATCCTTTTTTTTTCCGGTCTTAATAGGATTTACACGTATATACTTAGGCGTTCATTATCCAACCGATGTTTTGTTCGGATTGATTTTAGGCGGAATACTTTCTTTTTGTTTTATTTTTTTTGCGGAAAAAATTGAAAATAAAATAATAACGTTTTCAAAAAACAAAAATTTATCATCGGAAAAAAATATAAAATCAATCCGTTTTGCTGCAGCAGCTTTTTTTGCATTTATCATAACAATAATTTGCAAAGAACAATCTAAGTACGGCGGAATTTTACTGGGACTTGCATTCGGTAATATTTATATTCAAGAAAAATATTATCCTGACTTTAATGCAAAAAAAGGAGGTTTAACAAAAAAAATAATTCGGTTGATATTAGGTTTAATTTTTTCGATTTTACCTATTTTATTATTTTACAAATTCGGAATAAAAAAAACTAATGAACAATATAACCTGTTTTCATTTTTAATATATTTTATAACCGGAATTTCAATTTCCGGTTTAATGCCTTTATTATTTTTTAAATTAAAACTATGCGGAGAAAATAATGCAAACAAGTAAATATTCTTTTGACGATCCTATAGCAGCAATAGCAACAGCCTTAACTCCGGCCGCATTAGGTATTATTAGAACATCCGGAAAAAATTGTATTGAACTTGTATCAAATATTTTTTCGAATAAAACAGCCTTATTAAAAGCAGAACCTAACAGTATTTTATACGGTTGGATAATTGATCCTAAAACTCAAAAAAAAATTGATGAAGTTACACTTGCAATTTATAAAAGCCCTAAAAGTTTTACCGGTGAAGACTCTGTAGAATTTATTTGTCATGGAGGAATTGCCGTCATTTTAAGAATTTACCGTCTTTTAATCGGCAATGGTTTCCGCCGGGCTGAAGGCGGCGAATTTACATTCCGCTCATTTATAAACGGAAAAACCGATCTTACAAAAGTAGAAGCAATAAGGGAAATTATAGAATCAAAAACGGAAACTGCAGCAGAGTTTGCCGCCGAAAGGTTATCCGGAGAACTTTTTTCGGCAATAAAAACAATCAAAGAAAAATTGCTAAAAGTAATTGCAGCAATAGATGTGCAAATAGAATATCCTGAAGATGAAGAAACCGTAAACGGCGTTTTTTCTCATAATTTAATTAAAGAAATTTATTCGGAATTACAAAGGCTTTACGAGTCATGGGCTTCGGAAAAAATTTTTATTCAGGGAGCAAAAGTAGTACTTGCAGGAAAAACAAATGCAGGTAAATCGTCTTTATTTAATACGCTTTTAAAAGAAGACAGAGCAATTGTTTCGGATATACACGGAACAACCAGAGATTGGCTGGAAGCATCTTTAAACTTTAACGGTATACCTGTCAGCCTTTACGATACGGCAGGAATAAGATATACAAATGACGAAATTGAAGCTATAGGTGTTAAAAGGAGCTTGCAGATAAGCCGTGAAGCCGATTTAATTTTGTATTTACTTGATTCTGCAAAAATAATACAAAATAAAAAATTATTTGATGATGATATAAAATTTATAAATGATTCGGCGGTTCCTTTAATTACCGTATTTACAAAAACGGATTTATTAAATCAAGACGAAAATCAAACGCTTTCAGCAATAGTAAAAAAAGAAGAAATTAAAAACTTTATTTTAATTTCCTCTAAAACAACGGAAGGAATAAAAGCCTTATCCGAAACGGCTTATAACATTCTTGTTTCGGAACGGAAAGGATCTAAACAAATATCGCTTGGAAGCGAAAGACAAAAAGAGGCGGTTGGTAAATCTTTGGAATTTATAAAAACTGCCGAACAAAATGCAGAACAAGGTTTTCCGCTGGATATGGTAACCGAAGATTTGGAAGAAGCTGTAAGATTTTTAGGCGAAATTACAGGCGAAGTAAATTCCGAAGATATTCTGGATAAAGTCTTTTCGGGATTCTGTGTCGGTAAATAGTTTAGAAAAACCCATTAAGCAGATATTAAATTGTTAATTATTCGGCTTCAATATTTGCCAAAGCATTTATTTCGCTTACATACTCTTTTATATGTTTTGATTCCGTTAAAATTATAAGTCTATCACCTGCGGCAAGTTTTGTTCTTCCGTCAGGGATTATTTCTTCTTCTCCTCTGGCAATACTTACTATCAAAAAATTAACGGGCCAAATAACTTCGCTTATAAGCCGTCCGTCAAGATAAGATTCGGGGTTTATAGAAATTTCAAATAATTCTTTTCTGCTATCCGAAGCCGAATCTTTTGTATCCGAAATATCTTTATCATTAAGAATTTGTTTTAATAAAACTTCGTCATTTGCAGGCGACCGCATAAAATTAGCCGTCATATAGGAGGACAGGACTGTTATAACTAATCCTCCAAGATGAAATAAATTACCGCTTATTTCTAAAAGTAATATTATCGCTGTGAGAGGGGCTTTTATAACCGTAGTAAAAAAACCGGCCATTGCAAAAATCATTATATTTATAGTATAGGATTGTTCAATTAAATTACAAAAAATTAAAATCCTTGAAAATAAAACACCCGTTAAGGCACCGCAGGCAAGTAATGGAACAAAAATTCCGCCTATAGCCCCGGACCCTGCGGATATTCCGGTAAAAATAATTTTTACGGTAAGAATAATTAAAAGCATTTTGACGGAAAAAGTTTTTTCCGCAAGTACCTCAATTAAATAATCTCCCCCGCTTGCAGCAAGAGGCAAAAAAATACAAACAGGTACCGAAACAATAAAAGGAATGACAGGTCTTAACCTCAACGGAATATTTAATTTAGAATAAAGACTTTGAGATTTATAAATTGAGTTTTTAAAAATATGACCTATAATAGCCGTAATTACTCCTAAGATTATCAAATAGCCGAAGTAATTTAACGGAAAAAGCCGGATGTTTTTAAAATTAAATTCTGCACCCGGATGAAAAAAATATGAGGCAACAAAATCTCCTGCAAAAGCTCCTATCATTACACATGTCAAAAGTAAAGGACTTAAATATTGATGTAAGTCCTCCACTGCAAAAATAATTCCTGCAAAAGGAGCTCCAAATGCAGCAGCTAAACCTGCGGCAGCACCGCTTGTGATAAGGCATAGTTTTTCCAGATGAGAACGCTTTCCTATTCTTTCAACGGCGGAGCCGACATAAGCCCCCATTTGAACCGACGGGCCTTCGCGACCTACCGAAAGTCCTGCACCTATATTAATTATGCCGCCTAAAAATTTTAAAGGCAATTCGGGCCACGGCAATAAATCGAGTTTATTCATAAAGTTGCCTTTTATCTGAGAAACGCCGCTTCCTTTTATAACGGGATATTTTTTTATAAGATACCCTATAATCAGTCCAAGAATAACGGCAGCCGTAACGGCAGGCAGAATTAAAAGTAAATTGTCAACATTAATTTTTTCATAAAAACTATTCCGTAGAGATGAAACGGAACTTATCAATCTTCTAAACAGGGTAATTACAAGACCTGTTAAAATTCCGGTAAGAAGACTTTCAAAGGTCAATATGACATGACTACTTTGCCAAGACTGTAAAATAGACTTTGTTGTATTCCGGCTTTTCATAATATGTATTATATTGTTTTTTTTAAATTTTTCAAGCCTACATTTTTAAGGAAATTCGTATATCGAATTTATAAATTAGAGAAAGTTAATTTAATTTTTTTATTATCTTTATAAAATTAAAACCAGCAATTTCTACGGATCTTAATTTTATAAAGATTGGGGTATCTCTAAAAATCTTATCGGATTTTTAGAGGTTCCCATCTATAATCTATTCCAAACCGTTTTGTCTTCTGGCCGCTATAAGAGTATTCGCAACGAGCATTGCAATTGTCATAGGCCCTACACCTTTAGGAACGGGCGTAATTGCGGAAGCTACTTCTAAAGCAGCCTCATAATCTACATCGCCTACAAGTCTAAAACCGCTTTTTTTTGTGCTATCATCGATACGGTTTACTCCTACATCAATAACAACTGCACCCGGTTTAATCATATCGGCTGTAATAAATTTAGGCTTACCCATTGCAGCAACAAGAATATCTGCCTGTTTTGTTATTTCCGCCAAATTCTTAGTTCCGCTATGACAAACCGTAACGGTTGCATTTACATCTTTGTTCATCATAAGAACCGAAAGGGGTTTTCCTACTATATTTGAACGACCTACAATAACGGCATTAGTCCCTTTTGTCTGAAAACCGGCTTTTTTTAAAAGATGAATGACACCGTGCGGAGTACAGGGGATAAAAGTTTCTTGTCCCAGTAAAAGTTTACCTACATTTACCGGATGGAAACCGTCCACATCTTTTTCGGGACTTATAGCTTCGATAACGGCATCGGGATTAATTTGTTTTGGAAGCGGAAGCTGGACTAAAATTCCGTTTACAAACTTATCGGAATTTAATTCTTTTATAAGTTTTATCAACTCTTCCTGAGTAGTTTCCTCAGGCAGACGGAAAGTTCTATCACTCATACCGGTTTCATGTAAAGCATTCGTTTTTCCTTTTACATAAGACTGAGAAGCCGGATCATTTCCTACCAAGATTACCGCCAAAGCAGGATGAACGCCTTTTTCTTTTATTCTTTCAACTTCTTTAGCTATTCCGGCTCTAAGTTCCGCCGCTATTTGTGCTCCATCAATAATTTTTGCACTCATATACATTCCTCCATTAATCATCAAGTAACTATTACGCATATAGTTTGTTGTTAAATCAATATAGCTCTTGCATTTATCATAGTTAATAATATAGCATAATTTATTTTTTTGCAAGCAGCTAAAAATATTATGTTTTAAAAACTATATGGAACCCGTAAAAAGCATGTTGTTTTTAAAGATGTTCCGTATAGACATTATTATAAAAAATGAGGTATAGTAACGAAATGAAACGTATAATTACATCTATTCTTATGCTTAGTTTTTTTCTTTTTCCTTGTTTTTCGCAAGAAAGTGAAAATGATAATAGAAAAAACATTGACGGTACGACTTTATTTCAGCCTATAAGAACAGGCGATAAATTTATGAAGATAGGGCTTTCTTTAGGAATCCCTCTTTTTCATTCTTCCAACGATAAAATTGCTATTAAAACTAATACGTATCCCGGAGGTACAATAGACGCCGGTTTTTCCTATTATCTTATAAAAGGGTTCTCTTTAGGCGGCAGTTTAAGTTTTCAGTTTTATCCCACCTTGGCAAGAAATCTTTATTTTGCCGTTCCTATTACTTTTGATTTAGGTTATACATTTGCTGCAGGGAAATGGCGCATTCCGCTGGGTGCAGGGATAGGAGGAGCATTCCAATCCTATAACGGAAACGGAGGTAAATATTTCGGTATGGTTTTTAGATTTGATACCGAAATATATTACCAATATTTTCCCGAATGGTCTTTCGGAGGAGGCTTTTCGTGGTCGGTTCGACCTCAGTGGTACAGCGATACAAAGGATAACCGTACTGGCAATTTTTTCAATATAAAATTTGCCGCAAGGTATCATTTTTAAAGGATTATTTATGAAGAAGATATATTTAAAATTTTCACTTTTGATGTTTATATTTTGGCTTATTTTGTCATGTAAAAACCCTCCGATATTTTCTGCAATTGAACAGGAAGTAAAATTAAAAGATTTTTCGATTGAGGGAAGCATCGCCGGTATAGCAGAATTGGAGGGGAATATATATGCGGCAAATACAAAAACTGTTTATTCTAAAAAGAAAGGCAGTAATGGCAATTGGAACGATATAGGCTCTCCGGGTAAGTTTATACAGAATTTGGTAAGCAATGGTAATTCTTTGTTTGTTGCCTCGTCGGAAGGAGGTGTTTATCACTACAAAAACGGTTGGGAATCCGTACCTAACGGAAAAGATATTATCACCATTTCCGGAAACAGTGTGATTTTCGGTTATGACGGAAAAAACGTATATAAAATTACGGAAGCCGGAATAAGCTCTTCTGTTTTAGCAAAAGATAAGGCTGTGTTTATAGGTGCAGGCGGAAATTATTTTGCTTTTGATGACGGCATTTATAACGGCAGCGGAAAGGTTAACGGCAGTCCGTCAAAAATAAGGTCCGTGTGCGGAGGTAAAGGAGCAGATATTTTTATTTTAGCCGAAAAGAAATTATATCACTATGACGGTACAGGGTTTACAAATATACCTTTAACAATAGAAAATCCGCTTTTTATTTCGTATTTTAAGCATGGTACAAAAGAAAAAATCTTAATCGGAAGTTTGAAAGGATATGGAGAAATAGAGCTTGCGGAAAATGCTTTAAATCTTGCAGGTGCAAAATATATTCCGGCAGGAGAAGCAGGTTCTACAACGGTACCGGATATTAAAGCTCAGTATCAGTCTGCAATAGGGGCTTATTCGATAAATCCCATTTTCGGTATTGAAACGGAAAATAATAACTATATAATTTTAGCAGGAATCCATGCAGGCTCTATTTACAGGCATACCGGTCTTTGGGGGCTTTATAGTGCCGCCGGCAAAAACGAATGGAACCGTGAATAATTTTGACCTTTTTGAAGCAGGTTCTGCACAAGCTAATCAAAAAGAACCTTTAGCTTCCAGAATGAGACCCCTAACCCTTGACGAATATATAGGTCAGGAGCATATAGTCGGAAAGGGTTGCCTTCTCAGACGGGCTATACAGGCGGACAGGCTTTCGTCAATAATTTTATTCGGGCCTCCCGGTACGGGAAAAACTACCCTTGCAAAAGTTATAGCAAATACAACAAAAAGTAACTTTTTAAGTTTAAATGCTGTTCTTGCAGGTGTTCAGCAAATAAGAGATGCCGTTTCAAATGCGGAAGACAATAAAAAACTTTATGGCAGAAAAACAATCCTTTTTGTCGATGAAGTACACCGCTGGAATAGATCCCAACAAGATGCACTTCTTCCATGGGTAGAAAACGGAACTATAATACTTATAGGAGCTACAACCGAAAATCCGTTTTTTGAAGTGAATAAAGCCTTAGTAAGCCGCAGCCGTGTATTTCAGCTTAATACTCTTACCGATGAAGATTTAAAAAAAATAGCTTTATTTGCCCTTACGGATACAAAAAGAGGTTATGGTAATCTGGATATAAAATTTGAGGAAGGAGCTCTTGAACATCTAATTTTTACTGCTGCAGGAGATGCAAGAAGTCTTTTAAATGCTATAGAGCTTGCGGTAGAAACTTCCGCAGAAGCAGACGGCAGTAAAAGCGGTAATATTTTGATAGACTTAAAAACTGCCGAAGAAAGTATTCAGCAAAAAGTCGTTTTATATGACAAAGACGGGGATTATCATTATGATGTGATAAGTGCATTTATAAAGTCTATACGGGGAAGCGATCCCGATGCAGCGGTTTACTGGTTAGCACGTATGACGGCAGCCGGAGAAGATCCGCGTTTTATTTTTAGGCGTATGCTTATCTCGGCTTGCGAAGATATAGGTCTTGCTTCTCCCGGTGCGGTAAGCGTAGTTGCAGGAGCCGCAGAAGCCTTTGACAGAGTCGGAATGCCTGAAGGAATGTATCATCTTGCTCATGCGGCTCTTTATCTTGCAACATGTCCTAAATCCAATAGTACTCAAGCCTTTTTTAAGGCTTTAGAACACGTAAAAAAAGAAAATGCGGAAGTGCCTGACCATCTGAAAGATTCAAACCGTGACAGCAAATATTTAGGTCATGGTAAAGGCTATCTTTATCCGCACAATTACAAAGGTAACTGGATACCCCAACAATATCTGCCTGATAATCTTAAAGGTATATTTTTTTATGAACCCGGAGATCAAGGGTATGAGGGCAAAATTAAAGATGAAATTCTTAAAAAACGCGAAATAGGGACAAATTAACTGATCGAAGAATTAGCCGCAACGTACACAAACCGGTATGTCCGTATCCTGAAAAAGCAAGCATTAAACTTAGGCTCAACTCTGCAATATGGTTATTAAAGAAAAAGATTTATTAAAAAACTTCAATATTCTTTGCGTTCTTGTAGAACTTCACTGTTAAGTCCTATCAATATAAACTATCGACAAATAAAATACATTTACTTGACATTATTTTTTATTCGGATAAAATAATAAAATATGACAAAAATAAATTTTATCAATAAACTTTTCTTTGGTTTATTATTTATTTGCTTGGTTACATCTTGCAAGACAACAGAACAAAAAGTAAAACCGAAAGCGTTTTTGGTAGAACACCCTGAGAGATTTTTTTGGGAAATCAAAAATGAAACAAATTCGGTTTTTATTTTGGGGACTATTCATGCAGCCGATAACACTTTTTATCCTATCGAAGAAAACATCTTAAAGCATTTTGATTCTGCAGAAGTTCTTGTAAGCGAAATCGGCGGTAAAGAAGTTTTTGATCAACTTATTCCTCTGACTACACAATATATGCTAAAAAGTTTCAGTCTAGATGCAAAAAAACATCTTTCCAACTTTTTATCGGAAGACGATATTTCATTTTTATACGAAAAATTAGGAGAAAATGACGTAAAAACACTTATGTCATTTGATCCATGGGTTCTTAATTTTTTAATAAATCAGGCAATTATTCAAGAAGCAGGGCTTCAAACAGAACAAGGTTTTGATTTATACTTTATGGCAAGAGCCGGCGATAAAAAAATACAGCCTCTTGAATCTCCGGAAAGCCAAATGAATATTTTGGTCTACGGAAATTTTGAAACACAACTTGAGGTATTAAAGACTTCAATTAAATCTTTTAAAGATAGAAAAAAAAGTATCCAGCCGTTAAAACAAATGAAAAAATTTTATTTAAATAATGATAAAACAAGGCTTGAAGAACTGTTATACGAACTTATGGAAATTCCTGAAGGACTTGATCAAAAAACACAAGATTATTTTATGGATATGCTTTTAAAAAATAGAAATGAAAAATGGGTTAAAAAAATTATTGAATTTCTTGAGTCAGGTAAAAAAACTTTTGTTTTTGCAGGTACTGCTCATTTTTTGGGAAAAGATAGTGTTTTTGAACTTATGAAAAAAATAGAATATCTTGCCGATATTGAAGATAAATTACTATTAAAGGAATCGAAATGAGAAAGAAAATTTTTTTATTGACTCTTACAATTTTAATTGTAGTTTCGTGTAAAACAAAACCGCCGACACCCATTGAAGTAAAAAAGCCGGAAATTGTTTTTATCCAAGTTACGGATAGAGGACAAATTTCTTACAGCAATTTAAAATTTACTGTAGTTTTTTCCGACGGTTCAATTTACAAATCTATAACGGATATTGAAGGTAAAGCTATAATAAATCCTAATCCCGATATTTCGGTATTAAAAATAATTTATGATTTTTCCGATTATAAAAGACCTGAAGGCAGGCTTTTGGCAAAAGAAGATTTTAAATTTGCAAAAAAAGTTAAGACAAAAAAAGATTCTGATATTCAGGAATTCGAGTTGAATTTATCCGCTATTGCAGGAGCAAAAACAATTTTAATTTTAGATAGCTTTTAATTATTTACTATAGGATATTTAAACGCTGATTCGCAATCCGTTTTAGCGAATATGATAAATTTCCTTAAAATTGAACAATTGAAGAAATATCAATTTCCAAAAATTGGTCGATTTCGATATTTTGCAATGAAATGAAAAAAGGC
>CAUTTN010000063.1:0-10100 GCA_963541225.1 uncultured Treponema sp.
TTGTAAGATCGTTACCGATCGGTTTTATGACTATTCTGCAAAACCTGCATTATATTACATCTGAGAAAACAAAGATAATCCATTGCGATAATTACGGACTACCATTTAAAACGTTTGTCAACATCTGCGGATAGCTGTATCCGTACTATCGACGGGTAAGAATTTTCTTTTGAGTATTTTAGTTTTCCGCCGCAGTCAGGGTAGGTACGGAACGAAAGTCCTAGTTTTTCCTTAAATGAAGCTCTATCCCAATACCGAAAAATACAACCGCAAGAAGTGCATTTAAATGCGACTCGCAAATCCTTAAAAGATGGAATCTTATGCCATAAAATTATCTAAAATTTTTTTTTATTTTAAAATAACCGATAATTTGATGGATTTCCTGATATTTTAATGCTTATAATCAACAATCCCTACTCGGAGCGTAAACGAGGAACGTCGGGGTATTAAACCATCCGCACAAATGAATATTATCTTTTTCGCAAGTAGTGTTACATAATATTCATTTATTGTAATAACCATAGCGTTTTTTAGCTCCATTGATTGATGTTCTTATCTTTTATCAATACAACTTTTGTATATTACGAAACACCGGAAGTCCTGCAAACAAATGATTTCGCTATTGATTTTTTACTTCTTACGCTATATAATCTTATACAAAATCGGCACTTAGGTAAAATGCGTTTTTAGTTTTATCAAAACATTGCAGCAAAACTCATTTGCCGGATAACACAAACAATTAAAACTTGTGAATAAACAAACTTCATTATTTTGCGGAGATCATTATGGAAAATGTCCAAAACACAAACGATGAAATTAAAAGTACAGAACTTAAACAAAATAATTATAATGAAACGAAAAATACAAAAGAAAATACAGACATTGAAAACAAGCAAGTAAAACCGAAAAAGAAAAATCCGGTTTTTAAAATTATCATGGTTCCTATTTTAATACTGCTCATTATATTCTGCGGTATTTTGGGTTTTGCCGTTTATTCCGCAGTAGACGGAGCAAATCCCGAAAATTATATTCCCGAAGGGCATTACATATATATAAACATACCGTCGGCAGGTAATCTTTTAAAAAAAACACTTGAATTACAAACAATAGATTCCGTACTTACTTCTCCAGAATTTAAAGAAGCAAAAGGACTTTTAAAATCTCTTAGGGTATCTCCCCTACTCTCAAAGTTTTGGTTTAATACCGCTTCCGATTTTAGAATAGATGCCGCTGCTTACGAAAATAATGATTATGTTATATTTATAAAATTAGGTTTTAGGTCCGCAGCCGTAAGACTTATTCCACTCGTTTTAAAATTCAATCCGGACATTTTTTTAGACATAAAGGAATTAAACGGAAAAAATGAAGACGGTTTAAAGTATTGGGAATATAAAACGGGAGAAAATCAATATGTTTATCTTACTGCATATAAAGATTCTGTTATAGCATCTAATTCCAAAAAAATGCTCATCTTATCTCTACAACAAAAAGAAAACATAAATACCAAAACTACAAAAAGAATTATTATCCAAAACAAAAATAATATTTTAAATATTTTACCGGATATAGATTTTATCGTAAAAGACGTAAAAGAAAACAAATCCGTTATTGAGAATATTATAACAAAACTGAATTTCCCTAAAAATAATATATTGAAACTAAATATCGAAAATGAAGACGTTATTACAAAAGGTTCGGCAGAATGGGAAACTGAAGATGACGGTTTAAAAAACATTTTACAAAAAAAATCTTGTATACCCGGAGTGCTGTCCCGTCTTCCTAAATCAATAGACTATATAACTTTAATTAACATGGGAGATACGGAGTTCTTATTCTCAAACGGAAAAAACATTCTTACGGAAAATATTTTAAAAACATATAAAACAGCTTCAAATACATCAAAATTTATATTTAAAAAAAATATCGACGAATTACTTATGTCGTGGATGGGTGAAGAACTCGGAATGTTCGGTACGGCAGAAAAAGACGATCCGATTTTCTTTGTATCGCTAAAAGACGAAAAAAAATGCAGAAATATTTTTGAACATATATTTTCTTCTGTATTTGTAAATCAGGATATATCTGCAATTGTAGACGGGCTAAGAATACCGCGTATAGAATTTCCCGAAATAGTTAAAAGCCTTTTAAGAGCATTTAACATAGAATTGCCGCGGCCGTTTTACGTAATAAAAGACGGGTATTTATATCTTTCGCAAAGTGCGGAAATTTTAGCCTCAGCTTTAAACGAGGCTTCCGACGAAGGGCTTCTCGTAAAAACGGAAAACTGGAAAAACATAACTAAAAATATTTCACCCGAAAGTTCAATTCTTGTGTACCATACTGTAAGGAAAAAAATTCCTTTTTTCTTAAAAAATAATGACGTAATAAGAACTATATTACGCGATTACGGAAAGGGAATTATTTCTATAAAATTTTCGGAAGAGCGAAAAATACTTTTAGAATCATACAGCAAAAAAACGCAATATCAATCCCAAGAAAACGCGGAGTTTTCCTATGAAAGCAACATTAAAATAGATTCGGATATATATTGCGGCAAGAATTCCGTCAACATTCCTTTTGCATATTGGACGAGCGGCTCTTATGTTTATGCTTTGAATTTAGCTTCCAAAAATATTTACAACATAAAACTTGATGACAAGGCATATATAAATACCGATATACAAAACGGAAAAATAAAAAACATTTGGGCCGTTTCCGAAAGAGGAACTATTTACAAAACGGATACGGATTTAAAGCCTTATTCGAATTTTCCTATTTTGACGGGAGAAAAATTTATGTGTCCTCCGCAAATAATAGAAAATAAAATCGTTATCCCTATTGCAAATAAACCTCAGCTTTTATATGTAGACGAAAAAGCTAATACATATTATTCCGAAGAAATGAATTCCAAATTAAAAATGCAGCCTTTTATATTTAATAATATAGTTTCGGCAATACCGAGATCATTTGACAGCCTGATATATTTTTTTGATATTAACGGTAAAACCATAGGCGGTTCGCCTTTTGAATTAGCTTCTATTTCCGCGGTTCAACCTGTATTATACAAAAATCCGAAAGGAGAATTATGGTATGCGGTACTAACGGAAGACGGAAATTTTTCCCTCAACCCTTTTGAAAAAAATATTTTGGAAAAATACGAATCCGAATTAAACGAATCCTGTAAAACCCAACCGGTTTATTCAAAAAATTTAAATGTATTTTTTGTAATAAGCGAAAATGGCAATTTATATAAAATAGATACAGCCGCTCAAATAACCGGAAAAATATCTTTAAAACAAAAAAATGCAGAAGATTATTGTATATCACTTTTAGATTTAAACAATGACGGAATTGACGAAATCCTTGTATCGGGAGGAGGAAACTCGATATATGCTTATAGCTCAAATCTTTTGCCGATTGAAGGTTTTCCCATAGCAGGAAGAGGGATTCCGAATTTAATAGATGTAAACGGAAACGGTTTAAAAGAATTGATAACATGCGGAATAGACAATAAAATACACTCTTACAGTTTTGTAAACATTAAAAATTAAAGCACAATTGAAAAAGCAATATTTGCAGCTTTTCAAATAATTTTAGGAGAATCAAAATGAAAAAAAACTTAAAATATCTTCCGGTCTGTTTATTTATTTTTCTAATGTGGTCTTGCTCTACTATCAATAAAGATATGTTCTATACTTCATCACCTCAAATAGACAACATTCAAATGCTGGAAGAAACCGAAGCCTTAATTGTAATGGAATATATTGAAACATCAAATCCGCAAAAAATAAAAAACAATTTGGATACACTGCTTTCATCGCCATCTACGGACTCCGAATATCTTGCACAAATTTATGCTTTATATGCCGACTATTATTTTTTAAAAAGGGATAAAAGCAATTCAAAAAAAATGTTAAAACGTGCGGAAAAATATGCAGATGATAATGAATATGTAAAACTTATGAATTCCAGATTTATACAAAAAACGGAAGAAAAGTGTAATTATATTTTAACGGCTTTAAAAAATAAACATAATTTATACCGTTTGCAATCGGAACTTGCAAATATTTATTTTTTACAAGAAGATTATACAAAAGCTCTTGTATATTTTGATTCGAGTTTGGAATTTTTACCTAAAGAATACCAAGAGTTATATGAAAGTAAAAGATCATATTGCAAAAAATTTTATAACATAGATTCGGACATAAAAAAATCCTCATCAAATATTTTAGAACAAAACGAAATATTATTAACCGATATGACAATACTTGCACAAGATAATACCGATAAACTTGATTTTATAACCGGAACGGCAAAATGGAAACCCTCAATGCTTGCCGACAGACTAAAAGCTTCCGGCTGGTATAATGCAGATACCGATTTATCCAAAGATAAAACAAAAAGAAAAGATGCAGCCCTATTTTTATGGCACATGATTGCAGGAAATAAAACTTTACTTTTAAGTAAATACAGCCGCAAATACGAAAAGAAAGGAAAGAGTCCCATCCATGATGTTCCGATTGACGGCGTTTATTTTGATTCAATTTTAGGAACTGTTGAAGAAGACATCATTCCTCTTATCGATGGTAAAAGTTTTAATCCGGACGGAAATGTAAGCGGATTGGAATTTTACAATTGGTTAAAAAAAGCAGAAAAAATAAAACAATAGAAAATCTTGCAAATACAGATTTTACTTTTCATCTTTCGACAAGATAACTCATAAGCAAACGGGATAAACACGGCTTACCCCAAACCATCTAAAAATTTTTAGAGAGTTCACTTATGTAAAAATTTCTTTTTTTGTAAGATTTTTATAAGTCTTGATACCGAAGCCGAAATTATAAGACCTATCGATATGGCAATTGCAATAAAAAGAGCTTGTACGCCTTCGGTCATACCGATATCGAGTTTATCTCTTACAAAATACAACATTGTTTTATAGATTTTAAATCCCGGCACCAAAGGAATAATTCCTATTACAATAAAACATGTTACCGGAGTTTTTTGAATTACTGCAAATACCTCAGAACAAAAGCCGACTGCAAGAGCAGAAATTAAAGTAGAAAATATGTAATTCATTCCGTTATCTTGTAAAAATATTACTATTGTCCAAGAAACAGCTCCGCAAAAAGCACTTAAAAAAATATTTTTTCTCGGCACGGAAAATAAAAAACAAAAGCAAAGACTTGCAATAAAAGAAGCAAACGCATGAATATAAAGCGGCATTAAATTCCTCCTACTAAAGAATACGCAGCAAGAACAGTTCCTATTCCGAAAGCTATTGCTACTGCAACAAGCACAGCTTCAAAAGTTCTTGCAAGTCCGGAAATCAAATCGCCTAAAATAAAATCTCTAATGCCCGATGTAAACGAAACACCGGGAACCAGCGAAAGGACAGCTCCTACAATTATCATATCAAGATTTTTTACAAATCTTACGTGATAAAAAAAGATTGTAATTACACCGACAACAAAACCTGCAATAAAATTACCCAAAAAAACCGTCTTGGTAAATTTTTGTATTTTATCGCTTAAATTAACTGCAACTATAGTTGCCGCAAATGTAACTATAAAATCGTTTATTGAACCTCCCAAAAGTACCGAAAAAATTCCGCAAGCAATTCCTGCCGTTATCAATACAAGCCATAAGGGATACCCTTTTTGATTTTCAATATCTTTTAGAATAGTTAAAGCTTCGTTTTCGTTTATTTGCTTTTGAGTAAACTTTCTTGAAAAATCATTTACAAGAGATAACTTATGTATATTACTGCCTCTGCTTTTTATATTTTTTATATAAGTAGAACCGTCTTTACTATCATCTCCTATGATAATAACCGTAGGACTTACAAAAACGGCAAGGCTGGTTATTCCGCGTGAAGCACAAATTCTTTGAATAGTTTCTTCTGTTCTGTGCATTTCCGCACCATTTTTTACCAATATTTCGGCAGCCTCAAGAGCTATGCGAAAGATTTTAGGAGAATTTATTTCGATCGTTTCGGTATTCATTTTTACTCCATCAGTTTATGGGAACTTGTAAAACTCCGTATTGTAAAAGAATTTATCAAAAAAAACTTTTTTTGTAAATAAGTAATCGGCATTATTTTTTAATTTATAAATTGTAAAAGAAACGGGCAAAAAAACTAAGCATTGGTAATGTATACATCAAAAGCCGTTGGTTTTATAACAAAACAGACGGCTTTTGGGTTGATTATTAAAAATACGGAATAGTTTTACAAAAAGACTTTCAACTTATTCCAAATATTTTTCAGCCTGTTTGGTAAACATCTCATAATACCGTCCTTTAAGTTCAATAAGTTCATCATGTGTTCCATACTCTTGTATAGTTCCGTTTTCTACCAAGACTATTTTATCTGCATCGCGTACTGTAGAAAGCCTGTGAGCTATCATTATTGTAGTAGTTTTATTTGCTTCGCCTAAAATAAGCTCGTTCATTTTATATTCGCTTATAGGATCGAGAGCCGAAGAAGGCTCATCTAAAATAAGAAGCCCGAATTTCCCTGCCATAATTCTTGCTAAAGCTATTTTTTGCACTTCTCCGCCCGACAACATAATGCCTTCAGAATCAAATTCTTTTGTAAGTTCTGTCTTGCGGTTTGTACCGCTTTTTTCAAAAATATAAAAAAGCCCCAGCTTTTCGCATATTGCGTCTATATCACTTGCCGGAATATCTCCATAAAGCGAAATATTTTCTTCCAACGTCATAGCATAAACAAGAGGTTTTTGAAAAGCAACACCGATTTTTTTCCGCAATTCTTTAATATTATAATCGCTTATTTTGCTGCCGTTTATAAGTATTTCGCCTTTGACAACATCATAAAGCCTAAGAAGTAATTTAACAAGCGTAGATTTCCCTGCACCGTTTTCACCTACAATAGCAATCTTTTCTCCCGGCTTTATCGATAAGTTTATATGAGAAAGCGAAAAAGCAGAGTTATCGTAAGCGAACGACACATTTTTTAGTTCAACCGAAAAAGCAGCTTCTTCTAAAAGTAACTTACCGCAGGTAGAAGGTTCAATTTTAGATTCAATGTCAAAAAACTCGCGTAGTTTTTCTGCATTTAACGATAATTCATCGGCTCCGGTAACAAGTTCAATAAGTTCACGAAGTTTAGAGTCCCCTCGGTAAAAAGCGAAAATCATCATTATGTAAAGACCTACTTCTGCAATATTTCCAACCGTAATATTGTAAACAATGTAACAGATAATAGTAATTTCCGTTAATACAAAAGTTACTTCATGCAAAATGCTGTAAACCGTCATTTTTTTTGCAAATCGTCTGACTATAGATAAAATTTCATCTTCATTAGCGTCATACTTATCCATGATCTTTTCGCCGACTAAAGTCGATTTAATATCGGCAGCATATTCATTCTGATAAAACAAGCGGTGAAAATATGCAAAACGTCTTTTTACCGGAACCAGTTCTTGTTTATACTTAATATGCATTTTATTTCGTATAAAGTCTATTTTAGAATGTAAAAACATTTGAATTATTTCTATAGGTATAAGCCAAGGTCCTATAGCAGCAAACATTGTAAATAACATGGTTACAGACATAGCATGTTGAAAAAATGTTTTAACAAACTCTATTGCAGAAATACTTTGTTCGGCATATTCGTTAATTGCCCAAGCATATTTATCGTAATACTCAGGATTATCTATATACTTGTAATCGGTGGATATAGCTTTTTTGTATATATCCTGCTTAATTTTAAATTCCACTTCTGTAATTTTACGTTGAAAGTAAGGATGCAATACCAAAGGTATTATATTTTTAATAAATATGATGGTACATACTATTGCAGCAAAGGTTGCTATATACCAAAACGATTTTTTAACTGCTAAAAGATCGACTATTTCTTTTGGAAAATAAACATAGAAAAAATCGTCAATAGGCTCCAATACAGCTGTCAATAAAAACAAAACAGAATAACAGGCTGCGTATTTCCAAAAAGGGCGGCATAACCAAAAAATATTTTTTAGTCTTTTACCTAAGTGTTTCATTGGATTTTTTTAAACTCCTTTCTAATTAAATTTAGGTTAAACTATTCTTTAAAAGCGAGGTTTCAATAAAAAGATCAATTATACTTTGAACATCCTTTGTAATATCCGTCTGCTGCGACTCACAGATAGAATACTCATAAATTAAATTTTTTGCAATATCTTCAACAATAATTTCATCATCCTTTTCAATCAATTTTTCCAATTCGCGTAGTATAAAAACAGCAGTTTTATTTAAAACAAGAATTTTATTGTTACATTTTGTATATAATACCATCTCATTATTTACCATTTCAAAAGTATAGTCCGACACAAATAACTTGCCTTGCATTAAAATTTACCCTCTTAATTTAACTTGTTTTCTTTACTAATTTAAAAATCGAATAATCTTTATTATTTTGTATGATAATTTTTTCAAGGTTCCATCCAAAGCTGTATTTGCCTTTTAATAAAGAATTTATTACATGTATCCAATACATTTTTTGCACCTCACATTCTAGAGGTTCTCTCAATAATTTTCCATCTCTTAAATGCCAAACAGGACAGCCTCCTCTACAAAAACGATACGCTATACATTTACGGCATTCAGAATACTTAGTTTGGGTTACTTTTAAAAAACTATCTTTATATGTGTTTTTATATTTTAAAGTGCCGTTTTCAATATTACCAATAACAACCTTGTCATTTTTTGACTCTATACAAGTTATAATTGATTTATCCGGCATCAACCAAGGACACTCACCTCTATAAGCACCGCAAAATAAACCGCAAAACTCATCATTAATAAGCGGCATATCGATATTTTGCAATGAGCTTTCACCTTCAGTAGAAATAATAAAATCCACCAATCTAAAATAATGTTCTAAAAAATCTTTATAAGTAATATGTTCTTGTTTACACATATTATTTATTGCTCTTCCTTCAAAAAGAGTTGGATAAATACTCCATATAAATCCGTAATTTTTAGGTACTAACGAAAAAATATGCTGATACATATCTATCATTCTATAAGAATCTTCTTGCCATATAGTACTTCTAATAACTAATGACATTTTTTTTAAAGCAAATTTACGAATTGTAGATTCAACTATTAAGCTGCTGGAATCATCACTTGGACATTTTCTATTTTTGTCTTGGATATCAGGCAATCCATCGTAAGACACCATCACTTCATCAAAATTTTCCGAAATAAAGTCTATTTGTTCATCAAATAGTAAACCATTCGTAGTTAATTTCAAACGATAAGGAACATCGTTTGTTATACAAGAATTTTTTATAAACAAAACAGCATGTTTAAATAAGACCCAATCATAAGTAGGCTCTCCTCCGCCAGTAATATTAATCACCAATGGCTCATTTATTCCGGTAGTCAACTTTTTAATTGCTTTCTTTTTAAGAATATCTATAACAAAAAGTTCAATATCCGATAATTCTAATTTGTGATGATTATTATTACCCGAAGAATATCCGCAATAGTTACACCTTAAGTTACAATTGTAAGTCAAGCAAATACCAAATTGACTCAATGCTATTTTATTCATTGTCATTTTATCTGAATTAATTTTAGACAAACTGGAAAATACAGAATCATAATCGTTATCAGCAAATGACAACTTTTTAGCAAGTTCAATTACATCGTGTTCTGAATCAGATTTATATATTATAAGGTTGGTAGAATCAAATTCATAATCACCAAAAGTATACATGTAAAACCTTTCTATTTACTTTAAAGTTAATGCCGGTGTAAAATAATAACACCGGCATTGAGTAAACTTAGCAATCCCAACATTTAACTAAAAATGTATAAGATAGTGTCAAGTTACTTAATCAATTCGTGTGCCGGGTCTACTATACCTAACTCTAGAACCGCCTGCTGTACAGTGACAGGCAGGCTCTACTAATGCATCTTTGTCATTGCAAAGTTCTAGTTCGTACACAGTTACTTCAGGTTTTTCATAATCCATAAATTTCTCCTATTAAATTTAATCTAAACTTAAACCACGTTATCATTAAGAACACTGTGATTATCGTTTCATACTATCTTTTTTTTTCGTTTTGTCAAGCAGAATTTTAAAACTC
>CAUTTN010000064.1:0-10008 GCA_963541225.1 uncultured Treponema sp.
ATGGTAATCTCCTAAAGGGTAAATTCTTACACTAAATGCTAAAATTTGTCAACATGTACGTAAAAATTTTGGTATTGCACTACATCAAACGAATGTTTTGTACTATTGTCAGCGTAGATTATGGTCTGTGAGTGCCGAATGCTTTGTACTACGTCCGGTATAGACTATAGCCTTCGACTGCCGAAGCTTATGATATACGGTAATTGCAGATTAGTATATGGAATTATTTTATATTCAGTATTTCGGTATCCGTTACAATTCCTGTGCATAAGGCAGGCGGGGTAATATCGAATGCGGGATAAAGCCCTTTTACGCCTTTATTTGCCGTCTGTATACCCATTGCATTCAGCACGTCTGCACCGTTACGGTATTCTATTTTTACATCGCCGGCAGACGAATATTTTTCGTCTGGGAAACCTATTGCGTAATACGGTATTCCGAAGTATTTTGCACAAACAGCAATTTGTAATGTACCTATTTTATTTATAACGGCTCCGTCTGTTGTTATAACATCGGAAGCGGAAACCGCAAAATCTATTTTTTTTTCGCTCATCAAAAGTGCAGGCATATTATCGGTTATTACCGTTGTATCAAAACCCATATCGGCAGCCAAACTTGCGGTAAGTCTGGAACCTTGAAAAAAAGGTCTTGTTTCCGCACAATATATTTTAACATTTTTGCCGCTTTTATTAAAAGCTCTTAAAAAACCTCCCGTTGCGGTTTCTCCGAAACACTGCGTTAATAACGCAGATTTATCGGGAACAAGATTTGCGAACAAAGCACCTGCCTGCGTGTTTTTTTTGTACCGGATATTGTTTTGATTTATAGCTTCAAGTTTTAGTGCTTTAATTATTTCTGAAGAAGAAGTTCCTTCTTCGATGAGTTTTTTAAAAATTAAAAACGATTTGTTTGTACATCTTTCCATTTCGGCAGAGGTTGTAGGACGGGCATGAGAAAGATTATATGCTGCTTTTTGCATTGCATTTAAATAATCCTCTTTGGAAAGATTTTTAAATTGATGTGCAGCCAAAGCCATTCCCATTGCAGCGGCGGCAAAAGGTCCTCCGCTTTGGGTTACCATATCTTTTATTGCCTGTACCGTTTGTTCATATTCTTTGCAAATTACAAATTCCGTTTTTAGGGGATAAATGCGCCTATCCAAAATCCTTAAAGAACGGTCATCTTCATCAAACCATGCAACATTTTCATATTGCAAAAGCCAGCCCAGATCATAATCTTCTCTATTCGTATATTTTAGATCTTTCTTTTGCAATTCCGTAACTCCAAATTTAATAAGTTTATAGTTTCCCTATAGAATTTTATAAAGGTCTTGTACATTAATACGGAATTACTTTAATATACAAGACCGATTTTTATTTGGTAACTTTTATGGTTCTGCTTTGAATTGTAAAGCCGCCTAAAAATACATTAATAAGCCAATCTACTACACCGTAATATGTTTCGATTTTATAATCTGCTGTATCTCCTACCATATTTTTAGTGTCTGTGTCTCCAATTTTTACTAAACCCCATAAGGCATACCATTGTCGGCTTTTTTCGGTTATGCCCGTTTGAGCTCCTTTTCCTACAGTATGGCGGTTAGTCATACAGCTTGACAATGATATGGTAACCATTACCAAAATCAATAACATTGCAGTAATCTTAAAAAAAGAATTAAGTTTCATCTTTAAACCTTCCTTTTTGCAATTTCTTTTCATTGCAAGTATTTTTATTTTTGAATCGAAATATATTACCGGACAGATCCCGTACAAGTTTCTTGTAAGATAAAAACTTGCTAATCCGATATTTTTCGATTATAAAACCTGTTTCGGGTGATAAGCAATATTTAAAATAAACTAAACTGCTGTAAATTAAAGAATAGGATATCTCTAAAAAAACTGAGGTTTTTAGAGGTACCTAATGTAATGTCAAATTATACTAAGGCAAAAAATAAAATTTGTCAAGTAATCAAATTATGTCATCAGCGTCTATAAGGCGTTTGCTGATAGGGATTTCGTTTACTTTCTCTTTGTTGTATTACGTTTGACATATTACTGTGCCTTTTTCGTAACTATAAGCATGCGGTAAATGTAAGAGACCCGCTTCTTTATCACCGCTTCCTCTAATTTTTTAAATAATCGCCCTTACACTATAACGCTATTTTACCATACTTTTACTTCATGCCGAATCCCTGTTATAAGCATTTGTTCACCTATTCAAAAATGCTTTTTTTATATATAATATCGGATATGAAAAAACTTAACGGATTAATTGCCTCTGATGGGTTTGCGGAAGGCTTGATATATTGTGTAAACGATGCAGCGGAACATATTATTTCTGCATATCCAATAAAGAATGAGGAGGTCGAATTTCATAAAAAAAGATTGGAAAATGCGGTGGAAACAGCAAAAGAAGAACTTGGACAGCTTATTTCCGGTTCTCAAGATTCGGGAAAAACTGCAAATGATATTTTAAATACACATATAGTAATGCTTTCCGATACTTCTTTTATAAAATCGGTATGTTCGGATATAGAAACTTTAAAACTTAATGCAGAATTTGTTTTACAAAAAAAAATAGATGAAACGATCGGTCTATTAAAGGCTTCCGGAAATAAAGAGCTTATGCTTAGATGTGATGATATTAAAGACGCTTTTGATTCGGTATTTGTTCATCTTCTTTCAAGCCGAACTGCAAAAATAAACCGATTCGAAAAAATGCCTAAAGGTGCGATTATTGTTGCTTCAATCATAAAGCCTTCGGAGGCTTTATCGATAAAAAATTGCCAAGCTGCCGGCATTGTTATAAAAGAGGGGGGCGTTACAAGTCATATTGCAATTATGGCAAGGGCTTGGGATATTCCCATGCTTGTAGGCGTTGAACAATGTATGGATTTTGCCCGTTCCAATATGCCTGCCGTAATCGATGCGGATAAAGGTTTTGTCCTTTTTAATCCGCCGGCTTCGGAAATAAATATTTATAAAGAAAAAATCGAAAAGAGAAATGCCGAAATTAAAGAGCTTTTGGAAAGGCAAAAGAATTATATCGAAAGACTTGCAATAAGCACCAAAGACGGTGTAAAAGTTTCCGTAAATGCAAATATTGCTTTTCCCGAAGAAAGGGAGAATAAATTTGTTACAATTTCAAACGGTATAGGATTGTTTCGTTCCGAATTTTTATTTTTGGAAGACGGCGAAATTCCCGATGAAGAAATTCAGTATAATGAATATAAAAAAGTTTTGGAATCTATGGGAAAACGTCCGGTTGTTATAAGAACATTTGATGTAGGTGCCGACAAAATGATAGGCGAGCAAAAAAACTTAGGTGAACTAAATCCTCTTTTGGGCTGGAGGGCTGTCCGCTATTGTCTTGAACATCAAGATATTTTTAAAACACAGTTGAGGGCAATTTTAAGAGCCGGAGCTTTTGGAAATGCGTATATTTTAATCCCGATGATTTCCAATGCTGAAGAAATTGCCGAAGTAAAAGCAATTATTGAAGACTGTAAAGACGAATGCAGAAAAAAAGGACAGCCTATAGCAGAAAACATGGGTATTGGAATTATGATAGAGGTGCCGTCTGCCGCTATTGCCGCAGATTTATATGCTCCGCTAATAGATTTTATGTCGATAGGAACAAACGATCTTATTCAGTATACAATGGCAGCAGACAGGGAAAATATAAAAGTTGCACCTCTTGCAAATTATTTTGAACCTTCGGTTTTACGGCTGATAAAGCATGTAATAGATTCTACAAAATTTATAAAAGATCAACGTGGTCATCTTGTTTCGATGTGCGGCGAGATGGCATCTCATGAAGATGCGGTTTTTTTATTGCTTGGTATGGGATTAAGGCATTTTAGTATGCCTGCCGGAAAAATATTAAAAATACAAAAATTTATGGAAGACATAAATGTAAAAGATGCCGAAAAACTTTATGAACAGATTAAGGATTTAAATTCTGCAAAACAAATAAAAGAAAAAGTAAAGGAGGCTTTAAAAAATTATGAACGATAATATTGAATCGAATATTGATACTTCAAATGAAGTCGAGAACCTTGCTGAAGAGCAGCAAGGTATCGCCGCCTCCGCTCGAATAACGGAAGGTGAGTTTTTACAGGATAAAAAATATAAAAATCTTCCGTTGATTGCGATTGTCGGAAGACCGAATGTCGGTAAATCGACTTTGTTTAATAGATTTTTAAAAAAACGCCGATCCATCACCGATCCTACTCCGGGTGTAACCAGAGATCCCGTAGAAGAACAGGCTTTTATAAACGGTAAACCTGTAATGCTTGTAGATACGGGAGGCTTTAAACTTACTCGTAGCGGAAATAAATTTGAAGATTTGATGGACGACCTTGTTACCGAAAAAACTATTGCAACATTAAAAAAAGCCGACAGGATTTTACTTCTTCTTGATGCAGGGCTTGTTACTCCCGAAGATGAAGAATTTATAAAATTCGTACGTCCTTATTTTGACAAACTTGTTACGGCTGTTAATAAGACCGAAGGAGGTCGTCTTACGGCAGAGGCTTTTAGTTATTATGAATATGGTTTTAAAAACCTTACCTTTATAAGTGCCGAACACGGAGACAATGTTGCAGAGCTTTCCGCTCTTTTAATTGAAGGTTTGGATTTCGGTAATGTTGAAGAAGTTTTAGCTGATGATATAATACGTATTACCATTGTAGGAAAACCTAATACGGGCAAATCTACACTTGCAAACTACCTTACCGGTTCTGCGTCTTCTATTATTTCCAATGTACCCGGTACAACACGCGATATTGTCGAGGGAGAATTTGTTTATAAAAATAAGCATTTTATAATTCAGGATACGGCAGGAATAAGGCGTAAGGCAAAAGTAAATGAAGATATAGAATATTATTCGGTTGTCCGTTCTATAAAAAGTATGGATAATGCCGATATTGTATTTCATTTAATAGATGTGCAGGAAGGCTTAACCGAACAAGACAAAAAAATAATTGTTCAGGCTACGAACAGAGGGTTGGGGGTTATTTTTGTTTTAAATAAATGGGATTTAATGGAGCAGACAAAATCGGCTTTTAAAACCGAAGAAGAAAAAATAAAAATAATGTTCGGTAAAATGGAATATGCACCGGTAACCGCAATTTCTGCAAACACAGGTGTCGGAGTAAAAGAACTTTTAAATACTGCAATTGCTATGTTTCACCAACTTACAAAAACCGTAGAAACTTCTGCTCTTAATCTTGCATTAAAAGATTGGCTTCAAGCAGCACCGCCGCCTCAGGGTAAACAAAATTCTTTTACATTTAAATATATGGTACAGACAAAAACCCGTCCTGTAGAATTTTTACTTTTTGCTAACCGCCCCGATTCGGTTACGGGTTCATACCTAAGATATATTCAAAACAAAATCCGTAAAGATTTAGATTTTACGATGATTCCTATATTACTGAAAATTAAAGGCAGTAGAAAACGTTGGGAAGAAAGACTTTAAATTTATGCTTTTGTAAAACCGCAACCTTTGTGCATACTGCGGGGGCAATCCGCACACATAAAAAGTCCGGTAATTAACCGGACTTTTTTATTATGACATTTTGCAAAACTTTTGTTTTTTCAATGCATATAAACAGCTTTAATGTTTTCCGGGTCGTCCTACAAGAACACCTGAGCTTACCGCATAAACATCATCGACAGACATTTGGAAGTCTACGGCTCTGTCGTCGGCTTTTGCTCGCTCTTCAAGTTTTGAACGGTTAAAGTCCAAAATATCTTTGGTAAAAGGAAGATTGCCCGGCATAAGATAACGGATACAACCGTCATTATCCCGTGCAGGCATTACCTTTCCGGCATTATATTGTGAAGGTGCAAAAGGAATATCTATAACTCCCATTTCAAAGGCTTTGATTGTTCCCTCAACGAGGTCTCCGCCGCCTATTTCATAAACCCTGTTCATTATACATCTTGTTTCGGCTTTAATAATTTCTATTTCATCGGTAAGTATTTTTGAATTCGGATAACGCTGACCTTTTAAAAGATTTAAAACCATTTTTGTGGCTTTAATACCGCCTGCATTAGCTTCTTTTGTCGGAATACCGAAAGCCTCATGCGGAGTTTTTACAATAACCTTTGTTGCTCCCGATAAAGCTGCCGTTGTACTTCCTAACGAAATAAGCCCGTAAGCTCTGGATTCATCGGCAGGGAAGCCTCCCATCCATTGGTGAAAAACCGTCGTTATACAAGTATCATTATATCCGAAAGTCTTCATATATTCTTTTGTCAATTCGCGAAGAGAAATTACCGCCGCTACGTCCTGTGTCATATTTCCGCACATACCGTAGCCTACGGTTATACTCTTTACTCCTTGTTCTGCTGCTAAAAGAGCCTCGATAACGCCTACCGCTATAGCTACGGAGGGGGGAACAAGGGTTCCTGTCAAAGGACCAAAAGGTTCTCTGTTTAGATGAACTCCGTTTTCTTCATAAAAACCTACAAGTCTATCGGCATATTGCCAACACATTATACTGTGTTCGATAGATACCGATTTTGCGTAGGGTACATTATAGCTTATTCCGCCGCCTTCGTTGGAAGTGTAGCCTCCCGCATGAATTATTTCCGAAAGGAGACGTGCATCGGGTGTTCCGTGTCTTGCCTGCAAAGGCAGATTCATTGCTTCTACAACCTGACGGCAGGGGCCGACCCCCCAGTTTACGGCAGGGAAACCGTTCATAAGAGAACGCCCCGCTTTTTTGGAGGCTTCAATACCGGCTTCACCCTCTTCATAACGGTTTTGCCGAGTATAAGCATCTATCGTACTCGGTAAAAAATCGGCACCGCCTTCTTCTTGCAAAAATTTTAAAAGATTTATGTGTTCGTCCAAAAGAGGAACTCCCGCACGCGGTTGTGCAGTTGTAATTCCCGCCTTGTCGGCTTCTTCCAACTTTATTGCAAAGTTTTTTTCGGGAGGAATTTTTTTAAGATAATCAACAGCTTCTTTTAAATCGACATCTTTTCCTGTAGGCCAAGTTTGCAGGATTTCTTCCCGCATTTCCATAAATTCGCCTTCGGGTATTTTTTTATTTTTCCATCTCATCTATATTGCTCCTAAGGTATGATTTTATATTGTATCATAAAGACCGATATAACTGCAAGAGGGCTTAACGGTTCCACATTTCAACAAAAAATTATGTGTTGAATATATTTACTATTTTTGGTATAATCACATGATTGGTTAATTTGGAAGTTGAAGGCTTCGTTTTAATTTTAAATCATTATTTTTTTATACATTAAAATATAAGGAGTATAGGAGTATGCATAAAATACTTGAAAAAAGACAGTATTCTCCGGAAGTATTTTATTTGAAAGTCGAAGCACCGGAAATCGCAAAGAACAGACAGCCGGGGCAATTCGTAATTGTTCAAATAGATACTAACTTTGGAGAAAGAGTTCCTTTAACGATAGCGGATGCAAGTGCCGAAGAGGGCTGGATTGCCCTTGTTATTCAAGCTGTCGGAGCAACAACCATTAAATTATGCAATAAAAATGTCGGTGATAGTATAGCGGCGATTTTGGGACCCTTGGGCAGACCGTCCCACATTGAAAAAACAAATACTGTGGTTTGTGTTTGCGGCGGTATAGGTGTTGCCCCTATGTATCCCATTGCACAAGCTTTTAAACAAAAAGGAAATAAATTAATCGTAATAATCGGAGCAAGAAACAAAGACTTAATTGTTTTTGAAGAAGAAATGAAGGCTATCGCTGATGAGCTTATAATTACCACCGATGACGGTTCTTACGGACGTAAGGCTTTGGTAACGGAACCTTTAAAAGAAATTTGTGAAAGAGAATTACCCCCCAACGAAGTTTTTGCAATCGGACCGCCCATTATGATGAAATTCTGTGCAGAAACGACACGTCCTTTCGGAATAAAAACCACCGTTTCTTTAAACACAATAATGATAGACGGTACGGGAATGTGCGGCGGCTGCCGTGTTACTGTAGGTAGTGAAATAAAATTCGTTTGCGTAGACGGACCGGAATTCGATGCCCATAAAGTAGATTTTGACAATATGATGATGAGAATGAGGGCTTTCCGCAGCAGAGAAGACAAGGATAGGCACAAGTGCAAATCCGGTATTTATAATTAAAATAGGGGGAAATCATTATGGAAAATAATACTTGTACAGGCTGCCACGTTCATTTAACGCATGAACAGCTTTCAGCCGAAGCAAAAAATTTATGGAATGAGTTAAAAGATAAAGAAATAGCAATGAAAGATCGAGGGAAAATTCCTTTGCAGGAAATGCCGGCTCTCGACCCTCATAAAAGAGCTTCGCTGATGGACGAAGTTGCAATGGGTTATACCGATGAACAGGCAAGAATAGAGGCGGAACGCTGCTTAAACTGTAAAAACCGCCCTTGCGTAAAAGGCTGTCCCGTAGGTGTTCCTATTCCGGAATTTATTGCACAAATCCAAAAAGGCGATTACAAAAAAGCTGTAGATACAATCAAAACGACAAATTTACTGCCGGCAATCTGCGGACGCGTTTGCCCTCAAGAAAAACAATGCCAAGCCTTTTGTACGATCGGAAAAATGCTCAAAGCACCGGAAAAAGCGGTTGCTATAGGCAGGCTTGAGCGTTTTGTTGCCGATTGGGAGAGAGAAAACAATAAGATTACCGTACCGGAAGTTGCTCCCGAAACAGGAAAAAAAGTTGCAATCATAGGTTCAGGGCCTGCAGGTCTAACTGTTGCCGCTGATGTCCGCAGGGAAGGACATGCCGTTACCGTTTTTGAAGCCTTCCATAAAACCGGCGGAGTTATGGTATATGGAATTCCCGAGTTCCGTCTTCCCAAATCCATTGTTGCAAAAGAAGTCGAAAATCTGGAAAAAATGGGTGTAAAATTTAAGATGAACTTTCTGGTAGGAAGAACGGAAACTCTTGAGCAGCTTTTAAAAGAAGACGGATACGATGCCGCCTTTATAGGAACCGGTGCGGGGCTTCCCAAATTTATGGGAATTGAAGGAGAAAATCTAATCGGTGTATTCAGTGCAAATGAATACCTAACAAGAGCCAATCTTATGAAAGCATACGATTCGGAACATTCGGATACTCCGCTTTACGAAGCCGAAACTTTAGCCGTTATAGGCGGCGGAAACGTTGCTATGGATGCGGCAAGAATGGGCTACCGTCTAGGCTGTAAAAAAGTTTATTGTATTTACCGAAGAACCAGAGCGGAAATGCCTGCAAGACTTGAAGAAATTGCTCATGCTGAAGAAGAAGGCGTAGAATTCTGTTTTCTCCAAAATCCTACACGCATAATCGGAAACGAAGAAGGCAGAGTTAGTGCAATTGAAGTATTGGATTATGAATTGGGTGAACCTGATGATTCAGGCAGAAGAAAACCTGTTGCAAAACCCGGAACCGAACACCAGATCAAAGTTGATGCCGTAATCGTAGCTCTTGGTAATGACTCGAATCCGCTTATGGCTCAAACATCGCATGGTTTGGAAGTTACCAAAAAGGGAAACATAGTTGTAGATGAAAACCAAAAAACTTCAATTGAAGGCGTTTGGGCAGGCGGCGACATCGTTTTAGGAGCTGCAACCGTTATCCTTGCAATGGGCGAAGGCAGAAAAGCGGCTGCTGCTATTAATGAATACCTAAAAACAAAATAGGTTTTAAGCACAAACATATTACACAGTGTTCAAACCCGTTATAAAAAAAATAGCCGATTTAAATCGGCTGTTGATTTTAAGCGGCACAAATAGTGCCGCTTAAAATCAACATACTCCGATGCAGAGCATAGGCATAAAACATCGGGTACTAAGCCTTCCATGCAAATAAATTTTACTATAAATTAAATAATTGAGAAAGTACATAAAATATCGGGAATTTTGCCACCGATTCTTTTCTCAAACGGCAAAACTCGAGTTAAAACAATCGGCGATATTTTATATGCTTGTTTTAATCGTTCTTAGTACATTCGTCAACCGTAAATTTTATAAAAAATTTAGACTAAT
>CAUTTN010000065.1:0-9956 GCA_963541225.1 uncultured Treponema sp.
ACAAAAATTTGAACAGTTGACATATTTTCTGTTTTTATGTAAAATAATACATTAAATTGACTTTACAAGATTTTAAGGAGAATTTCCATGTCAGGACATAGTAAATGGGCGACGATTAAACACGCTAAGGGAGCTGCTGATGCAAAACGGGGGCAGCTTTTTACAAAATTTATTAAAGAAATTTCTATTGCTGCTAAAATGGGTGGAGGAGATACGGCAACAAATCCCAGGCTTAGAACAGCCGTGTTAAAAGCACGTGCTGCCAATATGCCTAAAGATAATATTGAAAGAGCAATAAAAAAAGGAACGGGAGAACTTGGAGCCGTAAGTTACGAAGAACTTTTATATGAAGGTTATGGACCTGGCGGAGTTGCCGTTTTAGTAGAAGTTTTAACCGATAACAAAAATAGAACAGCTGCAAGTGTAAGAAATATTTTTACAAAAAGCGGCGGAAACTTAGGTGCAACCGGTTCTGTAGCTTATATGTTTAACAGAAAAGGGATAATCGAATATGATGCAGAAAAAGTAAGCGAAGAAGAGGTTATGGAAGCCGGTTTGGAAGCAGGTGCCGAAGATATTGCCGCCGAAGATGGAATTATTACTGTAACAACCGATCCTGCCGATTTTGCTTCTGTTCTTGAGGCTTTGCAGGAAAAAGGCTTTGAATCAGTTTCTGCAGGTATATCTATGGTCCCCGATACTTACATCGCTCTTGATAAAGAAACAACACAAAAGGCGTTAAAAATGATTGATAAACTTGAAGAAGATGATGATGTTCAAACAGTTTCTTCAAACATCGAAATCCCCGAAGGTTTCGAGATGGAATAAGATAATAAACAACCCGTATGCAGAGCGTCGGGGTATTAACCCCTTGTACTTAATAAAAAACCTTGCTTTAAGCAAGGTTTTTTATTGCATTTAATTATTTGGTAATATATTTAAGTAAGTCGATTACTCTGTTTGAATAACCCCATTCATTATCATACCAAGATACCAGTTTAAAAAAACGTTTTTCGTTGGGCAGATTATTCTGCAATGTTGCCTTACTGTCATATATAGATGAATGTTCATCGTGAATGATATCGGTAGAAACAATTTCCTCATCACAATAAGCCAAAACACCTTTTAAATAGGTTTCTGATGCTTTCTTAATGGCTGCATCAATCTCCTGAATAGAGGTGTCTTTTTCTGTTCTAACCGTTAAATCTACTACGGAACCTGTAGGTGTAGGTACTCTAAAAGACATTCCTGTAAGTTTTCCTTTTGTGGAAGGAAGAACTTCACCTACTGCTTTTGCAGCTCCTGTTGTGGATGGGATGATATTAACTGCAGCAGCTCTTCCGCCTCTCCAGTCTTTGAGGGAAACTCCGTCAACGGTTTTTTGAGTTGCCGTATAAGCATGTATTGTTGTCATAAGTCCTGTTTCTATTCCGAAGCCTTCTTTTAGAAGAACATGAACTACGGGAGCTAAACAATTGGTTGTACAGCTTGCATTTGAAATTACGTTATGCTCGGACGGGTTATATTCGTTTTCATTTACACCCATAACGATAGTCTTTATAGGCTTTTGTAGGTCTGAACTTTTCCCGGGTGCACTTATAATTACTTTTTTGGCTCCTGCTGCAATATGTTCGTAAGCTTTTTCATTTGTATAAATGCCGGTACTTTCTATAACAATATCTATGCCAAGTTCTTTCCACGGTAACTGTGCAGGTGTTAAACCCTTACCGGAGATACATTTTATTTTATGCCCGTTTATAACCAGAATATTATCTCCTTCGGTTCCGATTTGGGCATTCATTTTTCCCTGTACGGAATCATATTTTAGCTGATAAGCAAAATATTTTGCATCAGTGGAAAGGTCTACTACGGCTACAACATCAAATTTATCTTTTCCCAATAAATTTTGATTTACCAAAGACTGAAAAACAAGTCTTCCGATTCTTCCGAATCCGTTAATGGCTATTTTCATAAAAACTCCTTAAATTAATTTAATATTATGTATATTCTATATTAATATTATTTACATGTCAACAAATTATAAAGTTTCTGAAATAAATTTCCTATACTGCTCAGGGTCTACTTTAAAGGCTACAATCGGGTCATCGGGAGACGACATTGCTCTTGAAGTCGCCGCTTTGGCTTCATCTATAAACCTGTCTGCAGAAAGTAGCCTTGAAGTTCTTGTTGTAATTCCCAAAGCGATAGGCTCCGAAATTTTATATTCATCGAGGATTTTTTTTATTCCTCTAAAAATTTCTTCCGATACTTTCATTGCTGTATCTAAATTTGTGTCTTGCAATATTGCAGCAAAACCGTCTTCCCCGAATTCAAAAATTCTGTCTTTAAATTTTATTATGCCGACCAAAACTTCGACAATTTTTTTTGCAACAAGACTTTCAAGGCTAAAATCTTTAAGGCGTACTACAAGCAGTGCTAAATCTTGTTCTGAGGAAGCTGCTCTCTTTAGCTCCATTTCAAGGCATTCACCTAAATGTTCCTTGTAAGCTATTCCGGTTATGGGCGAATATAAACCGGATATTTTATCCGTTTCTTTTTGTTCTTGTATATTTGTTTGAGAGTCTGTTTCTTTTATTTCGGAAATATATTTAATTTCTTGCGGTTCTTCATATTTATTCAAAGTTTCTTTTTCATAAGGAAATTTTTTATAAATGCTTAGATTATCAAGGTCTTCTAAAATATATTCTTTGCTGTCAATATCCGTCTTTTTGGGAACTGTAGTTTTAACATTTTCGGGCGGGGTGTATTCGGGCAGTTTTTCAGGTAAATCTTCGCCGAAGATATAATCTTTAAGTTCTTGATCTTTGGAAGGAAGCTCTGTGTAGACTTTTTCACTTTGTGCAGAAAGGTTTTGAAAAAGTATTATCATTAGAGTCAGAAGAAATACGGTAAGAGCCGCAAAAAAAACTGTCCTGCTTCTTGCAAAAATAGAATCGGGCTTTACAGTCTGAAGAGCAGCGGATAGCTTTACAGGAAAAGCCGGATTATCAGGAGTTTTAACGTTTATTTCCGCGTTAAGATATTTAATAAATGGAGAAACGGTCTTTACCGAAAAACCTGCATCTTGAGTATAGGTTATTAAATCGGGTTCTTTTGACCACGACATTATCGTTTTACTTCCGCCTGATGAAAGAACAAAAGCTGTTATGTCAAGTTCATCGGCAAGGCGGTTTAACTTTTCTTTATATGAAAACTCTGCAAAGATGTCTTTATCGGTAAAAGCAATTACGGATTTTGCAAAAAAATTAAAATTCCGTATTGCATCATCACTTCCTTTTTCGGCATCTTTTTTAAGTCCATATATAAATCCGAAGATAGTTCCGAATATAACAAGTGCTGCAATTGCGGAGTATATTCCAATATATATTTTTTTCATCGTACTATAGTATACCCTAGAATGTCAGATAGTACAAGTTCTAAATCACATAAATTTGATTTATTTTTATTAAAATTTTTACTTTTATATGTAAAGTAGGGTAAAAATCCGGTTTTAAGTTGAGGACTTTGCTTTTTTGCCTCATTTTTTAATATTTCAATAAATTGATTGTATGGAAAAGTTTTAAATTCTTCATTTTTCCAGATAAAAAACGATATATTACCGGAGTTAAAAAAAATTTTATAACCGTTTAAAAGTTCCGCCGTATATGTTATTTTACCGTTTTCCATTATTTTTTTTACGGGTGTTCTAAACATGAGATTTATGAACGAAGTTTCTAAAGGCTCCGTTTTTGTACTTTCCGCCGTAAATTTTTTTGAAAGATAAGTACCGTTAGCGTAAGCTTTGCCTTCCGTGTAAGCAAAGTCTAAACCGGAAATTTCTATATTTTTAAAGCCCATAGAAAGTGCTGCGGCTTTTGCTGCAATAGCTACCGTTCCGCTTCCGGTATCCATATATGGAAATGGGGAAAAATATGAAGCGTATCGGCTAAAAGGATGATTGCCTTTTGTAAAAAAAAAATTATTTCCATTGTTTTCAAATTGGTTTACCGTAGTCGGATTAGCACAAAGATCGAATATTGCTATCGTTTTATCGGAAAATGGTTTAAAACAATGCGAATAAGAAATTATTTGAGGATCTATACTTATAAAAAAATCTGCGTTTATATTATTTGTATTTAATATAGGAAAAGCCGTATCCGAGCAAAAAATTACATAAGTATTACGGTTGTTTTTTATTTTGGTTAAATCTTTTTCGAGACTCGGTCCGGCTCCTAAAATAAGAGCCGTTTTTGTTAAATCCGGTTTAGGTATTTTTGGATTTATATTTGAAGCAGTTTTTAAATTTAGTAATAAATTTCTCATCCATATTTTACCGAAAGCCGCTTGAGTTGCCGTATCCGTTTTAATTAAATCGAAGGCTTGATTTATTTTGTTTTTTAAAACTTCTAAATTGTCTTTGTAAAAATCCTCCCATGTACGTAAAATTTTTATTTCGAAATTTCCGTGCAGTGCAGGTATGTAGGATTGAATAAAGATTTTGTTAAAAGATGTATCCGTTATAGGCGGAAAAAAGAAGAACCGTTTGTTATCGAAAATATTTGAAAAATCTATAATTTCTAAAAGATTTTTTAGGGTAGGGTAGGAGGCTTCGGTCGCTGCACAGTAGTATTCTTTAAACGTTTTTAAAAAATACTCTATATGTATACCTCCGCCCAAACCGCAAAATAAAATAAAATTTTCATTTCCCGTAAACATTTTTTCCGATTCACGGACGGGATTATATTTTGAATGAAAAGATTTGCCGTTTTTTAAAACGGGAAGATTTTCGCCGGTCTTTGCTTTTTCCGTACCGGTATAATCATCGTTTTTGTCTGCCTCAATAATTTTTTTTGCAATCTCCGGAAAGCGTTTTTTTAATACCGTAATATTTTTTATAAAAATAGAATTTGTTTCAGTCATCTTTAAACCTTTTTAAGAAATTTTCCGAAAAATCTAAAATTGCCGTTTTTAGTTTTTCTCTCGATTTATTTTCTTCTTCGGTACCGGCATCTTTAATAAATTTTATATAATCTTGAAAAGAAATAAATTCGCTTATTTCTTTTTCGATACCGCAGGTTTTAGCTTTTTCAAAAAACTCGGTATTTTTTATGTTTTGTTTAAGCATACAGTAAAAATCGTATATGATTAATTTTTTTTCGGCTTTGGATTTATACGGCAAAACTGTTGTTTGAGATTTGTCTGCCTTGTAAGGCTTTGCCGCTTTTATAAAATTTTCGGCTTCGATAATTTTAATGTTCGGTATTTTTTCGCCCGAATCTCCGATTCTGAAAATTCGGTTTGCCTTGCCTGACGGCAGGTTTGAAAACCAGCCGGCATAAGTTTTAAGCGATCTGCTGTCCATGTTTGAAACAGCCGCAAAATTTGATACGGGATTAAGTTTTGAAAAAGAGCTTTCCTGATTTTTTTCAGATTCGTGTGGTCTTGAATGTGCAAACCCCTTTGACGGGCATAGATCAAGACCTGCCGTATAAATATTTCCTTTAGTATAATCCAGTAAAAGCTCTGCGGCTGTACCTGAAACACTTCCGTTCCGTTTTGCCTTTTTTGTATTGATTTTAAGTTTTTCAAAAAAATACTTTTCGATTTTAGAACCGTAATCTAAAAACATACACGGATTATTTTTTAAAATATAGTAAGGGATTTTGGCTTCGGCAGGAAAAGCTGTTATTATATCGTTGGGAATTGTTTTTAAATGCCCTGCTGCCCAATAACCTCCGTCTGTGGAAATACAAATATCGGGTTTAATATTTCTTGAATTTAAAATGCTTATTGCAGAGGAGGCTGCAGTTATAAAATAATTTTTTAAAGGAGGTTTATTTTTATTTAAAAATATTTCCAATCCCGGACCGGAAGCGGCAAAAAAAGAATCTATATTGGTGAAATTAAAATCTACAATATTTTCTGCAAACAAGAAATTATCCGTTATATTTTTAAACCATCTTTTCCCAAAAAAATTTCTTGTGGCGATAAGGCTTTGAATTATTTTGAGGCTTGACGCAATATTTTTCCATACAAAATCGGCTGTTTCTTTCCATACATGTTCTGCGGGCTTCCACGATAAAAAATTTGAAACCGCTAAAAATTCTTCAGGTACATTATTGATTATAAAAAAAGTAAGATTGCCGTCTGCCGGTCTCCAAACCTGATCCCATAATTTATCGGAATCTAAAAAATATGTATCGGTATACCGGATAGCTATAATTTTTGTGTTTGGGAATTTTTTTCTTAAAGGGGTAACAAGATAAGATTCTCCGGGTTCCGTTATCAATATAATTTTAGGGTTTCCGGTTATATTTTCACAAAAGCGTTCTGCTTCTTTTTGCGGATTATATGCGGAATGAAGTTTTACTTGATTTACCATTTTTTTATTAAGATATTTTTAGAAAATCCTTTATATCTTCAAGACTATTGGATGTACCCGAATGCGTTATTTTAATTTTTTCGGATAATTTTTTACCGTAAAGATTTTCCAATATGCTATGTGATTGAGCTATATAAATATCCATAGGAATCCCTTTAGAAGAAAAAACGCAAGCATAAATTTCTTCTTTGTTTTTTAAAATTGTAATATTGGATTTTCCTATTATTAGTTTAATTTTATTTACCAGCGAATAATAAAGATTTAATATATCCAAATTGTTATAATCAAAATTAAAAATTCCTTTTAATGAAATTAAAATTTTATCGGCAAATTTACCGAAGTTAAATGCCGTTTCCGCTTTTAGTAAAACGGATTCATAATTTGTATTTTGGAATATCGGGTAGGCTGTCTCAATTATATATTTGTACGAAGAATAAAACCGTAAAAATTTTTCTATTTTATCTTTGGCAATAGTCGTAGGGTTAAAGGTTTGATTTTTTTGGCATATAGCGAACATAAAAAAATCATGTTTTTCATCCATCGGTAAAAAATATACGTCTTCCATCGTTTCTTCTATAGACACGAAAAAGTTTTTAAATTCCGATAAGGCTCCTCCCAAAAAAAAATCTCCGAGTTTTTCTGCTCCTTTTTTGACATATAAGTCATAAATTTTTTTACACGGAATAGCCAGCGTATTAAAAGATTTAGGCAGAATACCTTCTACAAAAGATAATTTATAAAAACCGTCTCCCGTGCAATATAAAAAACCGCCTTTTTTAATGTTAATATCTGCCAAAAGTTTTTTGTATTCGTTTTGAATTTTAAAAAATAACGAATTATCCTCTTCCGGCAGATTAGTTTTAAAACTCTCTGCCGATTGTCTTAAACCCATTAGGATATCCCCAGTTCTTCAAATAAACGTTTGTATGTATCAAAGTATTCGGATTTTGCAAATTCTTCTATTTTGTCTTCCGGCAGACTTTCTAAAAGCTGATCCATATACGACAGAACCGATTTTATTTCGTTTTTAAGATGAATAGGAAGAGTTTCTTTTTCGGAAATTTGTGTTTTTTGAACATCGTCCGTTTCCTGTTTTTGTATTTCGGTTACAGGTTCTTCTTCAGCAGCAGGGTGTACCATATTTTCAGCTTCGGTATTTTCAAAATCGATTGTTTCTCCAGATTCTTGTGCTTCATCGGCAATTTCTGCAGAAGTATCTTCCGGTTCTGTTTCTTGAATATCGGCATCTTCCGTCATTGTGTCATCGGATATAAAAATATCTTCCGTATCGGTTGTTTCCGTATTTATTGCGGCATCTTCCGCTTCTATATCTTTCATGTCGGCAATTTCAAAACCGAAGCGGGGAATTTCCGCAGTTGTTTCATCAAGTTCTTCCGAAGATAAATTTTCTTCAACGTCTTCCTCATCTGTGTTTTGGAAAATATCGGTTTCTTCTTCGGTAAACTCGATTATATCGCCTGCCGTTTCATTTGTGTTGGAAATATCTATTTCCGGTTCTTGCTCTTGAACAAACGGCTGTACATATTCTTCGGATTGATTAATATTATTATACGGTTCTTCGTCAAAAGCAGTTTCATCGTTTTGATCTGCGGAAGTATTTTCTGTTTCTTCTTCGGCAGGTATTGCTTGAGATTCGGGTAGTGAAAATTCTTCTATATCCATATTAAAGTCTTCCAAATCCGGTTCTTCTATTTCTTCATTTTCAAAGTCGGGCATATCAATGTATGCAGCCGCATCGTCTGTAATTTTTTCTTCTTCGGCAGGAAAATCTTTAATTTCGCTTTGGTCGTCAAGATAGCTTAAATCTTCGGTTGCAGTATTAAAATGTTCGGGCTGAATATCTTTAAGCTCGTTATCTTCATCGGAAGGTTCGGATGACGTAAATATTTCCGAACTTGAGTCGGTTTCAAAATTATCTACGGGAGGTATTTCAAAATTGTTTTGAGAATTTGTTTCCGGTTCGGTAAGGTCTGCACTTTTTTCTTCTTCGGGTATTTCAAAACCGTCATCGGCAGTTTCTTCGGTAAAGTCTGCCGTGATGAGAATGTTGTTAAGTTCGTCTCCTGTAAGAGCTATGGTTTCGTCCATGTCATCTTCGCCGAAAAATCCGTTTTGTTCTTTGTCGGCGGATGGGGCAGGGGTAGTTTGTTTTATTTGAGCCGCCGTATTGTTTAGTTCTGCAATTCTTTTTGTTTCTCTATCAGCCATTTCGTTTTTTAGATCTGCAAGTTCCGTTTTAATGCTTGCAAGTTCCCCGGCAATTTGAAGGAGAATTTCGGTTGCTTTGTCGTTGTTAATCGGGTTAGACGAAACGGATACGGGTGTATGATTTTCTTTTTTTTGTATGGGAGCAGGCTCCTCATCGGCTGTGTCTTCAAAAAGATCGTCTTTTACGGCTTCTATATCGTCAAAATAAATGTCGTTTTCAAAATCGCTACTGCTGTCGGAGGATACGTTTTTTTCTTCGGTAGAAGTACCCATAACATCATCCAGCATGGCATCGAGAGAAGAAAGATCGTCTTTATCTTCTTGCTTGGGTGCTGAAGATGATTGATTTAAGATTTTGATATTTTCTTCTCTGATTTCGTCTATATTGCCTGCTTCTATAATTGTACTTTCAATTACAAGGTCATCGTCTTTATCCTGCAAGGTCTTTTCAAAATTTTCTTTTTGTTTTACGGGTTCGTTAAATATGGATATGTCGTCATTACTGCTTTCACCGGCTATGGAAGAAATATCCGAATCTTCATCAATAGTTATATTCATATTTATACCGTCTGTATTTGAGGTTTCGGTCAGACCGTTATCTTCGTCTGCAGAAGAATTTTCGGAGAAGAAGTTTTCGGGAAGCTCTTCGGGGATATCGTCCATGCCGGTGTCTTCTTTAAAAGTTATAGTATCTTCCATATCAAAAGAAAAGTCTGAAATTCCATTATCGGCATTGTCTTCCTTTTTTGGTGTTGTTTCGATATCTTCGGAGTCTGTTTGTACTTCATCGTCGGTAGCTAAAAAATCGTCTAAATCAATGGTTTCAAAATCGTCGGTATCTATCATATTTTCATCCTCTGCTAAGCTTTTGTTGGTTTCTTCACTTATAATATTATTGGAGCCGGGAGCTTCGTCTAAATTAAAGGATTCATCTGTAAAATCTCCAAAATCCAGCATATCGGAGTTTAAGGGATCAGGCTGATCAAAGCCGATAGTTTCTTCCAAATCATCCAAAAAAACTACATCGCTTCCATCATTGTCCTGACCATTGTTTAACTCGTTTGTCGAAGGTAAATGAGTTTCAGCATCCTCTGTACCCGGTCTTTTTTTTACCCAAACGCCGTACATGTCAAGATTTGAGTTTTCTTCAAATTTTACCGGAAAAACTGAGTCATCCGGATCTTTTTTCTTAAAATCTAATGCCATATTTATCTCCCGAATCCGTAAGAGTTATTATACTATACATCGGCATTATTTGTAAAGAACCTAAATATTTTGTTTATTGACTTACGGTAAACGCCGAAAATTAAAGTTAAGGAAAAAGCATAAATCAACACCCCCGACG
>CAUTTN010000066.1:0-9836 GCA_963541225.1 uncultured Treponema sp.
TTTAATCGTAGAGTCTTTGTTTCTCACTAAATATTCACCTCAATTTAAGATAACAGTGATTACCAATATATTAGCATAAACAAACTATTTGTGTCAATCGGTATCGTAAGTGATTTCCAAGAAATATCAACATTACTAACTAACGCAACACAGAAAATATGATTTAATGAATTTTGAATGAGTTAGATGATCCCACTTTTTTATCAAGGGCATTATTTAATTCATCACAAATTTGCAAAATCGCTTCAGTAGTTTTATATGGGGATAAAGGTTTAAATCTTTTCGCAATAGAGTTTTGTATATTTTTATATCAACCGCTAACTCCTTTTTATTTCACCTAATTATATTATAATATGAAGTTACTTTAAAATAAACAACAAGCAAAAGTTATAGGAGTATTACCTCCCTCACCTATGTTTTGCTACTAATTTGTTGATTTTAAATAATGGCTGAAAGATATTTTTCTATCAATACAAAAGCCTCAGGTGTAAGTTTTTCAAACGTGTCTGCGGGTGTGTGCATAAGCTGCCAAGTACCGGGTATAATTGAAGCAAAAGGAGAATCTTTAGGCGGTTTTTTATTTTTAATGACATAATCCGCTAATTCATGTGAAGCGGTTTTAGATTTTGCTTCGGACAAACAATTTATATTCTTAGGCAAATTATAAAACAAAATCGACGCTTCCGATTCGGGCAATACGGTTATGACTTGTGCATAAAGACCTGCCGCTATAAAACCTGCATTGTCGCTATATGCAGTAAGCATTGAAAGTTTTTTTTTGATACCGGCTTTTTCCGCATAAGAAAAAGAACGGCGGTGTAAATCCTCCAGCCCCCGCGTTTTTATCTTATCCCTGCCTATAATCCCCGATTGGGAAAAAACTAATGTATCTCCTCTTCCGCACATATCAAAAACAAAAATATCATCTTTGTCCATATTGAGTTTTTTTAATCCGACACCCAAACTGTATGCACCTTGGTTTACAACACCTTCAGCACCTGCTTCTTCTCCATCGGTAAAAATTATTTTTATATTATGAACTTTTTTTTCGGTCAACAGTTTTTCTGCAAAGTACATAAGCTGAAAACAAGCAGCAGAATTATCATTTGCTCCCTGCGTATTTTCCTCGCGATCGTAATGAGCCGTCAAAGTTTTCGTTTTAAATTCGGAAGAATAATATTTTGAAGCATAACGGACTATTATATGCTTTTTACCTGCAATTTCCACTATTGAATGGGGAATGTTTTTATCTTTAAGCCAAGAAGAAATAAAATTACAGCGGTTAATATCTAACTTTAAAAAATCTTTAAAAACTGAGGATTGAATTAAAGAAGAAGCTCTAAAAAGAGCTTCTTCATGATTTTTTATGTGCACTATTTTAAAGCTGCCAAAGACTTTTCTAGTTCGTCAACTATTCTTGCAAAATTATCGCAAGCAGATTGAACAGGTGCAGAACTTGCCATGTCAACTCCTGCAAGTTTTAAAGATTCGATCGGATATCGTGAGCCGCCGGATTTTAAAAATTTAAAATAGTCTTCTCTTTCCTGCTCGCCGCCTGAACAAACTCTTTCTGCAAGAGCCATTGAAGCGGATATTCCGGTTGAATATTTGTAAACGTAAAAAGCCCGATAAAAATGCGGGATTCTCATACCTTCCAAATCGCTGACATCTTCAAATACCATATCGGGACCGAAATAAAGCTCCAAAAGTTTTCGGTATTCGCTGCGTAAATTATCAACCGTAAGAGGAGTTCCGCTTTCTACAAGAGCATGAGTAATTTTTTCAAACTCTGCAAACATAGTTTGCCTATAAAGTGTCGCAAGTGTATCCGAAGCTCTTACACTTAAAAGATAGGCTTTCATTTTCGGATCTGAGGTCGTTTTGAGCATGTGCCTGAATAAAAGCTCTTCATTAAAAGTAGAAGCTACTTCTGCTTCAAAAATAGTGTAGTGATAGCAAGGATAGGGATTATTGCGTACGGAATACCACGAGTGCATTGAATGACCGCCTTCATGAACAAGGGTAAATACATCGCGGATAACATCTTCTTTATAGCTCATCAAGATATAAGGAATACTGTCATATCCGCCTGAAGAAAACGCACCCGAACGTTTTCCTTCATTTTCATATTTATCTACCCAGCCGTTCAAAAGCCCGTCTCGAATAGTTTTTACATATTCGTCTCCGAGCGGATGAAGAGCCTCCGTTATAAGATCTACAGCCTCGTTGTAAGGAGTAATTTTTTTTACTTCACTTACAAGAGGTATATAAACGTCATAGTGTCTAAGTTCTTTTAAACCAAGGTTCTTTTTTACAAGTCCATAAAATTTATGTAATGGTTTTAAATTTTTGTGAACCGTATCAATCAGATTATCGTATACGTCCAAAGACACCTTATCGGGATAAAGAGCTTTTTCTCGTGCGGAGTTGTAACCGCGTATTTTTGCAAGTGCAACATTTTGCTGTACCTGTCCGGTATAAAGGCTTGCTATCGTGTTTTTATGGGAATTAAAAACCCCATAAAATTGTTTGTAAGCCCTTTCGCGTAACTCTCTATCAGGGTTTAACATTAATGAAGAATAAGAGGATTGAGTTAGTTTTACCTCTCCCTCTTTTGTTTTGATTTTACCGAAATCAAAATCCACGTTTGTCAAAATAGAGAATGTCTGACTTGCTGTTCCATGCGGCTCGCTTAAAAGACTTAAAATCTTTTCTTCTTTGTCGGAAAGAGTGTGGGGTTTAAGATAAAGCATTTTTTCCAACGAAACCTTAAAATCCGCAAAGTCTTTTCCGGTAGGGCTTGCAGGGTCAATCCATGAACGTATTTTTTCTTCAGGGATCTCCATAATTGCAGGCATGAGCCAGCTGGTTGTCGCCGAAAGATTTGTTACCGTCATAAGATATTTACTTGTGCGGTTAATATTTACGGGGTCTCCTTCATTTGTAGCTTTATTTAAGAAAGCATAATTCCCGACCTTTTCGGCAATTCGATCTGCTTCTGTAGAAGCCTTTAAACAGGCTAAAAGAGTTGCAGCATCGATTGTTTCCGGCTTTGAAAAAGCATCTTTGTATTTTAAAATTTCTTCTCCCTTAACGGAAATAGAAGCAAGAGCTTTTTCCCATTCTTCATCATTTTTAAAAAGTAATTCAATATTCCATTTATCGCTTTTCGCAATATCGGAACGTTTTGGTGTAGTTGAGTTTTTCATAAAAACATTATACAATAATAAAGATGAATGAGCAACTATCTAAGTTTAAAATAAAGCAAGGAAGGAAAGTTTTTGACCTTTATAACGGTATAAATTCCTTTTCTTTCGCTCTTGTTACCGGTAATACAATTACACTTTATGCTATGGCTTTAAATGCGAACAGTACTGCAATAGGTTTGCTTACAGCTTTTATGTATATGTGCTATTTTTCAATACCCATCGGCAAATTTATGGTCAGAAGAATGGGAATTGTAAACACTTTTACGGTAACATGGTTTTTTAGAAACTTATCGCTTCTTCCTATGTTGTTTATTCCGTTTTTTTATTTTAAAGGAAATTACACCTATGCCGTTTTTATGCTGCTTTTAGCGGTTGCTCTTTTTAATTTTTTTAGAGGAGCAGGTATTATAGCGAATAATCCGGTAATAGGTATTTTGGCTCCCGGTAAAGACAGAAGTTCTTATATAGTCAGAATTTCTATAACAAATAATACGGCTAATCTTGCTGCAATAATTTTTTTAACCGTTTTTTTATGGCTGGCTTCAAAACAGGGAATAAATATAATTTCTACCTATAATATCACCGCAATAATAGGTATTATTACGGGATTTATTTCGAGTTTTCTTTTACTTAAACTGCCCGACCCTGCTTTCGATAAAAAAAAGGAAGCAATAAACAATGCAAAAGCTCAAGGAAAAAATAAAAAAGAAATAAGGAAACTTAAATGGGACAGCAATGATGACGGAAAAGGCTCTTTTATTGCAAGTACAAAGGAAGCCTTTAAAGATAAAAACTTTTTTATTTACATTACTTCGTTTTTTATTATTCAATTCGGAATAAGTTTAGCCCGTCCGTTTATTATAGTCTACGGCAAAGCTGTTTATTCCGTACCTGATAATCTTGTAATTATTTTCTCTCTTGCTTCCACTACAGGGTCCCTTTTGGTAGGTCTTTTAATGCGTCTTTTAATAGACAGAATGGGTGCAAAACCTATGTACGTTATATTTACGGCTTTTAGTGTTTCAGCCTTAATACCTGCCGTTATAGCTCCGGGACTTGGTTTTCCGGCAGCAGGTTTTATCTTTTTGATTGTTTTTTCAATTGCAGTAAACATGGGATTTACCGCACAAATGGACGCTTCGCAGGCTTATTTTTTCGGCATCGTTCCCGGAAAATCTTTAATGGATTTAAGTATGCTTAACTTCTTTGTTATGGGAATTACGGGAGCTTTCGGTGCTATTTTGGGCGGTACGGTATTGGATATTTTTTCTCAAAACGGATTTTCCAATTTAACTGCTTACAGAATATTTTTCGGAGCAATAATTATAGTTATTTTGATTGGAATTATGTTACAGTCGCGGCTTTTAAACTTAGGCGGAAGACATGTAAAAGAAACTCTTGCAATTATTTTTTCTCCAAGAGATATGAAAACTTTAAACCTTCTTCATAAATTGGATTCAACTGAAGATTTAAAAACCGAAGAAAAAATTTTGCATGAGCTTGCAGCCACAGCCTCCCCCGAAGCAGCCGATGGGCTTAACATGTACATGAAATCTCCGCGTTTTAAAATAAGATACTCCGCTCTCTCGGCTTTAAAATCTTTAGAAAAACTTTCTTCAAAAAACAGAGAAACACTTTTACACGAACTTGAAAAAGGAGAATTTACAACAGCTTCTGTCGCAGCTTCTGCTCTGGGACATTTTAAAGTATATCAGGCAGTACCTCTTTTACGTAAATCGCTTGAGAGTAAAGACTACCTTTTAGCAGGAGAAGCAATGATTGCTTTAGCAAGACTAAAAGATACGTCTTCACAATTTGCTATTTCACAAATTTTAACTCAAACGGAAAATCCCGGACTTCTTTTAAGCGGACTTCATGCTATGGAAATATACAATTCGGCAGCTTCCATTCCGTTAATCTTAGATATTTTGCGGCGTGAAGAACTTCCTTACGAAATTGAAGATGAAGCGTATTTGGTTTTAGCGTCAATTTTAAAAATAGAGGCAGGCTTTTATTATGCCTATGATAGATTTAAAAATGAATCTAAATCTACAACTGCAATTTTAACGGATATTCTTGATGAAGTATTTGCAAAACGGAAAAAACAAGACTTAAAATTTAAACAACTTCTGCTAAACTTTGTACAAGAAGCCCATAACGATTCCGAATTTATCGAATGGATTTTAAACTGCGGAGTAGAATCTTTAGGCGTAAACACTGCGTTACTTGTAAGTGTTGTAATGGATATTGATTTTATTACACACGAAACATTCAGGTTTTTTCTTTGTTATTGGGCAGCCTGCATTTTTGAAAATATAAAATTAGCGGAAAATTAATAAAATCAGCAACCCCGACGCAGAGCGTAGACGGAGAACGTCAGGTATCACATCCTCCGCACAAATAAATAGCAGAAAACCTATAAAAATTTCGGTTTTGATTCATTAAAAAAAGGATATTAATTTATATGAAAAAAAAAGATGATAAAGACAGCTTTGATTCTTATTATTCCGCTTATTTTTTGGAACGTTGGATAACTTTAAAAAAAGCAATGCTGGAAAAAAGCAATCAAATCGAATATTCCGACAACCTTTTAAAACCTTATTATTTGGATTATGCAAGCATTGAGGCGGCAAAAGCTCTTCCTTATTTGGACGAAGGCAAATGCCTGGATATGTGTGCTGCCCCGGGCGGCAAAACGCTTGTCCTTTTAAATTCGATGTCTTCAAATGTAGAAATAATTGCAAATGAAATATCTGCGGAAAGACGGAACAGGCTGATAAAAGTCCTCGATGAGCATTTACCCGATAAAATAAAAGGACGGGTGAAAGTAACCGGTTTTGATGCCTGTAAAATGCCTAAGTTTGAAAAAGAAATTTACGAAAGAATTTTATTGGATGCCCCATGCTCTTCCGAGAAACATGTTCTCAAAAACGAAAAATATTTAAAACAGTGGAGCAAAGCAAGAATAAAAAATTTAGCATTCCGTCAATGGGCTTTATTATCCGCCGCGTTTTTGCTTTTAAAACCTGAAGGTTTTTTGGTTTATTCTACCTGTGCTTTATCGCAAGAAGAAAACGATTTTATAATAAAAAAACTTATTACAAAATATAAAAACCGGGTCATTATTCAAAACATAAAAAAACCTGCACATGCCGAAAAAACCGAGCTGGGTTATAGGTTTTTACCGGATACAGCCGATGGTGCAGGCCCCATTTATTTTTCGCTTATTTCAAAAAAATAAATGCTGCGACAATTTCCGTAAATCTATTTTCTATCTCTGGCTAAAAGGATTAAACGCAAAAGACTTGCAACAGCAGTCAACGCAGAAGCAACATACGTAAAAGCTGCTGCCGTAAGTACTTTTTTTGCACCTTTAAGTTCTTCTTGTGAGAGTATTGCATTATTCTCTAATATTATCAAAGCTCTGCGGGAAGCATCTATTTCTACCGGCAAAGTTACGATGTAAAACAAAACGGCAACGGCAAATAAAACTATTCCTGCCGTTACAAGAAACTTAATGCTGAAAATAAGCCCTGCTATTGCAAGATACGGTCCGGCTGAAGATCCTATACCTGCAACCGGAACCAAAGAACTTCTTAAAATTAAGGGAGCATATTTTTCTTTATCCTGAATTGCATGACCTGTTTCATGGGCTGCAACTCCTATCGCAGCGATGGAACTGCTTGAATATACCTGCTCGGAAAGCCTTAGCGTTTTTCCGGCAGGATCATAATGATCGCTTAAATATCCCCGTGTTTTTTCCACTCTGACATTACTAATGCCGTTTATTCTAAGCAAAATTTCTGCAACGCTTTTTCCGCTGGTTCCTCCGGAAGAATTAATCTGCGAGTATTTTGAAAATGCCGATTTTACTTTTATTTGTGCTAATGCCGATAAAAGCAATGCCGGAACAACTAAAATCAAATAATAAATATCAAAAAACATAGACACCCCTTAAAATTTAAAAAATAAAATGTTTTATTCGTGAGGAGGGTTTAATACCTGACGTTTTACGTCCATGCTCTGCGTCGTAACAAAGGGTATTAAAGCCGACTGCAACCACCTTATAGAACATACAGTGCGAAACATTGAGCACTGTGCCCCGACGCTCGCGTCCTGGTTGTTGATTATCGAGTAAATCTCTAAAAATTATGCAGGATTTTAGAGAATCCTTTTTTTAGTAATATACTAAAAAAAACAAAAATAGAAAATATCAAATTTCCATTTTAATTACTACAGTCTTTCCGGCATTCGGATATTCCCTTTTTAATATACCGTAAAAGCCTTCTATTTCTTCTTATTCAAAAAAAAGAGTAACCGCATCATGGAAATAGGCTGTGAATACAACTCTTGCAACCGCATGGAGGCGAAAGGTGGGGTGAACAGCCTATGTTTTTGCAAAGATAAAACTCTGATGCGTTTGTCCTGACAGGTTTCCGGTGCTTTATTGACAATGCTTAAACATTTTAGTATTATAGCGAAAGTTTTTTTAGTCAAGGATATTGGCACCAATAATACTACATTAAATCTTAGCAACGCCCCCCTATATCAGGTTAAATTCAATTATTGATATAGGGATATAAATTATTATTTAAGGATAATTTACTTATGTTAAAAAGATTAAAAATATTGTTAAAAAAAGAACTATATGAATTTAGGTTTAATTATAAGGCTTGGTTCCTTGGCTTTTTGTCTGTTTTAGCCGTTTATGCTCCCACAACTTGGAAAAAAGAAGCTCCTGTTTTTTTACTTTTCCTTTGGCTTTTAATTTCGGTCGGGCAATATGTTTATGAATCATATTATACCGAAACAAATTGCGGTGCTTGGATATTTATACATAATATTAAATTTAGTTTTTTTGAATTGTTTTTTGTGAAATTTTTGTGCTCACTTATGATTGTTACGGTAATTATGATTATTGATATACCCAATTTGATAGGTAAGATTTGGATAAGTGATTTTTTTGTTATTTTTCTTTTAACTATTATAGAAATTGAAATTACTCAACTGAGTGTAATGTTTTCAAAAGGCTCGGAAGATACATCATCGACAATTGCTACTATTTTAAGTGTAGTACTGCTTTTTGCCGCATTTTCCATTCAAAGTGCATTCTTACGTATATCCTTACTTGTATTATTGGCTTTTTTATTTGGGTATTTATGTAATGCAGTTTCAAAAACAATCAAATATCGAAGTCAATTGTAAAGCAAAATAAACTTTAGGCGATATGATAAACAGTTCGGCAGAAATTCAGCCTCACTGTTTATCTGTCGAGTTTTGTACCAGTGTGTACAAAACTTCGCATTATTATATGCAGTTTGTAAACAAACTGCGTGAAAAAACTTTTTGTAAGGATTTTATAATCCTTACAAAAAGTTTTTATAGGGGTATAATATGAAGTATGATATAACATTTGGATATAAAAAGAGTAATTTAATCTTTGATAACTTTCATTTGGAATTTCCCGATGATAAGATAACTGTTTTATGCGGACATAACGGTGCAGGAAAGACAACTCTTCTTAAAATTCTTGCAGGAATTTTACCTAGTAATATAAATAATGCAGAAGGTTGGTTCGTTCCTTTAAATGGGGGCTTAATAAGGCACTTTTCGCTTGAAGAGCATATTAAAATACTGGGGAAAAATACCTCACTTTTATATGACGAAGCTTTTGAAATCTTTTCTGCTCAATCTTTTAGTAAAAAAAGAATTTCAAAATTATCGGCAGGACAAACTATTATGGCAGCTCTATTAGTTGCTTTTGCTTGTAATGAGAATTTGCTTTTATTGGATGAACCATATTCTTCTCTTGATCCGACAAATGCCGAAAATTTAACAAAGTTATTAAAAAAACGAAAAGGAACAACAATTTTGACAAGCCATGATTTATTTTTAACTTCAGAAACCAGCCATAATATTCAGTTTTTAAAAGACGGTAAAATTTCGTGGGTAAATGGTGATGAAAATATTACTGTAGACTCTCTTCGCGAGAAATACAAGGAACTGGCATAGTGAAAGATTTATTTTTTTCTTTATTGAAGAAAGAATTTTTTGAATTGATACAAAATAAGAAATTTTTAGTTTTTGCCTTTATAGTTGTTTGTGTATCTGTTGTTTTGATTTTTTTTGAAAAATCATTTTCGGATATTGTTTATTTAATGGTTATTATGCTTTTAGTAACCGAATATGCTTTTGACTCATGTTATAATGATATTAAGTCAGGTGCCGCATTTTTTTATTTAAATATAAAATGTAGTACAATTTATATAGTATCTGCTAAAATTGTTTATTCTGTTTTTTTAGCTATCGTTATTTTTGAATTATATCTATTGTTTGTCTTTCAGGATTTTTCTAATGCTGATTTGCTTTGGTTTATTCCGACAATTGTTTTTAATACAGGTCTTATATATAATGTATCTATCTTAGCAAAAAGATCCGACTTATTGACTTCATCAATTGTTATGAGTGTAAGTTTTTTTGTTATAGAAACTCTTTTTCTTTTATCCAATTTTTTTATTGGGTTTTTAATTTTGATTATTCTTTCGCTTATAACACTTACATTTGCCTCTAAACTTTCAAAAACTATAAACTATAGAGCAGAAATTTCTACAAATCGGTAATTTTAAT
>CAUTTN010000067.1:0-9756 GCA_963541225.1 uncultured Treponema sp.
AAAAATTTAACCGGTGTTCTTTAAATTAAGATTACTTTGTCTTTTTGCTATTGTCCGATGATTTTTTTGATTTACCGGCAGCTTTACCCGTTTTTTGGGCAGAAGATGTTTTTGTATCGGGTTTATCTTTTGTACCTGTAGCAGGTTTGGATTTTTTTAATACAACGGCTTTAGGTTTAAGTTTAATCCCTGCTTTTTCTGCATTTTCGATTTCCACTTGAGCAATAGAAAGAAGAGCAATAGGAACAGAATAGGAAGAGCAAGAAACATAATTAAGCCCTGCTTCCATACAAAAGCGGACATTTTCAGGGGCAGCACCATGTTCACCGCAAAGTCCTAAATGCAAATCGGGACGGGTAAGTTTACCGCGTTGGATTGCAATTTCGATTAAGTCGCGGACACGGCTGTCCAAAATAGCGAACGGGTTTCCATCAATTAAGTCGTACATTGTGTAGTCAGGCATAAATCGGTTAAAGTCGTCTCTCGAAAGTCCCAAAGTTGTCTGCGTCAAATCGTTTGTTCCGAATGAGAAGAATTGAGAATACTTTGTTATTTCGCCGGCACTCAAGGCTGCGGCAGGAAGTTCAATCATTGTGCCAACCTTGTATTCAAGATCGCCTCCGTTTACTTCTTTGCGTACTTCCTCTGCAATTGCATTAATTCCCTGATAAGAATGACCTTCGATCTTTTTTCCGTAAACGATTTGTTTAAGTTCACGGAAATTCATAATTAACGGAATCATAATTTCGGGACGTACATCTATTTTTTCTCTCTTGAGCTTATAAGCCGCCTCAAAAATAGCCCTTACTTGCATAGCATAAATTTCGGGATAGCTGATTGCAATTCGGCAGCCTCTGTGACCAAGCATAGGGTTTATTTCCGAAAGTTTTTCGATTTCTTCCTTTAAGGCTTTTTTATTTACGGTTTTCTTTTCGGAAGTTAAATATTTTACAAAGCCTTCAAATTCCGCATCATTATGAGGAAGGAATTCGTGTAAAGGAGCATCAAGCAAACGGATTGTAACTTCTTTACCTGCCATAGTTTTGAGTATTCCGTAAAAGTCTTCCATTTGAACTTTTTGGAGTTTATCCAAAACCTTTTTTCTTTCGGTTTGATCTTCAGCCAAAATCATCTGCCTGAAAGTGTTGATTCTTTTTTCGTTAAAGAACATGTGTTCCGTTCGGCAAAGACCTATACCTTCGGCACCGAAATCCAATGCCAATTTTGCATCGCGCGGACTGTCGGCATTTGCTCGGACATAAAAATCGGAAACAAAACTTTTTGCTAAAGCGATAAAATCCAAAAGACCCGAAGTTTCCGGATCGGGTGCTATTAACTCCGCCTGTCCGAAATAAACCGTAGAGTTGCCGTAATAGGGAACATTTAAAGTTATATAATCGCCTTCATTGATTGTTATTCCGTCGATAACGGCTTTTTTGGGCATAATTTTCATGTCGGGACGGACTAAAGAAATTTTTCCGTATTGGCGGGCAACAACCGAAGCATGAGCAGAGTATCCTCCTTCATTCGATATAACACCTGTAGCGGCTTCGATTCCTTTTACATCGCCTGCATAAGTTGCCGGCATACACAAAATGCACCTTGTATCTCTGCCTTCGACTTGAGCGGTTCGTTTTGCTTCGATTAAGGAATCTGCCGTAAAATAAACTCTGCCTACAGCGGCACCGGGAGCACCGGCAATACCACCGGAGGAAGATTTTAACCCTTTGGTACTCATAATATCTATGACGGGATGAAGGATTTCATTTAACTGTCCCGGTTTTACGGATTTAACTACATATTCTGCATCTACAATTTGGCGGCTGTATAAATCGAGTAAAAGATGAACAAGAGAAATTGTACTTTTAGCTTCTACCGATTTTTGTTCAATCAGCCAAAGTTTTCCGGCTTCAATGGTAAAACGGATATTTCTTATTTCTTTACTGTGATCTTCTAAAAGCCATGCAATTTGCTGAAAATGTTTTAGGTATTCCGGTTTGATTAAGTTGATATCTTTGCCTTCGGCATTGATTTCATTAAATTTTTCGGCAAAAAATTGTCCTTGCAATTTTTTTTCACCGGTAACTATATTTCTGCTGAAAAAAGAGCCTGAATAAGAATCTTTTCCATAATTTCCGTAAACCATAGGCTGAATAAGCAAAGCCACATCTTCATTATTGTCTTCTTCCATGCTTAGAAGTTTGCTTATCATACGGATTGATTCTTCAATCTGTACGGAAGCATCTTCAAAAAAGTCTTTGGGCAGATACTTGGCGTATTTATCCATTATTTCGGAAGCAGTTAAGTCTTTATTCGGCAAATCAAGCATACTTTTAATTTCTTTTAAAATATCTTCCATCATTCCGATTTTTGCGTTATCTTCTTCCTGCTGGGCAATTTTGTATAAGATGTTGATAATACCGTTTAACAAAAAGTATACTTCATTTGAGGTAAAATCTTCACCTACTTTTTCTTGAAAACCGGTTACAGTTTTTTTTGTTAATCCGAAGTTGTGCAATGTAGGATAGTTTGCAATTAAAAGGTTAGGCGAAACAACTAATTTTAAAAGCATGGGATTTTTTTCGTCGCCGTAAGTTTTTTTGACTTCCGCCCCGAATCTTTCCAAATAGGGAGATAGTTCTTTATATATTTTTTCTTCCGCCAAATTCTGCATTACGGAAGAATCAATGATAATGCCCGGCAATATGGGTAATTTTAGCTCGGCAAATTCGTTAGCCTGTCTTCCGCGTATTCCGAGTAAGTTGACATCTATTTTTTTGCCTACAGTTTCTTTACTGTTAAAAAAGTGTATTTTGTTAGATAATTTCATTTAAAATTCCTCCTTAAAATAAGTTTAGGACAGTATCGGGCGAGCCGTGCAAAAATGCTTCAAACATAGGACTGGCTCCTTGTCGGAAGTATTTGGATAATTTTGATAAATCTTTAAGCTCTTCCGATGAAACTGCAAACTGAATGGAACTGCCGTGTTTTACTTTTCCCCATTTAAAGAGTGTATTTATGTCTACAATTCTTTCTCCATCGTAAAAGACCATAACTTCCGAGTTAGGATATTTTGCAGTGTAGCTTCGGATAATCCGTTTCCAAGCCTCTACATTGCCGTTATGGAACAATTCGTTTGAAACAGGAACGGAAACCAGTTGGCTCATTTTTCTGGCTCCTGTAGATACTACAGCAGGTTTTTCGGCTGAAACATCATAGGAAGCAGAAGCGGCAGACTTAACGGTTTTTGCGGGAGTTTTGCCCGTTTTTTTGACAGGGGAAGAACTTCTTTTGGCTCTTGGTGAGGCAGGCTTTTTGGGTTCGGTATATTTAAATATGCCGGTCTTTAAGGATGCAGAAACCGAAACCGTTTTTTTTTCAAATAAATCAAGAATTGCAGAAATAACCGCAGCAGCAGCTTCTTCCGAAACTTCTCCCTTATCCTGTTTTCCGACAAAAATAAGCAATAGTTCATGCTTTTTAAAACCTTGAATTATTCCGGCGGATTCGGGATTTTTCGGATTTATAACAAGAAATCCCAAGTCGGGATGATCGTAGCCTAAGACAATATCAACTCCGGTCCACTTACCGACTTCCGTAACAAAGCCTGAAGCGTCGTCTAATACATTTTTTATATTGTTAGAAACAACCTTATATTTCCATTTATCAAGCAATAAAACCGAAAGAATCGATCTTACCTGTTCCGGTTTTATTTGCTTGTCCGTTATCATAGCATTAATAGTGTCCGCAATATTTTCGGAAGGATTACAAGTTTCCGTAATTTCTATAACCGATTTAATATGGTTTACAGACATATTAAAATCGCCTCTTTTTGCCAGCGGTACAAAAAAATTTAACTTATTCACCATAATTTACTCCATTTTAATAAAAAGCCCCTAGAAACGGATTTGTTTCAGGGGCTTTATGTTTTTTACTCAGTATGACCTCTAAAATCCAAAATTAGATTTCTTTAAGAGCAGATTTAGCTTTTCTTCTGCTGCGTCCCGAGTCTACAGATCCGGCTTTACCGGTTCTTGCTCCGGACTTTCGTCCGGTTCTTTTTGCAGGAGCGTCTACCGATTCTGCCGCGGGAGCTTCGATGGAGGGTGTGCTGTTAAGCATATCTATAAACTGTGAACGTGCTGCGGGTGTACCGGCTTTAATGTCGTCATCTCCGGCGGAAGCAAAACTTTGAGCAATGTCGGCTCGTACTGTAGAACGTCTTCTGCTGAATGAAGCAAAGGCTGCGTCTGCAAAGCCTTTGGATACACCATGCAAGAATTCGTTAAGAACATTAGCCATACCGTCAAGAGTTGCTTTCTTTCTCTTGATTGAAGTAATATCCAAGTCAAGAATAAGACCGGGCTGAATATGGAAAGGATTAATAAGATAATCGAACTTATTGAATTCGGCTTCAAGGAAAGAAAGTCTGTCTTCAACAACCCTTCTTTCGATGGGGTATTGATAGTCATACAATTCTTTCATCCTTTGGCGCATAATAATAAGTTTCTTTCGAAGCTTATCTTTTTCGTAAATATAAGTTCTGTTCATTTTTTCGACTTCGGTTTCGGGAACTTTTACAAATGAAATTTCGTCCCAAACTTTAGCCGTATCTTCGTAAACAGGATCTCCGGATTTGTCTTTGAATTCTTTTTTGATGTATTTCTTGTACTTGGAAGCCAAATCTATAAAGTCGTTTACTCTGAATTTGGATTTCGATTTATCGTATGTTGTCTGCACAACATCCCAAAGGTGCTGAATTTCCGTATCGAAAGAACTCATCATTACTTCATAAGCCTGACGTTCTGCAATAAGCTGTGCATTGTCATAGTACTTAAGTCTTATCTGGTATCTTTCGTCGGGGAGGTTTGAAACATCGGTATCGTCATATTCGCGTAAAATCAATTCTCGTGCATTTTTTAAGTTTTCAATATATTGATAGCCCATTTTTGAGGTATCGAGAATTGAAGTAAGCGAGTTAATAGCTGTGTTAAATCCGCGGTTTCGTATATTTTCCAAATCGACAATTTTTTTAAGATTTTCGCGTAAATTTAACTGATCGAAAGTTTCGGGATCAATTTCGGCACGCAGATTATTGATTTTTTCCATAATGAGTTTTGATATAATGTCATATCTTTTGCTCTTGGGATTTTCAATATCATCGTCGGTTATATCGGGAACTTTATTCATTTTTTCAAAAATGATTGCTCCGTCGGATAATTCTTCAAGACCCTGATCTATTCTAAGATCTTTCATCTTCTCTATTTCTTTATCGATTTTATCCATGTAGAAATTAGACAAAAGGTCTTTGATCAAGTACTCTACCGTTACCTGATACTGGAATATCGGGCTTATAAGTTCGGTATCGAGAATATTGACCGAAAGTTTAACATCGGTTACGGTTTTGGGTTTGTAAAGGTTGTCTTTAAATGCACACTTGATAATCGAGTAGGCATTTTCGCCTCGAACAAAAGCACCTACGTCCGTTTTTTGCCTTAACAAAGAGTTTGTTAAGGTTTCCAAATCGTTTACACCCCGCTGAACATGTCCTTGCAAGTGACCGTACATGTTTACAATGGATTTTTCAATTTCGCCGGTGTTAAACTTGTCGGCACCGCCTACTGCATCAAGAAGATTTGCTATTTCTTTCGGAGTATAGCGGTCAAGAACTTTCATTTCTTCCCGATCAATAAAGCCTCTGACTTTTTTTAACATTTCGTCTTCAGCCGTTACCATATATCGGTTGAACATGTTCTGGTAGTTTTGGTTAAAGTAGTTGTACAACTTCTCTTTAACACCGCCCATTACGTCCAATCTTTCGAGAACTTCTTTGGGGAGTTTTGTAGTTAAGTGGTGCAAAACTTTATTTGTTTCCTCTTCAATCAGCTGATTAACTTCTTTTTGCTGATCTCGGTAATCTTGAGCTAACGAGTTCCTTGAACCTACAGCACTGGGCTTTTCGGGATGGAATACATTCGGGCTCTGGGGTAAATCTAAATTTGCCATTCTTATCACTCCTTCATTGACAATTTTATATTCGATGTATTAATTACTACTTTATATTATATAACATATTTTATGGAATGTAAACATTTTTTTTCAAAAATAGTGTTTTTTTTTTTATTATATTGTATAATAAGCGTATATCCGTAATTTTAAAGGAGTAAATATGCGAATAAAAAAGTTTTTTTTGGTAGCTTTATTAGTGATTTGTTTTACATTAAATTTAAATGCCGGAGAGAGGTCTATTCCGGTAGATATGATTTTGATGATTGATAAATCTTTGTCAATGCAAGAAGCCGGAAAATTCGACAGTTTACAAAAATGGGTATTAAATGAATTGGTTGGGCAAATGCTTACAGAAGGCGATTGGATTAGCATTTATCAATTTTATGAAAAACAAGAGCATGTAATATCCGTCGATATAAAAAATAAAGACGATAAACAAAAAGTAATAGCAGCCATAAGCAATATAAAACCTAACGGAAAATATACCGACATAGGTTCTGCTCTGGATACAATAAATACAGCCGTAAAAAATAGAGGAAAAAATGAAAGGCAAAAAGTATTGCTTATAATAACGGACTTAGAACAAGATGCTCCGTTGACATCAAAATATGCAGGCAAGCAATCGAAATTTAAAACTCCGTATCTTGTTGAAGCCAGAATAATAAAGCACGATAAATGGTATGAAATAACACTCGATATGGATATACAAAGCCGTGTAGTGCAAACTACAAAACAATTATTTTCAAATATTATTTCGAATAACAATAAATCCAGAGTTCAATCCGATGAAAATGACGCTCTAATAAAACAAAAAACACCTTAAATTTAATTTACGGAAGTTTGAACATTATGATAAAAAAAATATTTTATGCTTTATTTTTTATGTCCTTTTTAGGCTTAATAGCATTTTTTTTCTATAACAAATTAAAAAACAAATTAAAACCTGAAGAAGAAATAATAACAGCTACGACACAAACTATTATACCTGCCGTTTCCGCACAAGTAAATAATATTGACGGAAGCGGAGATACAATACATACATCAAAAGATGCAAACGTGTTTTTGGAATTATATAATGACGAAATTTTTGTAGATTCGTTATCGGCAGATTTGAATAGTGATGGCGTAGAAGATCAAATTATAGCGGTAAAAAAAATATTGGATCCTTTTTTGTATTTAATAATTTCAATTCAAAATCAGGCAATACAAAGGTGGGAAAGAACCGAAGAAATAAGAACTTCGATAACACAACCTAAAAGCCTTTCGTTTTATACAATGGAACTTCATAATTCGCTTCCGGCTATAGTTTATTCGGGAATGAGTTCGGACAACGGACAGACTCTTTCGATACAGTCCTTATCTTTGGATAAAGACAATAAATTAAAATTTGAACAAATTGCAGATTTACATGCGGATGTACAAATTGAATTAAAAATATCCGAAAACATTTCTTCAAATATTATAAATGAAAATCAATCGTTAATTAATTCTTTTGCAGCTTATAAAATTTATACATACAGTTCCGATCCTAAATCCCCGAATACGCTAAACCAAATTCAAACGGAATATTATTGGAACGAAAAAATAAATAAATATGAAAAAGGTCGTGAGATAGAAATACCGGGAGAAAAAATAGAAACTCAGCTTTTGCGTAAATTGCAAGCCGGAAATATGGAATCGTATATAGAATTTTTATCCGGTTTATGGCATATACCTTCTTCAGGAAAGAATATAAATCAAAATATATATTTAGACAAAACAAACAATATTATAATATTCAGTATCGATAATACTCAGGAAGTATATGAGATAACATCAACTTTACCCAGAAGATACGGACTGTTTTTTACGACAACAAATAAATCGATACCTAATATTGTAAGACGTGTAGATATAGAAATAAAGGCTTTTGATGAAATACAAGTACGCGTAATAGAAAGCGTTGCAAGAATAAAGTTTGCAACCGATTCTTTATGGAATGGAACTTATAAAAAGTTCAATGATTATTCGCAAGTAAATATAGAGCAAAGAAGCGATAAAACAAAGCAAATAAAAGATATTTTTACTAAACAGGAAACGGAGTGGAATTCTTCTTCCGAAGACTATATTTATTTTAATAAAAATAAATATAGTCTTACTTTAAATAATAGTACGGAAAAAGGTTTTTTTAATATTATTGAAGTGAAAGATCTTTTGGTATTGCAGACAAAAAATGAAAAAAAACAAACAAGTTTTTATATTATGGAGTTTTTGGAAGAAAATAAAAAGCAAACGATTAGTTTGACCAAGATAAATTTAAATATAAACGATATTCAAATTTTAGAGGATGAACCTATTATTTTTGTACGTGATTTCAAATAGATTTACTATTTGATTAAATTGTAGTCACTTATTGCCGATACTGAATTTATAGAAGTAAAAGAATTTTAGTATAAGGGAGTTTCTAAAACGGAAAATTTTTAGAGTTATCCATAAGGCAAGTACATTGTGGTAATATAAACTTATGAAAAAAAATTACGCTAATTTATCGAAAGAAGAAATGCTTGTAAAAATATTTGAAACAGAATCTCTATTACATAATATTCAGGATATTGATGTTTTGTTGGAGCAAATATTAACGGAAGCAAGAAGTGTTGTAAATGCAGATGCCGGTTCAATTTATATTGCAAAAGATGGTAGACTTTTAATAAATTACGCACAAAATGATACTATGCAAAACCAATTACCTAAAGGTCAAAAACTCCCTTATGTGTTTTTTGATTTTCCGATAGACAATTCTACAGTAGCAGGCTGTGCAGCTTTAACAAAACAATTAATTAATATTCCCGATGTATATAAGATACCTGCGGATAGACCGTATAAATTCAGTAAAGAAACAGATAAAAAAACAGGTTATAAAACAACGTCTTTGCTTACAATTCCGTTATCGGCGGTTTCAGGAAATCTTTTGGGTGTTATCCAAGTAATAAATGCTCTCGACAAAAACGGTAATGTTAGAGCTTTTCAGCATGATGATGAAATATATTTAAATCATTTTGCTTCGCGTGCAGGTATAGCAATAGAACATGCGTTTTTAACGCGGGCTATGGTTTTACGTATGATTAAAATGGCAGAGATGCGTGACCCTATGGAAACAGGTCTTCATGTAAACAGAGTTGCAAATTATTCTGTAGAGATTTATGACCGCTGGGCTTTTAAACATAATGTACCTATGGAAGAACAAACCCGTTACAGAGACTCTTTAAAAATAGCAACAATGCTGCACGATGTAGGAAAAATAGCAATACCGGATGCAATTTTAAAAAAGCCCGGTAAACTTACGGAAGTGGAGTTTACGGCAATGCAATCGCATACTTGGCTTGGTTCAAAATTATTTATGCCGTATAATTCAGGACTTGATGAACTTTCAAGCGATATATCGATGAGGCATCATGAAAATTGGGACGGGACAGGTTATCCGGGGCATATAGATGTTGAAACAGGTGAAGTATTAAAGTTTAATAAAGCTACAGGTAAAGCACAAGGTTTAATAGGTGAAGAAATTCCTTTCGGTGCAAGGATTACAACGATCGCAGATGTTTACGATGCACTTTCTTCGATAAGGATATATAAAGAATCGTGGAATGAAGATCGAATCCTTGAAGAAATGAGAAATATGTCGGGAAAGAAATTTGACCCTGAACTTGTAGATATATTTTTTGAAGTCTTACCCCGAATAAAGGCAATTAAAGAAAGGTTTTCGGATAA
>CAUTTN010000068.1:0-9642 GCA_963541225.1 uncultured Treponema sp.
TTTTCATTGAGTTCAAAGCGTCTTTTTTTTTGAAATTATGCAGTACGGTTTCAAAGATGCATGAAAAATATGCATGGGTCAGCATGTGCAGTTCTTTCGGCGGAAGACGGCGGACGGTAATGCCTTTTTTTTCAAGCAGTTCGTAGGTTTTATAGGTATCTTTAATTTCCCTCTCTACCATCCAATCGGTAAATTCGGCATATTTTGTACCTGAGGCACAGCAGAGAATCAGCTTAAAGGCTTCAAGATTATCAAAAATATAAGAGACAAAATCTTCAAGAGCTTCAGCCGATACCTTCCATATTTCATCAATACCGCTGTTTTCAAGCACGGTAAAACATAGTTTTTCAGAGGCGGAATACTGTTCTTGTAATCCTTGAATTGCAGGTTCCACCAATGCGGAAAAAAGGTCGGCCTTATCCTTAAAGTGCCGGTAAAATCCGCCTGTAGTAACGCCGGAAAGCCTGCATATTTCACGCAAATTGGCACGCTCAAAGCCTTCTTTCAAAAAAAGTTCTTTACCGTTTTTGAGAATCGTTTCGTGTGTTTGCGCGTAAGTTCCGGTATTCATATTTTCTGCCTTGATAACTATGTTACCAGTATATTTAAAGAAAAAACTTTGTCAATAGGAAAAATTTTTACCGCTTAATCAACAACCCCGACGCAGAGCATCGGGGTATGTTGTTCTCATAAGGTGGTTGCAGTCGGCTTTAATACCCTTTGTTACGACGCAGAGCGTCGGGGTATTAAACCCTCCGCACGAATAACAATGGCGTTTAGCCGTATACTAAGCTGATATATTTTACAAAAAAACTATGAATGTATATGATTTAATTGCAGAACATTACAGCGACCTTTTTCCGCTTGAAACGGAAAAACTTGAATTTATACAACACCTTTGTCCGTTGCCGGGCAGATTGTGCGAGTCTTGAAGTGTAATGTGTCGTTTTTGATTGTTGCGGTGATATTGCGATAGGTCAGGTAAACGCCCGACTTGTTAGCTGTTCCCTTGCAGCTGTAGTCCAGACCTTGTTTCTTTTGCCATTCGGTAAACCTGTTTTTAAATTGCTCTCTGCTGATTTTTCTTTCAGCGTAAGCAGCGATTATGTCTTGAGGGTTGTTTGTCGTTTTGCAGCCCCTTTGTAAAAAAAGAAAGCGGCTTGGATTGCTGCATTATCTTTGCCGGCTTAATCTACGAGTTATCGTTTTTAGTCTCCCGTACCGAAACAGGCGACTAGCTAATGCAGCCAAAGCTAGGTGTCCTTTCTGCCCCGTTTGACTACTTTATCGCTTGTTGTTAATAGTACTTTCTTTAAATTCTTGAAAAAAAAATAATAAAATGTTATAGTCAAAAAATATCTGGAGAGAGAATAAATGAAAGATTTTATTACATATAACACTATAAGAGATAACGGATTGCTTCTTGCAAGAAAGATGTATGATGAAGGCTATTGTCCCGATGTTATGTACACATTGATGAGAGGCGGAGCATATTTAGGCAATATAATAAGTGAGTTTTTTAAACTTGCCCATAAAAACGAAAAACCTATTTTATACTCTTCTGTAGTAGCTCATTCCTATTCCGGAATACATGAAAATACGGAAGTTATTTTGGACGGATGGACACTTGATCCCGGGACATTAAAAAAAGATACTTGCATTTTAATTGTAGACGATATTTTCGATTCAGGAGCAACAATTAACTTTCTTGTAAAAGACCTAATCAACAAAGGTATAAAACGCGAAAATATAAAAACGGCAGTACACGATTATAAATATTTCCACTATAAAAAAGAACAATATGAAATACAGCCCGATTACTGGTGCCGTAAGCATGACATACATAATGAAGGCGAAAATCTATGGATTCATTATTTAAGCCATGAATTGGTAGGGCTTTCCTGTGAAGAACTGGAAGAATACTATTACAAAAGAAATCCTGCACTCAGGGATGTATTTAAAGGAATTGTAGATTGAAAAAAAAAGCGGTTTATAATGTAAAGGTTAAAACAGGTATTCTTTTATTTCTTTTATTTTCTAACCTTGTTTATGCCTATGACTTCAACTGTCCCAAAATAGAAAAGAAATATGCCGAAAACGGAATTGAAATTTCTTTAAAAGATTTTAATTTTGAAGATAAAACCGTATACTACCGTTTATATCAGCCGTTTTATAAAACATTCGCTGAAGGAAAGTTTTCAAAAGAAACTTTTTACATTCCATACGGAGCCGAAATTTGTATTTGGGCAAAAGATCAAACCGGACATCTAAGCTCCGTAACCCATTTTATTGCAAAAAAAATTATAAAAAATAAAGCAATGCAGGTTTTAAGCCCTAAAAAAGGAATATGGAACAAAAAACAGTATTTGGTCATAAATTCCGATTCGGATGTGCAAATTATGTATTCTGCCGATGGAAGCGATCCTGCCCAATTCGGTCTTCTATATACCGAACCTGTATTGCTCGATATGGAGGGTGAAGTAGACTTATGGATAAAAGTCATAAGCGATTCAGGGATTGTTGACGAAAAAAAAATACGTTACTCCGTTTCTCCCGAAGGAAATTTTTCTAAAGGATATGAAGCTCCTCACTTTGAACACCCCCCAAATGATCCTTTTAAAATATTAAACTGGTACTTCGCAGAATTCGACACCGATGAACCTATACGATATACAATTCAAAGCCCTCAAAAAAAAGAACCTGCAAGCTCGGACATTACAAATGTTTATGACGGACCTATATTTATTGAACGGGATTTTGATACAATCCTCTACTGGATTAAGTCAGACGATACCTCCGGTGTAGTACACAAAATCGATCTTCCCAAAAAACCGCTGATTTCCGGCGTTCCGGAAAAACCTGTAAACAAAAGTATAGAACTTTCTTTTGATGATTTACGTTATACTTATTTTTTTAAAAATCTTGAAGAAATTTCTGCAAATGATAATTTAGAATCTGCTTTTCAATTTGAAAACGGAAAGAAACAATTCGATTGCAAACCCGCTGAAGAGAAAAAAATCGACTTAAATATTAAGGCTTTCCACAATGGACTTTTTCATGGAGAAATATATGCGGAATTTTCTATCGACAAAAAACCACCCGAAATGCCTAAAATATTTTTTACGCCTTCTTATTCTCAATCGAGTAAACCAGTCAAAGTTACTGTTGCAAAATCCAATGACGAAAATATAAAACTTATTGCAGAAATAAATCCTCCCGTATATACCGAAAAAAACGGAGAATTTATTTTAATGGGAGAAGCAGGAGAAAAAACGTCATATTCCGTAACTTTCTATAATGAAGATACCGCAGGAAATAAAAGCATTCCTGTAAAAAAAGAACTGACAGTAGATAGAAATTCTGTTTATGTAGACACCGGAGCTGTACGCAAAAATGCCGACGGAAGCCCTTCCAATCCTTTCCATTGCATTTATGATGCCGTTCAGTTTATAAACCGTAATTCATCAGCAAATAAATCTTCTTTAAACACCGTAAACGAAAAATGGAAAATATATTTACGCGGTAATTGCGTATTGAATGAAGCCGTATTCATATCCAGAAACATCAAAATAGTTTCTTCAGGGAAAAGACCGTCTTTACGCTTTGCAAAAAATACGGGCTTTATTGTAACGGCTTCTTATTTCGAACTTGACGGTTGTGATATTACAAGAATAGAAAGCCCCGATGAGCCGAGAGATGTACCTGTTATATACGGCATAAATTCTACAATAAAAATAAATAATGTAAAAATTCATGGGGTCGAAGGCGGTAATTTATTAAGAATTTTACATTCGCATTTATCCGCCGCCGATTTGGATATTATCTCGGAACAAACAGAATCTTGCATAATTTTTAATATACATAATTCATCGGCGGTTTTACAAAATATTAATTTTACGGGTAAAGGTTTTTCGGCGGCGGCAATTTCCGCTTCTGCTTCCAATATTGATATGTCCGGAATAAAATGCACTCTTGCTCCCGTCTTCACGGCAAGGGTTATTGAAGCATGGAATTCGGAAATAATGCTGGGCAATTTAACTTGTATACGACTTCCCGAAGATGAAAAAAACAAAGATACTGCTGTATGGTATAATAAAAAATCCGAAATAAAAGTTGTGATGCCTCCAATATCGCGCGGGTTTTATAAAACTATCGGGCAGGAGCCTTAAAATATGCGTTGCGGAATTGATGAAGCAGGACGCGGTCCTCTTGCAGGTCCTGTAAGTGCGGCAGCAGTAATTTTGCCGGAAGATTTCGATTTTTCGATTTTACGGGATTCTAAAAAACTAAGCGAAAAAAAAAGAGAAGATGTACGGAAAATCATTTTTATGTCCGAAGCCTTATGGTATATCGGCTGGGCTTCCAATAAAGAAATCGACGAAATAAATATTTTGCAGGCAACACTTCTTGCAATGAAAAGGGCATATTCGGGACTTTTTATCAAATACCCGAATCTAAAAAACGAAAATATAGATTTAATAATTGATGGAAATAAAATTCCGGATATTTCCGCGTGTAAATCTATAACGGCTGTTACGAAGGCAGATGATTCCGTTTATGAAGTTATGGCTGCATCTATTTTGGCAAAAACCGCAAGAGATAAAATGATGCTGCGGTATTCATGGTTTTACCCTGAGTACGGATATGAAAAACACAAAGGTTACGGAACAAAAAAACATCTTGAAGCAATCCATACTTTCGGAAAAAGTCCTCTTCAGCGTAATTCTTTTGCAATACGGTGATGCGTTTAAATTGCGGATTAAATAGAGCTCCCGTAGTATTAATCCGCTATTAGCGAAATCCCTTACTGCGTAATATTCCAATATTAAACCTTACTCCAATTAAAGAAAAGCTGCTCTTTTGACTTTTTTAAAAAAATACGTTATTATAAAATAATGAACACTATATCTAACTTTCCTAAGTTTTTACCTGTTTCGGCTTCTATGTATGGGGAGCTGTATCCTTTTTTGAATAACTTATCTGACGGTATTTCGGAATTTACATTTATAAACTTATTTTTACACCGTTCAAAGTATGAATATAAAATCAGTCGATTGTCTCCTTCCTGTTTTGCAGTAACAGGTAAAGATACATCGGGGGCTTTCTTTTTTGTTATGGGAAATTCTCCCGGAAAAGAACAGATAGACATTCTAGTCGAAAAATACGGACAATGGAGAAATATAAGTCAATCCTTATATGATGAATTTATAGATTATATTAAAGAAAGAGGCTTTAAATTGCATGAAGATAGAGATAATGAAGACTACCTATACACGCGGGAAAGTCTTGCTTCTCTTTCAGGAAAGGCTTTGCATAAAAAGCGGAATTTTGCAAACGGATTTGAAAATTCCTATAATTGGGAAATACAGCCATTGACCGGCAAAAATGCCGCCGACGCTTCTTTCGTTTTGGACAAATGGTTTTCTTCCAGATCGGAAAATCAAGATTCGGATTATGAACAATGTACATTGGCTTTGGAGATGCTTATGTTTACAAATTTGGAAGGACTAATTTTATATGTAGACGGAGAGCCTGTAGCATGGTCTTTGGGAGAATATATAGCGGAGGGTAAAGTATTTTTGGTTCATTTTGAAAAAGCCGTAGACTCCTATCGCGGTGTCTATCAATTTATAAACAGAGCAATGGCAAGGTCTCTGCCTGATACGGTAGAATTTATAAACAGAGAACAAGACTTAGGAGATGAGGGACTGCGTCAGGCAAAGATGACATACCGCCCTGCCGGATTTGTCAAAAAATATTGTATATCGCAAAAATAACACAGCCCCAATTACCGACTTTTCTCCTGACACCTGATTCATGTAACCTATAATGTTCGCCGTTATGACCGACAGTATTTTTTTGTTAAAAAATTGAACTTCCCCAAAACTATTGTCAATTTTTTTAACCTTTAGCTTCTTTAATTATATAAAACGTGTATTTTTTTAATAGGTTTACGGTAAAAACTATTTAAAATCATACTATTTTTCTAAGTATATTGTCAAAATTTCGAATCGCTTTTTGGAGTTATTTTTAAAAATTGATTTCGGTGTACGGTACCGATTCAATCTTTACAATAGGGTAATATTATGGTATACTATATTCTGTAGCAAGGCTGTTTATTCGGCATATTGGGTAAAAATTAAATGTTGTGCGGGGGCATAATAATTGAATAAAAGGCAATATCTTTTAATACTTTTAATATTTATTTGCTTATTTGTATCATGCAAAAAAAAAGAAAGTTCCATAAATTATAAATTTACAGACAAAGACACCTCGCTTGCAGAAATTCTTGTAAAATCGAAATTGGTAGTTGGTGTAATTCCGGATTTTCCTCCTTTATGTTTCTATGACGATAACCAAAATATTGTAGGATTCGATATAGACTTATTGACTGCCGTTACCGAATATCTGGATATAGATATTGAATTTGTTCCGGTAGATTTAAATTCTCAATGGAAATTATTAAACGAAGATAAGATAGACTGTATTGCCGGGGGTTTTAATTATGATGAAGGACTTATCAATTCATGCGAAATGACAATACCATACATTAAAAACGCCTTGGTAGCTCTGGTTCTAAAAGAAAACGGATATAAAAAACTTACCGATTTGTCGCGTAAACCTGTAGGAGTAAGAAAAAACTCAAAAGCAATAAGATTTATATATTTCCATCCTTCACTTATAACCACGTTCGGTTATATAAATACTTACGACACAAGACAAGAAGGAATTACGGGTTTAAACAAAAAAGAAATTGACGCATTTATAACCGATATAATTATAGCTTCCGAATATATTACTCAAGAAAAAGGTCTTTACAGTGTATTGGAAGAAGGTTTGGAATCTATTTTTTGCTGTTATGCCTTAAAAAAAGGCAATAAATCTCTTAAAATTGTGATTGAAGACGTTTTAGTACAGCTTGAAAAAACAGGCGTTGTTGAAGGAATTTCGAAAAAATGGTTCAACCAAAATCTGTCGATTATAGAACAGGTTATAGAATAATTTTATTAGCCGGAGCTTGTCGTGAATACTAAAATTTACAAAAAAATATTCTTATTTTTAATCTTAACTTTGCTTATAATATCATGTAAACCAAGAGCCATAAGAAAATTTAGACGACATAAAGATATTTCGATGGCTAAAATATTATTGAAAAAAGAACTTGTTATCGGAATAGACGATAATCAGCCTCCTTTTTCATTTATCGATGAAGATTCCGGAAAACCGGACGGCTACGATATCGATATAGCAAGTGAAGTCGGAAAACAAATCGGAGTAAATGTTATTTTTAAAACAGTAAAAAATGAAGAAAAAGACAGATTGCTCCAAAATGAAGAACTTGACTGCTTATGGAGCTGTTTTGCTTATACTCCTGAACGGGATAATAGGTATACTCTTGCCGAGCCACTCATACGTACCGCCGTAGTTTTTGCAGTAATGGACTCTTCCGAATATACGACCCTTGAACAACTAAAAGACAAAAACATAGGAGTTCACAAAACATCGGCAATTTTTAATTCTTTAAAAAGAGCTACCGATATGTATGGAGGGTTTAACAATCTTGTATTTTTTGATAATTATGATCTAGCTTTAGAAGCAATGGAAACCGGAAAAGTGGATACTGTCGTACACGATTTATTGGTACTTAATACGTACATACGTTCTAATCTAAAGCCATACCGCATTATAAACGAAGCAATAGATGCTCATGATTATGTAATTGCTTTTAGAAAAAACGAAATAGCTTTAAAAGACAGAATTGAAGATGCCTTATATGCACTTGCAAAAAAAGGCGTGTTAGAAAATACATCAAAAAAATGGTTTGGTGTAGATATTTCTTTAATAGGAAGATAAAAACGGTTATTCAAAAATAGGAACGGCTTCGTATCCGGCACTTTTTAAACGTAATATAATATCGCCTTTATCATCGGCTTTTACAAGTACGGAGTAGAAAGTTCCCGAACTTCTTTTTTCTTGTTTAACAATCGACGAAAACCCTTTTTCTAAAAGCTCTGTGTTTAAGGCTTTTGCATAATCTTCGGTTTTAAAAAAACCTGTTTGAAATATTTTTGCTGAAGAGGTTCTTGTATGATTAAGAATAGGTTGAGAACTGATGTCCTCCGATTCATTATTAGCTGTTAAATCGTCTGCTATTCCGCTATTAAAATCGTCGATTATATAGGCTGAACGCGGCATAAGATACCAAAACGTGCGTGCCGACAAAACAAAATCTCCTTTTACAACCTGAGCCTCTACACTGTTCGGAAATTTTTTTAAAAGCGTATTTTCTGCTTTTTTATCACCGTCAACCCACCATAATGTTAATAGAATTGCAGGATGAAATTCCGAAAAAACGGGTTCCGTAACATATTTTTTTAAAGTATTAACAGCATCGGCAAAGTCTTTATCGTTTTCTGCACATTTTATTTTTAACCATTCATAATATACGAAAGCCTTGCTATCTTCGCTTTCCGAAGAAGATTTTATACGAGGCTTTAATTCGGCAGTAAATAAATTTAAAGCTTCATCAAGTAAATCGCCTAAAAGATAAGAACAAAGGGCTTTTAAAAAAAAATTCTTTTTTAAAGATTCCGGACTTAATTTTGCAGCCTTTATATAATTGGAAGCGGCGGAAGAAAAAAGGTCCGATCTATCTTCGTAATCAGCCAAAAGCTGTAAAGCGGCTATTTTATCTTCTGAAGTTTTAAGTTTTTGCATTTCCTTTTCAAAATTCAAAACGGCTTTTTCTGTTTCGTTTATCGAAAAAGCTTTTTCGGCAATTTTTTTTACTTTTTCGGATACAATTTCTTCATTACCTGTAATTCTTTGTACGGATAGAAAAAAAGCAAATATAAAAAAAAGAAACAATATGAGATTTTTTTTTCTATTAAAAATCATAATCACTTCTAATTTGAATTTAGAGTTTCAACTTTTTCCGTATTTTTATTTTTGCGTGAAAACCAAGATTTTTTTTCTTTTTTTAATTCCACATTTTGTATTCCCAAAATTTCATTATCTGTCGGAATATTTCCCTTTTTTTCTTTTTTTCTTTTTGTATGCAAAAAAAACGGCAGCGTTATTATACAGCCTATTACAAAAGAAAAAAGCGTATTTAAGTAAACAGGCATATCCTTAAATGTATAAAAGATAAACGATACATCGCTTTTATTATTTAGATTAAAAACGGAAAATAAGGCAAATATCAAGACGATAAATAAAAAATATATAACTTTCCCGGGCATAAACTCTCCTCTGTTTTAACGGAATTTGTTTTATACAAATTATCAATCCGTAAAATAAAGTCTTAGTATACATTAAAATCAAGAAAAAAACAATATTCCGTTGGAACCGTGTAAAAAATTGCATACTTGAAAAAGAACTGGAAATCATATAAAATATTAACAAAACTATTATTCTACATAAAAATAACTTTATTTTTGAGGTATTATGGCAAAAGTCGCTATAAAAGGAGCAAGCTACATCTTAGTTCATGCTCCCGATCTTCTTTTTCACAACGGTTCAACTCAAACAGGTACAAGGCTTGCAAACCCTGAGTTGGTCTCGCTGAAGGTTCCCGTCAAAAAGCTCTTGAAACGGCTCGGATTTTAAAACAGCTTGGGGATTCCGTAAAAAAGATAATGC
>CAUTTN010000069.1:0-9593 GCA_963541225.1 uncultured Treponema sp.
TATTTTATCCATTAGCATAAATAATTCTTCTTTCTTTAAAAAATTAAAAACAAATAATACAGAATAAATCTCTATTATCTGCATAAATTTTCATACAAACTGCACGATTTTCTAAAAAAATATAATATTTTTTTTAAATTTATATTGACATTTATTTTAAATTCCGATATATTACTTTCATACACAGAAGACACACACTATTATTCTATTCACAAGCCGCCCTTTCTCCTCCTTTTCGGGCGGCTTCCTTTTTTCCGGATAAACTCCATATTGTCTAAAATCATAAAATATGTTATAATTATTATCGATTTTAGGAGTACTTTATGGAAGCAAAAAAAATTAGCGATTCCGTATATTGCATTCATGCAGATATAAACGATAAAAATTCTAGATTTGAAGGTATTTGGGTATTGCCCTACGGCGTATCCGTTAATTCTTATATCGTATGCGGCGAAAAAAATGCTCTTATAGATATTGTAAAAGATTGGAACGGTTCCGTTGAAAGTTATAAAAAGCAATTAGCTTCTATCGGAATGTCGTTTGCAAATTTCGATTACATTATTTTAAACCATCTTGAGCCGGATCATGCCGGTATTATAGATATTATTTGTTCGGAAAATCCTAATGCCGAGGTTATCTCAACAGCTAAAGGGATTTCAATGGTTCAAAAGTTTTTTAAAATTGAAGGCAAATTTAGAGTTGTAAAAGACGGCGATGTTTTGGACTTAGGCGGAAAAGAGCTTACTTTTTATGAAACTCCTAATATTCATTGGCCGGAAACTATGATGACATACGACAAAAAAGACGGTATTCTTTTTAGCTGCGACGGCTTCGGTTCTTATGGATGTATAGACAGTAAAATATTTGATGATGACCGCACGGAAGAGGAACTTAAACTTTTTGAAGCGGAAGCTCTTAGGTATTACTCAAATATTATTTCCGGCTTTAGTATGTTTGTAAATAAGGGAATTGCAAAACTTGCAGATTTGGATATTAAAGTTGTTTGCCCTAGTCATGGGTTACTTTGGCGTAAACATCCGGAACGGATTGTTGATTTGTATAAAAAATTTGCAGGATATAATACATCGGGACCTTGCGAAAAGAAAATTTGTATTGTTTGGGGATCAATGTACGGGTATACTAAAACCGGTCTTGATGCCGTTATTGAAGGTATAAAAGAAGAAGGTGTTGAATACTGTATTTATAAAATACCCGATGAAGATTTTTCATTTATTTTAGGTGGTGCGTATTGTTCAGCCGGTTTGGTATTGGCTATGCCGACTTATGAGTATAAGATGTTTCCGCCTATGGCTCATCTTTTGGATATGTTCGGACGTAAACATGTTACCGGCAAGCAAGTTTTACGTATAGGAAACTGGGGCTGGGTAGGCGGTGCCAAAAAAGAATATGAAGCAGCAATAGAAAAACTTAACTGGACAAGTATTGAATCTTACGAATGGCAGGGAAAAGCGGAAAAGGAAGATTTAGCTGCTTTAAAAGAACGCGGTAAAATGCTTGCTTCAATAGTCAAAAACGGTTAATCCTTAAATTTACTTTATATTGACATATTTGCACATTTAATGCAAAATGCTTTAAGGATATAGAAGACTTTTGAAACTTTTAGTTTTTAAAGATGGCTGTATATTTAATTCGGTTAGGTTTATTCGTGCGGAGGCTTTAATACCTGACGTTTTACGTCTACGCTCTGCGTAGAAACGAAGGGGATTGAATCCGATGGCAATACCTTTTGATTACTGTACCTCGCTGCTCTACGGTGAGGTTGTTGATTTTTATTTTTAAAAACCGAGAATTCTATTTTTTTAAGAGAGGTGTTTATTTGTCCGGTGAAATTTTAACAATAGAAGAGGTTGCAAATTATTTACGAGTTTCGGAGCGTACCGTTTATGAATGGGCGCAAAAGGGAGAAATTCCTGCCGGAAAGATAGGAACTGTTTGGCGTTTTAAAAAAGATGATATTGAAAGTTGGGTCGATGAAAGACTGACTTCGCCTAAAAGAACTTCAAATAAAGAATACAAGATAGTTATGGAATCTTTTTTATCGCCCGACAGGATTATCTTACCGGATTATTCGACTAAACATGATGTACTGGTTAAAATGTCCGAAGTTTTGGCTTCGGCTCCGCAGGTAAAAAATTCGGAAGAATTATTAGATGCCGTTATTAGACGCGAGTCGCTTATGTCGACTGCAATAGGCAGGGGGATTGCAATTCCGCATGTCAGGCTTAATTCCGTTACCGATTTAGTTATGGCTGTAGGTATTTCTCAAAAAGATATTTTAGATTTTGATGCCATAGACGGAAAACCTGTACGCTTGGTCTTTATGATTGCCGCAGCAACAAACCAGCATTCTTATTATCTTCAAACAATTTCTTATTTGAGCAATAAATTGAGAGATGAAGAATTACGGCAAAAACTTATAGAAGCAAAAAATTCTATGGATATTTATTCCATTTTGTGTAATTAGCCGTTATTATAGTATATTTAAAATGATTCATGGTTAGGGGTACAAATAAAAACCTTCCCGATTATAATTCTCCGGATAACTTAAAAGAAATTTTGGAATCTTTTGGGTTTTCTATGCAAAAAAAATTCGGGCAGAATTTTTTAATAAATGAAAAAATCCGCTCCGAAATTATTTCTTTTTTGGAGTTTAATGCCGGAACTAAATTGTGGGAAGTTGGTCCGGGGCTGGGAGCAATGACTTCAATGCTGATAGAAAAAGGAGCAGAACTAACCGTTTTCGAAATCGACAAAGGTTTTTCGGCTCTTTTAGACGGTTTTTTCGGTACCTGTAAAAATTTTAAACTTGTTTTAGGCGATGTCCGAAAAACATGGAAAGAAGAAGCAGGAACCGGCAAACCTGATATTTTTTTCGGTAATCTCCCATACAATATATCTTTGGAATTTATTTCTTCACTGATAGAGGCAGACTGTGGTATAAAAACCATGCTTTTTACCGTTCAAAAGGAAGCGGCTCAAAGAATAATTGCAAATACAGGCAGTAAAAATTATACGGCTCTTTCCGTCTTGTGTAAACGAATTTATAATTGCCGGATTGTAAAGATTATTCCGCCGGATGCTTTTTGGCCTAAGCCTCATGTTGAGTCGGCAGTTCTTTTATTCAGTCTTAAAGAGCAATTTTCTTCGGATTTTATCGATTGCAAAAATCCGCATTTGTTTACAGGTCTTGTAAAAGCTCTTTTTGCATCCAGACGTAAAACGGTAAAAAATAATTTGGGGGCATGGCTTAAACAAAAAGGTTTTGTAAATTTGACCGAAGCTATTTTAAAAAAAGCAAATTTAAAAGCAAACATTCGAGCAGAATCGCTTTCGGTATATGATTTTTTAGTTTTATCTGATATAGTGTCCGAAATGATTGGAAAAATATAATTATGAAAAACAAAAGTTTTATAACTTACTTTATTTTTGTGTTTTACGCTTTTTCTCTTTTTTCTCATAATTTATATTCGGAAGAATCTAAAATAGATAGAACCGCAGATCCTTACGGTATAAACGAATTTTCGGCATGGCAAAAAGATTTGCGTAGGTTTGAAATTATTTCTTTTGGAGCATTACCGTTTGTTTCGCTGCTTTCATTTTGGACATACGATATTATAAGGTCAATACAACATAAAGGAGATCCGGGATATGCACCGTGGCCTATTAAAAATCCCGAAAAAGCAATACCTCTTTCGGAAAGCGAGCAAAAAAAAGTTCTTTTTTCTGCAATAGGTATTTCCATCGGGGTTGCAGTAATAGATTTGTCTATAAGAGCAATTAGACGACGAATTGAACGTAAAAGAAAACAAGAATCGGAAGAAAAAAATGTTCCTGCAATAGAGTTAATTCCGATTGAGAATATTGATGAGTATGAGCAGTCTTTGCAAAAACCGGAAAACCAAAATACGGAAAATGAAAAAGATACAAAACCGGAAGCATAAAAACTCATCGGATGATGAATTGCCGAAAGATTTAAGCAATATAAATATACAAAATATTGATACTTGTTTTGTTGTAGAAAATGTTTTTTCGCCGATTAGACTGGATATTTATTGTTGCAGAAAATTGAATAACTTTACACGTTCAAAGTTAAAAACAGGTATAAAATCTATTTATGTTAATTCTGTAAAAGCAAAACTTTCAAGGCAGGTAAAAAACGGGGATTTTGTAAAACTCGTTTGGGAAAATCCCATACCTGAATATGCAAAACCTGAAAATATACCGGTTAGAATACTCTATGAAGATGAAAATATAATTGTTGTAAATAAAGCTGCGGGAATGGTAACTCATCCTGCCGGAGGTAATTGGGAAGGGACGCTTGTAAATGCTCTTAATTATTACAGACTTTTTACTTCGCAGATTACAGATGAATTTTCTTCTTTGCTTAAATTTGCCGAAAACGCTAAAAAGGATTTACCAGATTTATTTAGGTTAGGTATTGTTCATCGTTTGGATAAAGAAACTTCGGGAGTAATTATTACTGCCCGTAATTTTAAAACCGAATCTTTTTTAAAGAATGAATTTAAAAACCGCAGAGTAAAAAAATATTATATTGCAATATTAAACGGCGAGCCTAAAGAAAAACAAGCTCATATAAAAACTTCGGTTTTCAGATCCGAAAGCAACCGAAAAAAATTTGCGGTATCTAAGGATTTATCTAAGGGTAAAATAGCTCATTCCGCTTATAGAATTTTAAAAACAAACGGGAATTATTCGCTTGCGGTTTTTAAAATTTTTACAGGTAGAACTCATCAAATTAGACTGCATTCAAAGTTTATAGGCTGCCCTATTTTGGGAGATTTAGTTTACGGTAAAAAAAATAAAGAAGTTTGCCCATGCGGTTTAATGCTGCATTCTTATAAACTTATTATTAAAACAGATAAAATGCAAAAGTTAAAAAAAGAATTTAAAGCCGATATTCCTAAAAATTTTAAACAAACTTTAAAGAGGACAGGTTTATGGCAGTAATTTATAGTCCGCCGGAAAATTTAAAGGTAATACAAAATTTTAAATTTTCGGATAAGCCTGAAATAATTTATCAAAATCGGTTTTATGCCGTTTTGTATAAACCCGGAGGGCTTCCGACTGCACCTTTAAAAGAAGATGAACAAAATACGCTTTTGTCTTGGTTTTTAAGTATGGAGCCGGAAGCTGCAAATATTTACGGAAAGAAGAAAATTGAAGCAGGCTTAATACACAGACTTGATACGCCGACCTGCGGACTTGTTTTAGCCGCAAAGACTCAAGACGCTTTTGAAATCTTATCTTTTATGCAAGAAAATAATCTTATCGAAAAAACTTATTACGCATTTTGCAATATGCACGAAAAAACCGTTCCTAATTTTATAGAAAGTCAATTCCGTCCGTTCGGTGTAAAAGGTAAAATGGCTGCTCCCGTTTTTTCGTCTTCCAAAAAATTTAAAAAAGAAAAAAAGATGTATAGAACAAATATTATTTCCGTAGATGCTAAGGACAATATAAGTTCTGTTACATGTTCGCTGACTCAAGGATACAGACATCAAGTTAGAACACATCTTGCCTCGATAGGGTTACCTATTTGCGGCGATGCTCTTTATAATGCGAATTTTAAAAAAGATTTTCCGTATATAACCGATGATGAATTACAAAAACATTTATATCCTTTGCAGTTATACGCTGTAGGAATTTCTTTTCCGGATTTTAAAAACGTCAATATTTTAAAAAATGTTAATTGCAATTTAGACCGCCGTATATCGTTTTTGCTTCCGCCGCCAAATAAAATGATCCTGTAATTAAAAGCGGGGAATTTGTTTTAATACATTCTTCAAGAGTTTTTCGTATAATACCTTTGTAATCTTCGTTTTTTTCCGGTATTTCGGGACAACCTGTGAAGACGTTTTTAAAATCATTGTAAGTGTAATCAATATTGCTTTTCTTAAATGTTCCGGGAATTGTCAAAATAATTTTTTTAAAAATATTTTTAAAAAGAGGAGCAATTTCTTTTGTGTCTTTGTCGTCTGCACATGCAAAAATTAAAGTGCCTTTTTTTGAATTTAATTTCCGGTATGTGTTTATGCAAAGTTCCAAACTATTTTTTGTATGTGCTCCATCTATAACTATTAAAGGATTTTTTAAAAGAATTTCAAAACGTGCAGGGAGCCAAGCCTTTGCAAGTCCTTTTTCTAAAATGCTTTCATCTATGTTTGGGAATAGGTATTTTACGGTGCAAGCCGCCAATGCCGCATTTTCTGCTTGGATTTCGTCAATAAGTTTTAATTTTGTCTTGACGGCTCTTTTGAATAATTTGCCTACCGAATTATCTTTTTTAAATGCAATGTTTATTTCAAGCCCTTCTTTTGATGTTTTAAATTCGGCATGGCTTTCTAAGATTTCGGGTAGATAGAAAAAATCGGAATTCGTTTCTTTTGCTTTTTCTTTAAAAACCTTTAGAGCTTCGGGTTTTTGTTTGCTGCAAAAAACGGGTTTTCCTTTTTTGATAATACCGGCTTTTTCAAAAGCAATTTTTTCTATTGTGTTTCCTAAATACTTGCAGTGTTCAAGTTCTATGGGGGTTAATACCGTTGCTTCGGGTACCAAAATATTTGTCATATCCAGTCTTCCGCCAAGCCCTGTTTCTATTACTGCTATTTCCATTTGTTCGGATTGAAAAAGTAAAAAAGCAGTCATTGTAACAATTTCAAACCAGCCGGGATCGCTTAAAGGATCGTTTTTAATAATGGTTTCAAAGCCTTCGATTATTTTTTTATAAGTTTTTGAATATGCTTCATCGGAAAAGAAAGTTCCGGCACAGCTTATTCTTTCTCTAAAATCCATTACATGCGGAGATGTATAAAGTCCGGTCAATAACCCTGCTTCTTTTAAAATTGACGAAATCATGATAGAAGTTGAGCCTTTTCCTTTTGAACCGGCGATATGAATATTTTTATATGCCAGATGAGGGTTATTAAAAAAAGCCGCAAATTTATTCATCTTATCCAGATTTTGAATATCTTTATTCAGATTTCTTTGAAAATTTATAAATTTATTCAGCCATTCCGTAAAATAAGATGTGTTAATATTTTGCATTGTATCTCCCAAATTATTTTTAATTATTTAAATTAAATTGTTTATAAGCCGAGCCGATTAATTTTTCTGTCATTTCCCAGCTCATACAAGGGTCCGTAACGGATTTTCCGTATTCGCATTCTTTTTTACAATCTTTTATATTACAGCTTCCTTCTTGAATAAAACTTTCCAGCATACAGCCGCAAATATTTAACGGTGTTGTCTTATCAAAACGCAAGGCTAAACTATTTAGCAAAACTTTACTCTGGTTTGCCGGAATGCGGCAGGAATTTCCATGCGAACAGTCTATAAGAAGATTGGTATTCAGTCCTTCTTTTTTTAAGGTGTTCATAGCCGATAAAACTGAAGCTTTATCGTAATTAGGCGTTGTCGTACTTCCGCGTAAAACCAAATGGGAGTCGCTATTTCCTTTGGTATGAACAATTGCCGATAATCCGTTACGGGCTATTCCTATAAAGGCATGGGGAAGGCGTGCGGAAATAATGCCGTTTATTGCCGACGTCAAAGTTCCGTCGGTTGCATTTTTGAACCCGACAGGCATAGAAAGCCCCGAAGCCAGTTCCCGATGGATTTGACTTTCCGCAGTTCTCGCACCGATAGAAGCCCAGCTTACAAGATCTGCAAGATATTGCGGAATTATCGGATCAAGCATTTCCACTGCGGCAGGAAGTTTTATTTTAGCTAACTCAATTAAAAAAGAACGGGCTTTTTCTAAGCCGCCGCCTATATTTATAAATCCGTCTAAATCGGGTTCTACGATAAGCCCCCTCCAGCCTGCTGCCGTCCGCGGTTTTTCAAAATACGAACGCATGACAAAATAAAAACTGTCGTATTTTCTTTGCAATTTTGTAATCCGGCAGGCGTAATCCAAAGCAGCTTTTGTATCATGTATTGAACAAGGTCCTGCAATAATCAAAAACCGTTTATCTTTTCCGTTTATTATATTGCTTATTTCTTTTCTTGTTTCTGCAATAAAAGAATATATAGTATCATTACCCGGCAGTTTTTGGGTCATTTCTTCAGGAGATATTATAGAATGAATTCTCTCTATGCGGTTATCAAAAACAGCTTTTTTAAAATTCATTTTAGAAAAGTTTACCGCTAAATTTAATTACGGTTTTAGATGAATAGGCTTCATCTAAAAGGGGTTGTATTTCCAACCTGTCAAAGATTTCCGCCGCATCGCTTAGTTTTGAATGCAGAACAGGATGTTTAGGAGAAAACATTACACAACAGTCTTCATAAGGCAAAATAGAAGTTTCATAGGTTCCTATTTTTTTTGCAAGTATTGTAATTTCTTCTTTATCCATTCCGATAAGAGGCCGGAATACGGGAAGTTCGGCATAAGAGTTTGTTACGGTAATATTTTCCACCGTTTGACTTGCAACTTGTGCAAGACTTTCGCCTGTAACAAGACATTTTGCATTTATCCCTTTTGCAGTCATATTTGCAATTTTAATCATACAGATACGCATCATAAGGGTAAGATACGGTTCGGGGCATTTTTCTTTTAAGAGCTGTTGAACCTGCGTAAATGAAACAATGTTTAAATAAGCACCTAAACCGTATTGCGCCAAAATGGAAGCCAAAGTTTCAACCTTTTGACGGGCTTCGGGAGAAGTGTAAGGGTGTGAATGGAAATATAAATAGTCCAGTTTCATTCCGCGGAACATCATTTTATATCCTGCAACCGGGGAGTCTATTCCGCCCGACAGCAAAAGAAGTCCTCTGCCTGAACAACCGCAGGGTAAGCCCCTTTGTCCTTTGTGCTGCAATCCGTAAATAAAGGCTTTTTCTCTTATTTCTATGGAAAAGACAATATCGGGATTATGTACATCGGTTTTTAGAATTCCTTCGGTGTGAATAAAACTGCCTACTTCACGGGAAATTTCGTAAGAAGTCAACGGAAAGTTTTTTTCTGCACGGCGGGTTTCTATTTTGAATGTTTTGCAGCCGGCAGCCATTGCAGCTTTAGCCTGTCTGCGTACTACGTCGGTTATTGAATCTATATTTTTTTCTGTAGGGATAGCTTCTGCCCAGCCTGTAATTCCTATTAACTTATTTAAAGCCTGTTCTGTCTGTTTTCTTCGGTCTTCTTTGACCGTAATATACATTCTTCCTGCTCGGACTTTTATTCGTGCGGAGGGTGCAATACCTGTTCCTCGTCTACGCTCTGCGTCAAGGTTGTTGATTTTAGGTTTAACTTCTGCAATATAGAACTGTAAATTTTGAGCAAGCCTTTGTTCAAAATCGCGTAAATTACCTTTTTTTAAGTTAATTTCGCCTATTTTTGCAAGATAAAAAATTTCATTCATCGGGTATTATTTTATATTAAAATTGAAAAAAAGTCCATTGAAAGAATTATGCAGTAAAATGTCATAAAAACACTTTTTACTTTCTAAGCCTGACTCCCTCAATGTCCGAGCTGAATAGCTCTCGCAAATCGTTTAAGCCAAGGGCCATAAGGGCCATTCGGTCAATGCCTATTCCCCAAGCCAATACGGGGA
>CAUTTN010000070.1:0-9304 GCA_963541225.1 uncultured Treponema sp.
CGACGCAAGCGTCGGGGTATTAAACCCTCCGCACGAATAAACTTACTTGACTTTTTTATGGGTAGATGTATAATCATAGAAACAATATTTCCAAGATAATTAAAGTAATTTTTATCGGTAAACATTTTACAACAGTAAGGCTGTTTTAATGTATGGCAAAAATTTAAAAAGATTTTTTATTTTTATATTTTTTATACAGTTTCCTCTTATCTTGAGCGGGCAGGCGGATTTGATTTTAACCCTTGATAAACTTGATAAGGGTTCCGAGTGTTTTTTAAATTGGATGGAAAACTTCCGCTTCTTTGCCGTTTCCGGAAAAAATATATTTATAGCAGACACAAAAGCAAAAAAAATAATAAATGCCATACATCTGTCGGAAATCGGTATAAACGGTTTACATTTTAACACTGTAGAATCCGGAATTATGTTTTGTAACGGAAATACGTCCGTTACAAAGTGGTCTTTTAAATCTTTGAAGCCTATTAATATATATAATACGGGAGAAAATTTTATACCCGAAAGCGTTGCCGTAAGTCCCGATAATAAAATCTTTGCCGCAGGTTTTAAAAACGGTTTTGTCAAAATTAATGCGGAATTCAAATTGCAGGAAGCCGATTTTAAATTAGGCTTTAAATTGCACAAAGGGGCAATAAAAACTATAGGTTTTAATTATAACGGACAATATATTTTTACGGCAGGCGAAGACAATAAAATTAAAATTTTAGATTCCGACACTCTTGAAGTTTTTAAAGAATTCGATTTTAACGGAAAGGCAAAATTACCGGTAGTATTTTCACCTAAAAATAATGATTTTACAAGCTGCACAGAGTTAAATACAATTTCCGTACGGGATATAAACGGCATTAAACAAATAGATATAAAAACGGAACACACTATTAAAAATTTTAAATATACGAAAGACGGTTCTTATCTTGCCGTTTTAATAAACGACAATAAACTTTATTTTTATGAAACCTCAACAGGTAAACCGGTTTATTTAATTAATCCGCCTATTCAAAAAAATATACTCGATTTTTCCCTGCATAGGGATTCTAAACATATATTGGAAATTTTTGAAAACGGAGAAGTTTACCTAACAAAACTCTCCGAAACATACAAAGTTAAGGAAAAAACACCGGAACAGGATAAGCCCGAAGACGCAGCTTTAATCGAAAAGATTCAAAATATTTCCCGTTCCGAAGAAAAAATTACGCAGTCTGAAAATATTGCCGAAGAAAAAAACATTGACGATAATACCGGAACTGTAAATAATAATTCTACTCAAAAAGTCAATCTTATTAGGATATAAAAAATCAAAAGATGCCTTTGAATTAAGGAGCGGCTTTAACACGGCACCAAATAAATATTTTATCGGAAATTTAAGTTTTAATGCCGGGTATTATTTTAACGGATTGTTAAGTCCTTTTTATTTTGGAGTCGAATCGTCTTTTGGAACAGCTTTCCCCAAAAAACAATTCCCGTATGATTATTATCTTAACGGGGAAAAAATACATGCTCCATATCTTATAAGCATAGGCTTTTATCTGCCTGTCGGATTCGGCATAAAACCATTTGCAAACGATTTCCGTTTTACGGCGGAATTATCGCCGGGTATTCAAATCAAACGGTTATGGAACGGATCTTCTAAACAAGCTGTTTACGGAAAATTCTTTGCGGCTCCGAGTGCATTGTTGTCGGTAGGTTTTTCGTATAAATGGCTCGGCTTACAGGCAGGAGTAAATTACGATAAGATTTTTAATTTTTCGTTTATGATTCAGGTTTTGTTTAGAATTGAAATGCCGGAAACAGAACGAATTTATAAAAAAGCTCCCCATATACAAAAAGAAAGGAATAAACAATGAAGAAAAAAACTTTATCGGTAAAATATAAATATTTATCTTTTTTTATCGTTTTGAATTTATTATTGTCGTGCAAAAATGTTTCTATGGATAACGTAGTAGAAGATTACAATAAGAATTTTATTCCTTCGGAAGATGTTTTTTGGACTATAGAAAATGTAGAAAAATCCACAAAGGATTTCGACTCTTTTTTGTTGGAACAAGAATATACCATTTCGGCGGATACGGGGCTTTTTATTATAGGCGGTCCGCGGGATTGCGAAAAATATGTTTGGGTTTTAAACGGTATAATCGTAAGTGCAAATCAGGTTTTGGAATTGCAGGTAACAAAGACAATAACGAATTTGTCTAACGGCAATACGGAAAAAATCGACTGTTTTGCAGTATACGGAACTCCTCCGTATACTTTGATTTTGCAGGCAGAAAAAAACGGACGTTCCAAAATGTTTAAAACAACAATAAAAAAAGAATAGCGGTTTGGTATTTAGTTTTGCTTTAAAGACGAAAAAATATAACTAAAGGAGCTTATTTACCTAAAGGTAATTGCTATAAATTAAATTAGGAGGTTTCAGTATGAAACGAAAATTGACTATACTGCTTGGATTAACCTTAATTTTAGGTTTTGCAGTATCGTGTAAGGCGGCTTTAGGAACTCCTACTATGGGGAATAAACCTAAAGTCCTAAAACCCGGTGAAGTGCCTATCCAAATAAAACTTGGGCATTTGGACAAAGACGGAAAACCGATGGACGGCTTCCCTTCATACCGTGCCGTTGTACCTAAGGAATGGGACGATACGTTAAAGGGTAACTTGACTTTTAAGATTACCGGTACCGATCCGTCAAACACCCCTATTTCTCCAATAGACAATATTACATGGGATGCAATCAAGAACGGGACAGCTTCTATAATTCTTTCCAAAACGGGAACCTATAAACTTACTATGGAAGCCCGAGAAACAGCCACCGGTAAAGTAGCTTTAAAAAGTAACGAAACCAATGTGGGTATAGGCTCAACTCCTGTTGTTGCCTTTGTTTTGTATCCTAACCGCGATGCAACTGCTCCTGAAGGTAAAATCGATTTAAAAATCAAATTTTCCAATCCCGCAAGGTACGGTGCCGGTAATAACGAAAGGCTTATAAAACAGCTGAAAGTAGAAATTAAAGGACGTGGAAGTTCTCCGCAAACCATAAGCAAAACTTTTGGCGAAAGTGCTACTGACGGAGTTTTTACAGATATATCTTCTGCCGATCCTGCCGCAGGAGGCGAACAATCTGTTTCAATAACTGAAAATACCGTCACACCGGATATTTATGATGTTACAATAAAAGCATTTAAAGACACGGCAGCTGCCGAGCAAATAGGCGGAGTTTTCGGAGAGATGATTATTGTAGACCCGTTAAATACTTCACACGGTGCTATAGAACTTCCGACCAACTTGGAAGATAAACCTACCGCCCCTGCTAATTTTAAGGCACAGTATAAAATAGATTCTCAGCCGGACTATCTTAAAAGCCCTAATACCGGTATTACAACTTACAGCGTGGAATTTACATGGGATAAAACTTCTATAAATACCGAATGGTTTGAAATCGTTTTAACACCTAAAAATTCCGGTAGTACCAATCCTGCAATCACAAAAGGAAAAACGGATTTACCCGCTTCGACCGGATCAATTACAATTGCTAACCTTGTTCTTGGCGAAAAATATACTGCAAGCATAAGGGCTTGTAATAACTATGGGACTTCTCCTGAAACTCCTTACGAAGATCCTAAAAACGCAGTTACCGGTGCAGCAGATCTTTCTACAGGAAAATACGGCTATCTTCATCTGCAAAAAGTAGTATATCATTTGCAGAATGAAGCCTTTATTATTCCTGCCGAAGGAAAAAATGCCGCTAAAATGAACGCTACCGATAACGGTACGGACGGACAATGTACCGATTATTACACATGCCGCAATGCCGGTTTTGAATTCCAGCTTCCGGGAACAACAGGTATGCCCCGCATAGGACGGTATAATAACGGAACACATACGATGTGGACGTTTAAAGGCTTTTATACTTCTACAGATTTTAATACGACAACTCTTTCTCCTCAGCCTTCGGCTATAGCAGTACCTTTTATACCTAATACCGAGCTAAATCTTGTGGAATATTATGCTTACTGGGTCTTAGACACTTCAATAAGCGTAACTTTCCCCGGCTATGAAAATAACTTTAACATACCGGGTTCAAACAATCCTATTGTTTGCCCTTCTTCCGGATCCTTTACAAAAATAAGGATCAATTTTGCGGGGACAATAACTGACTTAGACGTTAAATGGATGATACCCGAATACACTGTTCCTGACACTCCTGAAACAGGCTCACATTCAGAGTTTGAGGTAAAGCCTGCTACTATTTCTAAAATCGGAGGCTCAACTCATCTTTCTGATGCCAAAGGTTTACATCAGGTTTTAGTCACTTTTAAGTATAAGATAGGCGGAATAGAAAAAGAAGGATCAACTTTCTGCTATATCAAAGTAACATACTAAACCTTTTTAATTAACTTTATCCGTGCGGAGGGTTTAATACCTGCCGTTTCTCGGCAACGCCCTGCGTCGGGTTTGTTGATTAAAAAGGCTAAAAACAAGCCGGTAAAACCAAAAAGTTTTATCGGCTTTTATTTTTTTATATGCTGTTTTTACATTCTAATAATACTTAAAAACGGCTTTTAATCATATCTTGACATTAATCGATAAAACCTATTTAATAACCTTAAAGTCTTGGAAAAGACATTCCCAATTATTCTACAAATAAATGATTAAATATATAAGTAACATATTTTCGATTAATTAATTATTAATTTTGTAACTTATTTGTATTAACATTGTTTAAAAGTAAATTTTTAGGTTATGTTTTTAAAAAATATAGAAAAATTAAAAAAATACTTGAATTACATTCCATAACTTAGTACATTATTGATTATGGAAAAAAAATTAAACCAATCGGGCAATAGTTTTATAAAGACTTCCGAGCAGCCTCTTAGTATACTTACCTCCGAGCAAAAAGCCAAGTTAAACAGAAGAGGTAACGAGCTGTATAATGAAAACAAAATAGAAGCAGCCGAAAGAATTTTTGTAACAACAGGCTATTCCGATGGTTTAATACGTATAGGCGATTATTATGTAAAAAGAAATGAAAAATTAAAAGCACTAAAATGTTACCATCTTGCCCATAATAAACCCAAAGAAGATATGATTTTAGATGAATTAGCCGCAGTAATACGGCTATTTTTATAATCACAGAGTATATCAACTCAAAAGGTTATGCTTTAATTTTGGAGAAAATATGTTAAATGAAAATGAAAAAATCGGCAGTTATGATAATGAGCCGGTAGATGTAACAAATTTCGGCACGATGAACAACTTAATGACAGAGGAAAATTTTCCTGAAAAAGACAGCATCGAAGCCAAAATTTCGGAACTATCAAAACAAGCCTATATGTTTCTAAAACTTAACAATACCGATGAAGCAATACTTAATTTTAATAAAGTTTTAGAACTGGACCCTCAAAACAATTACGCACTGGTAGGTCTTGGAGATGCAGAACGCAAAAATGAGAACTTCAACATGGCGGTCATGTTTTACAAACAATGTTTGGAATTTCATCCGAATAATAACTATGCTCTTTTCGGACTTGCCGACTGTTTCAAATCCATGAACAAATTTGCCGAAGCAATCGAAGTATGGGAAGAATATCTAAAATTCGACGACAAAAACGTAACCGTTTTAACGCGGGTTGCAGACGCTTACAGGAAACTTCAAAAATTCGAAAATGCGGAAGTCTTATATTTAAAAGTACTGGAAAACGCTCCCAACAATGCCTATGCTCTGATCGGGTTAGGACATCTTAATTATGACTTTAAACGTTACAAGCAAGCCCTTTTTTATTGGGAAATAGTTATGAAAAACAATACGGAAATAATCGATATACGGATTTTAACTTCCATAGGTAACTGCTACCGAAAAATGAGGCTTTACGACAAAGGAATATATTATTTTAATAAAGCTGTAGAAAAAGATTCAAAAAACTTCTACGGGCTTTTCGGTTTGGCAGACTGTTACAGAGGATTAAACGAACACGAAATTTCTATTGTTTATTGGAAAAAAATCCTTGAACTGGATCCCGATAATAAAGTGATTTTAACAAGGATGGGCGATGCCTACCGTTTAACAAATGATTATGATACGGCAAAAAACTGCTATCAAAAGGCATTAGATATTGACTTTGACTCTTATGCAATGCTTGGTCTTGCCATTATATGTAAAACACAAAAGCGGTATGACGAAGCTATAAAAACATTATCCCGCTTAAAAGATTTAGACAATAAAAACTATAGAGTATACATAGAACTGGCACATTGTTATGCAGCAAAAAACGATAAACAGAAAGCAGTCAATATTCTTGCCGAATTTCAAAAAATGGGCATAAAAAATCCTGCCATATCGAATTTGTATGCAGAACTTACAAAATATGACTGGGTGTAAGGAAGAAAAAAACTTTAAATGTCTTTCCGGTTTATTGCCGGAAGACATTCTTGAATTTTGTAATTTAAAAGAAAAATTCAGATCTATCCAGATATTTGAATGGATTGCCAAAGGCTCCGGACTCTTTGACAATATGCAAAACCTTCCGGTTTCATTACGAAAATACTTAAATGATAATTTTTTTATTTACTCTTCAAAAATTAACCGTATTTTAAAAGATCCGGACGGAACGATAAAGCTAGCAATTGAACTTTACGATGGAGCAAAAATAGAAACCGTTCTTTTATTTGATAGAAACGGAAGAAAAACAGCCTGTGTTTCCTGTCAGGCAGGCTGTCCTTTAAAATGTGCTTTTTGCAAAACGGGAACTCTCGGCTTTTTACGGAACCTTTCGGCAGGCGAAATTGTAGAACAGTTTTTTTATCTGGAAAACAATGCCGGAAAACTGGATAATATAGTTTTTATGGGCATGGGAGAACCTATGTTAAATTTAACCGAAATAAAAAAAGCAATAGAAATTTTAACTCATCCTAAAGGAAAAAACTTATCGAAAAGACGGATAACGATTTCGACTGCGGGAGTTTGCAGCGGGATTTATAAAATGGCAGATACGGGACCTAATGTAAGGCTTGCAGTTTCTCTGACAGCGGCAAATCAGGAATTAAGAGAAAAACTTATGCCGATAGCAAAAGCGAATCCTCTCCCCGCTTTAAAAACAGCAATCCGGTATTTTAACGAAAAATCTTCCAAACGTGTAACCCTTGAATTTGCTCTTATGAAAAACATAAATACGTCTTACCAATCGGCAAAAGAAATTATTGAATTTGCCAAAGGGCTTAATTGTCATTTAAACCTAATTCCTTGGAATCCCATTGAAGAATTGAAATTCGAGCCGCCTTCTTTAAACGAAGTAAAAAGGTTTGCAGCCTACTTGGAAAATAAAAACCTAAACATTACAATAAGACAAAAACATGGGCAAACCATAGGAGGAGCCTGCGGTCAGTTAGGAAGCATTTCCGGACGTTAAAACCGAAAGCCTATCTTTCGGAATCGGTTTTATATCGAAATCCGGTTTTGCGAAAAAATAACCTTGGAACAAATCTACACCGAATTTTAAAAGAATTTCCACTTCTTCAATAATTTCTACACCTTCAGCCAAAACTATAATATCTCTTTTTCTTGCATAAGACATCAAATTTTCCAATATACTTTGTTTATCCGCATTTTCATGAATATCCCGTACAATAGACATATCTATTTTTACGATGTTGGGCGATAAAAATATCAAAGATGAAGAATTACTGTATCCTGAGCCGAAATCATCTATGGCTATCATTGCATTCCATGTTTTTATTTTTTCACGCTTAATCGAAAAAGACACTGCATCAAGCGGATCGCTTTCCGTAATTTCAAGAACAATATTGGAAAGATATTTATCGAATCGTTTTTCAAATTCAGTAATTTTTGTTTCCGAAAGGATTTGCGAGCTTATAGTATTCAAAAAAACTTTTGTGTTTTTATCAATTTCTCCCGATTCTACTTTTTTTACATAAGTATCCATAGCATGAAAAAGGGATAATTCTTCTAATTGATGCAGCTTTGATTGAGCTCTTGCAAGTCTAAGAACATCTTCAGGGTTTTTAAATTCCGGCATCATAGAACGCATTAACATTTCATAACCGTAAATTTGCCCTGTCTTTGCCGATATTATAGGCTGCATTGCATATTCAACAAGTTCTTTTTCTATTATCTCATCTAAAGCACCGGTACCCTGCAATAAAATGTAATTTTTCTTATATATTTCTTCGTTAAATTCGTGCATTGAGCCTTTAAAAGAATGTTTTGCATTATACATTGCAAAGTCGGCGTATCTAATTAAGTCTTTTTGATTGTCTGCATCGTAAGGATACCAAGCTATTCCGGCAGAAACCCGAACTTTAGTTTCTCCGCCGTTAGGAAATATTACAACCGTCTTTTGAATTTCTTCCCAAAACGAATTTAAAATTGCTTTTATTTCCCCTGCTGAAGAAAAATTATAAAAGAACGAATAAAATTCATCACCCGAACGGCGGCACACAAGACACCGATCTTGCTGTAAATGCATTAGTTTTTTTCCGAACGCACTTAAATAAGCATCGCCGCAAGAAAGTCCATAAGAATCGTTTATATATTTTAAGTTATCGACATCCCAAACAACTACCGCACAAATCCCCAAATCTTTTTTTGAAAATATACCCGATATTTCACGGTCAAAAGCACTACGATTATAAAGTCCCGTCAAATCATCAAAATTCATTTGAACTTCAAGCTGTGCATACTCTTCCGTTTCTTTTGTTATATCCAAAGCCGTACCTAAAATCCTATCGTTGTCCTCCGTCATTGTAAAACGTATCCATTTTGATTTACCGTGTTCTCCGGTAGGCAAAACATATACGGTCTGATTTTCGTACTGTATATCTATATACTTTTTTAAGTCATTTAAAATACCATAAAATTCCGCTTCGGTTAATGTCGTATCTTTTTGGTATAAATCTATATTAAATAATTTAAACCAAACGGAATTACAAAAAACGGAACCCAGCTGCATATCATAATCGAAGACACCTATAGGCATATCAAGCTGTTCTATAATTTGAGATACCCGCGAAGCCGTATAAAATACATTTTTGCTCAAATTTTCTATTGCAGAAATCAATATATCTATTTCGCGAACATTCATCTTTTGTATTGAAATTTGCTTTGCTATATCGATATGTTTTAATCGGACAACAACCCTATTTAAAATCTGCGATAAATATTTTGTAGATATAAAGGCAACCGTAGTAAATAATACTATGGCAATTCCTATGGAAAGCCAAAAAATTCTCCGCAAGCGGAAAGAAAAGTATAAAACATCTTTTTCGGCAACAACACC
>CAUTTN010000071.1:0-9224 GCA_963541225.1 uncultured Treponema sp.
GCGTCGGGGTATGTTGATTTAAATTATATCAACAGCAATCCGAATAATTTTTATCTTCGATAAACTTTACATAAACAAAAAAAGCGGTGTATGTACACCGCTTTTTTTGTTTATACAGTTTCTAAAAACACAAGGTTTTCTGAAATATTCTTAATTAGCTCCAAAAGGCTTTAAGCATAGGAGCTATTACGAGGGATACCATCGACATAAGTTTTATCAAAATGTTAATAGAAGGCCCTGAGGTATCTTTAAAGGGGTCGCCTACCGTGTCTCCTACAACAGCGGCTTTGTGAGAGGGAGAACCCTTTCCGCCTGCAATTCCGCCTTCTATCATCTTCTTTGCATTGTCCCAAGCTCCGCCTGCATTGGACATAAATACTGCCATTGCAACACCTGATACCGTAACGCCTGTCAAAAGACCGATGAGCATTGAGGGACCGCCTGCAAAGCCTACGATAATCGGGGTAAAGATTGCAGCAACACCGGGAACAATCATTTCGCGCAAGGCAGCCTGAGTGCTTATATCGACACATTTTTTGTAATCCGGCTTTTCGGTATTTTCCAAAATGCCGGGGTGCTGTTTAAACTGACGGCGTACCTCTTCTATCATCTTGTGGGCAGCCTTTCCTACGGCAGACATTGTAAGAGCCGAGAAGAGGAAAGGTATAACGGTACCCAAAAGAATACCTACCAAAACCTTAATGTCGGTAATATCCACATTGGAAACGCCTGCCTGCTCCTTAAACGAGGTAAACAAAATAATTGCAGTAAGGGCTGCAGAACCGATTGCAAAACCTTTTCCGATAGCAGCGGTTGTATTTCCTACAGCGTCAAGGCTGTCCGTTATATTTCTAACCTCTTTGGGGAATTCCGCCATTTCAGCCAAACCGCCTGCGTTGTCGGCTATGGGACCGTAAGCGTCTACTGCAAGCTGAATACCGAGAGTTACAAGCATACCGACTGCTGCAATACCTACACCGTAAAGCCCTGCCAAGGCAAAGCTGCCCCAAATAGCGGCTCCTATTAAGATAATTACGGGGAAAGCACTTCTCATACCTACGGCAAGACCGGAAATAATTGTAGTTGCAGAACCTGTTTCGCAAGCGTCCACAATACCCTTTACGGGGCGTTTTCCGGTACCTGTATAAAATTCCGTTATCATTCCGATTAAAACACCTGCAGCAAGACCGATAATTGTCGAACCGAATATGTGCAGATAGCCTCTATCCTCATTAAAGGTTGCATCTCCCATGATGTATTTTACAAGGAAGAAAACAAAAACCGTTGCTATAATTGCAGCTCCGAAAGTTCCCATATTAAGAGCTGTCTGCGGATTCGAACCGGGTTTAGCCTTAACAAACAAAGTTCCTATTAAAGAAGCAATAAGACCCGCTACGGAAATAAGCAGGGGCAAAAGCATCATCTTCAATTTTAAAGAGGGATCCGAAGCATTTACAATCAAGCCTAAAATCATCGCTCCGACCAAAGAACCTACAAAGGACTCAAAGAGGTCTGCCCCCATACCGGCTACGTCTCCTACATTATCGCCTACGTTATCGGCAATCGTTGCAGGGTTTCTGGGGTCATCTTCAGGAATACCTGCTTCAACCTTACCTACAAGGTCTGCCCCTACGTCCGCAGCCTTAGTATAAATGCCGCCGCCTACGCGTGAAAAAAGGGCGATTGAAGAAGCTCCGAGCGAAAAAGCCGTTGCCAAAGGAAGAATAATGCGGGAGAAAGTTCCTTCATCAGCTCCTAAAAAAGAAGTGGAAAGAATCAAAATTATAAAAAGACCTACAAAGGCAAGACCTACAACGCTCATACCCATAACGCTTCCGCCCGAAAAGGCAACCTTTAATGCACCGTTAAGTCCCTGATCCTTTGCAGCCTGACTTGTCCTTGTATTGGATTGGGTAGCCACCTTCATACCGATAAAGCCTGCGGTCATAGAAGCAGCTGCTCCCAGCAAGAAAGAAAGGGATTGAAATTTTAAAGCACCTGAGTTTCCGATAGCCAAAAAAACTGCAATTACAATGATAAAAGGAATAAGAGTAAGATATTCCCTGCGTAAAAACGCCATAGCACCGTCGGCTATATGACCTCCGATTTCGCGGAGTTTATCGTTTGAAATCTTTTGGTTATAAATCCAAAGAGTCCTAAACAGTGCATAGAGCAAAGCCAAAATGCCGCCCCCAAGCACTGCATACAATGCGAGTGAAATACTCATTTTTGCCTCCTGTTGCAAGTGCAACTTAACATAAATTATACGGTTTATTCCGTCATAATAAAGTTAAAAAATAACACATTTTCAATTGTTATGCAAGTACCGAAAAATTTATTTATTACGATTATATCGAATTTATACAAAACTCTGTACTTTATCCGTGAGGAGAAGCTGCTAAATATCCGTTAATTTTTTTCCGTTTTTTCTATTAAACCTATTCGGAAACTTCCGTTTCTGAATAGGTTACCTTGAAATGCGATGTTCTAAATCGTGCTATTTGTGCGATTTAGAACTCGTCGACCTATTCGAAAACGCAGTTATCGAATAGGTCTATTATTTCAAGACAGGCTTTTAAGGCATATTTTTGTTTTACCGGGTAATCGGGGGCAGTGCCTGTTTCCGCATTGTTTGAGCCGTCCGGGTTTAAGGTATAGAACATATCGTATTTTATCAGAAGCCCGCTTCTTGGAAATTTCAGATAGACAGGATGAAGGGCTAACAACCCCGACCCTCCTGTGTTTTCGCCTACAAGACTTGCAAACCCTGTTTGTTTACAAAAAGCTGCGAAAGCATCCGAGGCAGAATAGGATTTTTTGTTTATAAGAACCCATATTTTTCCGTCAAATTGAAAATCTGATATTTGCGACTCTACGGTATATGTTACATCATAGTATTCTTTAAAGGAAGCCGCTTCTTTTTTATTTAAATTTTCTAAAAAGGGGAGATTTTTCCTCTTTGAAATTTTTGCAGGAAAAGACCACCGATCTCCTTTTAAGAAAAACGGAATGTAATGGTCGGAAAATTCGGAAGGATTATAAAGAGCTATCGTTTTAAAAGTCTTTGCTTCTTTTAACAGAGGAGCAACTAAAAATTTTCTCCACAAAAAAGTATGACCTCCCCCGTTATTCCTTAAATCGATTATTAAATGTTTATATTTATTTTTTGTTATTTCTTTTTGGTACTTTTCAAAATCATTCCAATCAAAATCTTTTGTAGATGAAAATGCCGGTATTTTTATATAAAAAATATCGTTTTTTATTCGTGCAGAGGGTTTAATACATCGATGCTCTGCGTTGGGGTTGTTGTTGATTTCTTTAAATACGAATTTTTCTATATCTTCCTTTTGTTTTTCATATATTTGTACGGCTTTCATATATTCGGTGTTGGTTCCTAAACCTTTTTCGTAAAAATCATCTACTCTGATGTCCTTTTTTATATAATGAATATCCTCATCTCTTTTATCCTCTAAGGAAACTTTTGCAATTTCATTCTTGTATGTGCTATAATCCACGACGCTCAGATGCCCGAAATTACGGCTGTTTGTAAGGGTATAGCATATAATGTTATAAAGTTTTATGTATTCGGTTTCGTTTTTTACGGTTTTTAATTTTTCGGAATAATATGTTTTAATCGCTTTTAAGTCTGCTCCGTTTTTTATGCATACATTTTTATTGGGATAGCCTTTATCGATAAAATCCCAAAAATATTCGTAATCGGTTTTCATTTCTTTTAGCGGGATAAAACGCTCTTTATCTCCCTTTGAGTACTTTGAACAGGAAAACACCGATAAAGCAAATATAAAAAGTATAAAATATTTTTTTATCACAATAGTTATTATTGACGATAGTCAGGGAATTGTCAAGGTAAATTTTGTATAAATTAATATCTGCTAATTGAAACGATTAAAATTTTAAAGTATAATTAAAACGGTATTTCTAAAAGTTAAACTTTTAGGTTGCCGATAGTTATAAAAAATCTGTGGGAGGATTTAATTGACTATAGGTTCTATTGTTACTTTAATCCGTGAAGGAATAGGTATTATTTTTATTATTTCGGCTCCTATTTTAATAGCGGCACTTTTAGTGGGTTTAATAGTTGCCGTATTTCAGGCTACGACTTCAATACAAGAACAAACTCTTACATTTGTGCCAAAAATTTTAACTATTTTGGGAATGCTGGCTCTTTTGGCAAGTTGGATATTTACAATTCTCCGCGGATATTTTATCCACCTTATGGATTTAATCCCTCAGCTTGTACGGTAATTTACCGAATCACTTTATTTTAAGGAAAGTAAATGCAGCCCTTTGATTTTTTGCTGAATAAGGAACCGGCTTTTTTGGTAGCGGCAGTGCGTATTTTTGCAATGCTTATGACTTCGCCTCTAATTTCTATGCAAAACGTTCCCAGAACCGCAAAAATAGGTCTTGCAGGTTTAACGGCTTTTATTGTAAGTCCTTATGCGTATCCCGAATTTACAAATATTTCTTCCTTTAGTATCGAATATCTTTTTATTCTTTTAGGAGAATCATTAATAGGTGTATTAACGGGTTTTTTTATAAGTATTTTGTTTTCGATTTTTAGTACGGCAGGGCAGTTTTTCTCTTTTCAAATGGGTTTTGGGGCTTCTGGAGTTTTTGATGCTTTGGCACAGGTAGAAAACCCGCTGTTAGGTCAATATTTTAATTTTATAGCGGTTTTAGTATTTTTACAAATAAACGGTTTTCAAAAGCTGTTTTTAGGCGGAGTTATGAAAAGCATCGAAACCGTAAATTGTTTTTCGTTTATAAATAACAGGCAGCCGCTCTCCGGTTTTATTTTGGGAGCAATAGGTAATTTATTTTTTAATGCTATGGTAATAGCTTTGCCGATTATGGGAACTCTTATTTTGATTCATATAACAATGGGGCTTTTAACAAAGGCGGCTCCACAGATGAACTTATTATCGGAAGGTTTCCCTATTACTATTTTGGTAGCTTTTTTTATTCTTGCGGCGGCTTTGCCGTTTTTTATAAATACATTCGAAATTATTTTGGAAAACGGGCTTAATTCTTTTTGGAAACTTTTAACCGAATTGGGAGATAAAAATGTTTAAAGTAAAGTCATTAGGTGTAAACGATTTTTACCGCAAATATTTTTCTCAAAAAAGTAACGATTTTAATACTTTAATCGGGTTACAATGGTTTGCTGCCGAAGATGAAGGTCGTACCGAAGACCCTACCGACTATAGAATACGTAAAGCGAGAGAAGAAGGACGCGTTGCAAAAAGTCAAGATTTAAATGCTGCAATTGTTATTCTAATTCCTGTCATCGCTCTTATAATAACGGCACCTTATATATTACGCAATTTAATGGAGGTGCTTACTTTCTTTTTTGAAAGATGCACCACAGAAGAAGTTTTAAATGGGGCATGGTTCAGCGTTTTTTTAAGTTATTTTTTTAAAACGGTTTTCCCGATAACATTGGTTGCAATGTTTTCCGGTATATTGGGAAACCTTATTCAAAACAGAGGATTTTTATTTTCCACAAAACCCATACAGCCTAATTTTACGCGAATTATACCCAATTTTATAAAGTTTTTTAATCGGGCTTTATTTTCCGCAGAAGGTATTTTTAATTTGGCAAAATCTCTTTTTAAAGTTGTAATTATAGGCTTTATCGGTTATCTTGTAATAAGCAATAACATCACAAAAATGATTTCAATGCTTCAAACCGATTTTACAAATTCTATATTTTTTATAGCAAAAACAGGAGCCAAGATATTGGTTTATGCTTCCATTGCTTTGATTCTTTTAAGTATTCCGGATTATTTTTTTCAGAAAAAGCAATTTATGGAATCCTTAAAAATGAAAAAATCGGACATAGCCGACGAATATAAAGAGTTGGAAGGCGATCCGATGATAAAGGCGCAAATTAATAGGCAAATGCAGTCAATTTTGCAAAAAACGGGTATAAAAAATGTTCCCGATGCAGACGTTATAATTACAAACCCTACCCATTATGCAGTTGCTATTCAATATAAAATAGGCGTTATGCCGGCTCCTATGGTAATTGCAAAAGGTACGGATGGAGTAGCTCAAAATATAAAAAAAATTGCAAAAGAGCATGATATTCCTACAATAGAGAACGTACCTTTGGCACGTGCTCTTTACGCAAACGTAAATTTAGGCGAAATTATTCCCGATGAATATTACGGTTCGCTTTCAATTATATTCAAAAATGTATACGAAATGAAAGGAATGGCATGGAGGTTTAAACGTTAGTTTATGGATAATAATAAATTTATAAAAGATCTATCTAATTCTTTTACTGCAATAGGTGCATTAATTATAATTTTTATGATTATAATTCCGCTTCCCACAAGTCTTTTAGACTTATTTATGGCTTTAAATTTAATTTTCAGCCTTATAATACTATTAATTGTTTTATTTACGGACAAGCCTACGGAATTTTCGATTTTTCCGTCGTTATTGTTGATTTCTACTATTTTCGGATTGGCACTTAACGTTTCTTCAACGCGCTTAATTCTTACGCTGGGTGAACAATTTAACGGTAATATGATAAAGGCTTTCAGCTCATTTGTTATAGGTTCAGACGGAAATCAGGGGCTTGTTGTAGGTTTTGTGGTATTTATAATTTTGATAGCGGTTCAAGCCTTTGTAATTACTAAGGGTGCAAGCAGGATTTCGGAAGTTGCGGCACGTTTTGCTTTAGATTTTAACAATACGCGCAGTATGTCCATAGAGGCAGAATATAATGCCGGCATTATTACCGAAACGGAAGCTAGGAAGAAAAAAGAAGAATTGCAAAGAGCCACCGATTTTTACGGTGCCATGGACGGAGCCAGCAAATTCGTTTCCGGTAACGTAAAAATAGGTATATTTATAACTATTATAAATATAGCGGCAGGAATTATTGTAGGTATGCTTTTTAGAGAAGAGGGATTTTCTAACGCTTTGCAAATGTATACCCGTTTTACTATAGGCGACGGACTTTTGGCTCAGCTGCCTTCTTTATTTATTTCGGTAGCGACAGGTCTTGCCGTAACCCGTTCGGCTTCGTCAGGCTCTTTCGGAGATGACGTAAAAAATCAGTTTTCTCAGCATACAAAAATTTATTACATTTCCGCAGCGACTCTTTTGATCATGTCGGTATTACCCGGTTTTCCGACAATTATTTTAATGCTGCTTGCTTTAGCTTTAGGCTTTTTAGGATTCAGACTGCAAAGAACACAAAAAATGAAATTCTTTGCCGAAAAAGAAGCAAAAGATGCTAAAACCGCTTCTTCCGGGGCGGCTCAAAAGGCGGCGGCAGAAGAAGCCAAAACCGTGCCTCCGCACGATGATCTTTCTTTACAGATAGGTTACGGTCTAATTCCTCTTGTAGATGTCAATAAAGGCTCGGAACTTTTGACCCGTATAAAAAATATAAGACAAACAATCGCTATAGAAATAGGGCTTGTTATGCCTATTATCCGAATTATAGATAATATGAGACTTGATCCCGACGAATATTGTTTTACAATTCAGGGTGCAGAAATCCTTAGGGCAAAAATCAGAATGGGAGCATACCTTGCCGTTAATCCGGGCGGTGTTCAGGACGAAATTCCGGGCGAGATAACCGTAGACCCCGCTTTCGGTTTACCGGCTATATGGATTTCGGAAGAAAACAGAGCAAAGGCTGAAAAGTCGGGGTATACCGTTATAGATGCACCTACAATCATTACAACCCATATAACTCACGTAATAAAAACCCACGCAGCCGATATTTTGACAAGACAAATGGTAAGCGATATATTGGAATCCGTCAAAAAAACAAATCCGGCTGTCGTAGCCGAACTCCAAACAAATCAAAATTTCCATTTGGGAGAATTACAAAAAATATTACAATACCTTTTAAGAGAAAGTGTATCGATAAGAAATACGGTTGCAATTTTAGAAACAATCGCCGATTACAGACGTATAACGGGAGATGTATATTTAATATCGGAAAAAGTAAGACAAAGACTCGGACGGCAAATTGTACAACAATATATAGGACAAGATAATATGCTTCATGCTTTTATGGTTGACCCCGAATTTATGCAGATGATAGCGGCAAGCAGGGTGGATACAATTAACGGACCTGTGAGCGGAATAGATGCCGAATTAAGCAGAGCTTTTGTAAAAGCGGTTCAAACCGCCTTTAGTAATTATTCCTCGCAGTTTACGGGTGTTGCGGTTATTCTTACACCTGAAGAAGGAAGACTTTTAACTAAAAGACTTATAGAAAAAGATATGCCTGCAATTGCCGTTTTATCTGTTCCGGAAATTCCAAAAGAGATTTCTTTGATGGGAATGGGAAATATAAAACCGGAAAGTATGTAAAATTTAATTTGGAATAACTGTAGTTTTTATTTGAATATAAAAAATATAAAGTTTAATCTGTACAATCAATTTGTCTTGTGCAGATTAAACTTTATCATCTTAATTTTGCCTTAACAGGCATTACTCATTATGCCTAACTATTTATCAAAACACGTATCTTAAACCCAAGCCGGCTTTTCCCGTAAGAATTGCCAAATATCTATCATAGCGGAATGCAGTCGGATTAAAATAAACTCCGGGACTTATATCCAAAAATAAATTAAAATTAGGTATGTTTGCAAAAAAAACTTCCCACCTAAGATCGAAAAAGGCTCCAAAATAAAGAGTAAAATTTTGTGACTGATTAGGATAAGTTTGTTCCATAACCGGAGCAAAACTTATACCGCCACCTATCTCAAAAGGGCAAACGGCACCGTTAATATTAACTTCGGCTACCGAACGCAAATACCCAATATAAAAATCACCTCCGGTGTATATATAAGAACTATTGTGCCTAATAGGAAATCCGATAATGCCCGCCGCCTGAATATCCAGTTGATCTTTTTGCGTAAAATTATGCGAAAAAGACAAACCGAATATAGGATAGCCCATATACAAACCGATTTTATTGGTCCCGATTTTGTTATCTGCGTAAACCGATTGCATAAAAATCAATCCGGCAAAAATAAATATAAAAATTATCCGTTTCATAATAAATCTCCATGTTTTAAACTGACTACATTATATTTATAGCATTTTAACAAAAATAGCAATAGCTGTTTAAAAAACTTCCTATACAAATAATAGGCATAATTGTACAAATCAACAACCCCGACGCAGAGCATCGGGTACATTGCTCAATGTTTCGCACTGTATGT
>CAUTTN010000072.1:0-9062 GCA_963541225.1 uncultured Treponema sp.
ATGATTACTTTAATAAAAGATATTTTAACATCTGAACCTAAAGGACAGATGACGGACGTGTACGGCTGGGTTCGCACAAAGCGGGAAACCAAAAATTTAGTCTTTATGCAGATAAACGACGGCTCTTGTTTTGCTTCTATTCAGGCAACATTTGACCGCGAAAATAATATATATAATAATTTGGAAGAAACAATAAAACAAATTACTACAGGAGCTTCGGTAAAAGTTAGGGGTAAATTAATTACCTCGCCGGCATCCGGACAAGCAGTCGAAATTCAGGCAGAAGAAATTACGCTTTTGGGAGCTTCGCCTTTAGATTATCCTATGCAAAAAAAACATCACACAATGGAATTTTTGCGTGAGGCAGCACACCTTCGCCCCAGAACAAATACTTTCGGTGCGGTTGCAAGAATGAGAAACCAAATGTCTTATGCCATCCATGTATTTTTTCAGGAACGAGGTTTTCAATATGTGCATACGCCCATAATCACGGCTTCCGATGCGGAAGGTGCAGGCGAAATGTTTCAAATTACAACTTTAGATATAGAAGACATTACCAAAAAAGCATTAAAAGAAAATACCGATCCCGAAAAATTTACACTTGATTATTCGCAAGACTTTTTCGGACGAAAAACCAGTCTTACAGTTTCCGGACAACTTGAGGGAGAGACTTATGCGACAGCTCTTTCCCGCATTTATACATTCGGACCTACTTTCCGTGCAGAAAATTCAAACACGACAAGACATCTTGCCGAGTTTTGGATGATAGAACCGGAAATGGCTTTTTTTACTTTAAAAGAAAATATGCAGCTCGCCGAAGAATTTATTGTGTTTCTTCTAAAATGGGCATTGGAAAAATGTAGTGAAGATCTAAAGTTTTTTGATACAAGAATAAAACCCGGCATAATTGAAACTTTAACCAAAGTTGTAACAACTCCGTTTACACACCTTACATATACCGAAGCAATAAAAGAACTTGAAAAAAATGCCTCAAAGTTTGAATTTAAACCTTATTGGGGTTGCGATCTTCAAAGTGAACATGAAAAATATTTAAGTGAAGAGATTTTTAAAGGTCCCGTAATTGTAACGGATTACCCCAAAGAAATTAAATCCTTTTATATGAAGCTGAATGATGATGGCAAAACCGTTAAGGCTATGGACGTACTTGTTCCCGGTTTGGGCGAAATTATCGGCGGTTCGGAACGTGAAGATAATTTGGATGTTCTAAAAAGCCGGATTAAAGAACTGGGGCTTAGGGAAGAAGATTATTGGTGGTATTTGGATTTAAGAAAATACGGTACAGTTCCTCATGCAGGTTTCGGTTTAGGCTTTGAAAGACTTCTTTTATATGTTACAGGTATGGGTAACATAAGGGACGTTATTCCTTTCCCGCGAGCTCCCAAACAAGCAGAATTTTAAACTTTTGTTTTAGGTGTAAAAGTGTACATTATAAATGCATTTTTACACCTTTTCAATTTTAGTTGTTCATAGAAATAATAAGCTCTATTTCTCCTATAGGAAGAGGAACTTTTTCTGCAATAAGCTCAATGGAAAAACCGTTTCTTGCCATTTCGATAATTTGTTCTTGCATAGAATTTTCTTTTTGAAGATTATTACTTGCTTTATTTAAAAGGATTTGTTTGGTGTAGATATTTATAGGCTCGTTTTCATTTTCGGGTTTAAAGTTGTCGAATTCCTTTTGTATACTTCTATTTATATTTTGATTTTCCACTGCATGATTTTCTTGTTCGGACTTTAAGACTTTTTCCGAATTTACGGTTTCTTTCTTGCTATTCGTTTTAGGTTTGGATTTAACGGTTTGTTGTTCCAGTTTTTGCATAATTTCCAATTCGGCTAGACGTTTTTGCTCTTCTTGGGAAGCAATTAATATTCGGTTATCTATTTCCGATAAAAATTTATTCATTTCGTTTAACTTGTCTTCCATTATTGTAACGGCACGATCCGTCTGAAAAGCAATATCCGCAAGCAGTCTTGAGGCTTCCGTTCTGATTTTACTGATAGATGTTTTATCGGAGAATTTACTTTTTAGTTTTAAATAAAAGAATAGTAAAAATAAAATATTTAATGCCATCAAAATAAGTGCTACCGTAAACATATTACCCCGAAATATCTATGTTTTGTCCTAAGGTCGGATCTTTTATAAAATTTTCTTTTTCAATTTCCTCTATCGGATTTGAATCTTTCTTTTTCATTTCTTGTTTTGTTTGGTCTTCGGAAGAATGCCCGTTTTGATTTATTTTTAGACTGTTTTGATTACTTTGTTCAATACTTTGTACGGAAGTCATTTTTTTTTGTGCTTCCAGCTTGTTTTGATTTTGTTGTGCTTCACGTATATTTGAAGCCAGCTGCTGTTCCGCACCCTGTTGTCTTCCGACTTTATCCATTTGAGTATATAGAGTTTGTAAATCAATTGGATGAATAGCCACTTGGTACCTTCTTAGCATCTTCTTCGTCTTCATCTTGATATTTTCCGTAGCGGACTATTCCTTTATCAAGATAGAAGGTTGTTGCCTTGCAATCCATTCTCACGTCTTCAACAGAGTCGCGGATTACAATACGCACACCTGTATATACGGTTCCGGAAGCAGAAACTCTTCCTGTATTTTTTAAAGTGTTTAGGTATTCTTGAATTTGCACAATTTCTTTCTGCACTTCGTGAATTTCGGTTTTAAGCGTATATTTATAATCGCTTTTTTTCTTGTAGACTTCCTCTTTATCTTTGGGAAGCTCTCCGCGTTTTGTTTTTATTTCGTCAAGACTCATTAAATCAAGTTTTACTTCTTCAAAGGCTTTTTGGTTAATTTCTTGTTTTTGAAGTAAGAATGTAAGCCTTTCCTTGCTTCTGGGATCAAAGCCTACACTTATAACCGTATCTTTGCCTCCCGAAGGACTTCCGAAATTGCGGGCAGAAATCGATTCCGATGCACTTAAGTTACCGCCTATTATATCTGCTCTTTTTCCGCGGCAAATAATCTTTCGGTTTGCAATTACATTTGAGTTTATTATACCATCGGAAACTATAACCATATCTCCGGCTTCTACCGTTTTTGTATTTTGAATGAATTTAGACCAAATCGATTTTCCGGCTCTAATTACACCACCCTCTTTTCCTACAATACCTTGACTTACTATTATATCCCCTTCGGTATCAAGTTCCGATTTTCCTACGGTACCTTTTACTTCTATGTTACCCGAAGCTTTTATAACAAACCCGTCGTCTACGTTTCCTGTTACGTATACGGAACCCAAGAAAGTTATGTTACCCGTTTTTATGGAAACATCGCCTTCTACAACATAAATTTCCTGAACGGTGATTTTATTTTTTACCAATAGAACCTGTCCGTTTACTTCGGCAACTATTGTTACACCATCGGAAGCGACCTTTGTATTTTTGCCTAAGGGCATTTGAATGTCTTTTCCGTTGCTTGCTTCAAGATATTTACCGGTAACCGTTTTTCCCGCTTTACCCCGCTGTGCCGGTATTTTTTGTGCAAGAGGTTGACCTTCTACAACATTTTGTATTAAATTAAGCTCCTTAAAGTTTATTTGTCCCGATTTTGTTTCTTGAAGTCTTGCTTGTGTATTATCAGCGTCAAAATTATATAGTATTTTTGCATCTTCACCGTTTTGCGGCGGAATACCCTCTGCAACAAGATAGTCTTCCCTATATACAGGTGTATCCTGGAATTGGCGAATTTTTTCTTCGTCTATTCCTACAATTACACGATTATTCTTTAAAAAAGCAATGATAGTATCTGCAGATAAATCCGCGCCACCCTTTGCAGGCGGGCTTACATAAAGATAGGCTTTCATTTCATCATCGCTTATGTTTACAGCCATAACTGCATCTTTACCGGGGATTCTATTGTATGGAGCAACTTTTACATATTCCCCGTTTTTTTCGGAAACTATTTTTTCAATAAGCTTATCGGGAGGAACAGGAAGCGTTCTATCGTTGAATTTTTCTATAGCGTCTTTTACTGTTGCTTCTTTTCCGTTGCCTGTAGGAGCCGTTACTTTTAAGTATATACCTTCTGCAGAACAAAATACATACACCATTCCGTCTTTATCGGGAATAGTTTCGGTTTCTTCTACGGCTTCCTCGGTATTCTGCTGAATTTCCTCTTTTAATTTTCTAGGCTTTACCGATTCATAGGCTCTTATCTTCCATTCCTTCGGAAAAAGAGCGAAGAAGCCCGAAATTCCTTTTTGGAGTATTTCGTAATCCAATGCAGAAGTCGGAAGCCCTAATTGTATTGCCGCATTTGCTAGGGCTTCATCAAGGGTTTCTCCGCTTATATCAACAAAAAAGCGGCCGGAGTCGATATTATGCATTTCAGCCATTTCTTCTTTGATTTGATCAAGCTTAATCATAAGTTCCCCCTATTTTATTCCTTTGGTAACGCTGGACAGTTTTGCTTTTAGTTTTAGATTTGCACTTGTGTGTATTTGCGATACTCTTGATTCGGTAACATGCAAAACTTCGCCGATTTCCCTCAAAGTCATGTCCTCATAATAGTACATAATTAAAACTTTTTTTTCCCGATCGGGTAATTCTTTTATAGCCTCACAGATTATACGTTTTATTTCTTCCCTTTCTACAATGACATCCGGATTTAAAGAAGAAGGAGCTTCAATAATATCTCCTACGGAAAATTCTTCAACATCATCATTGGAAAAACGTAAATCCGTTAAAGACACAATATTGGTGGAAGATACTTTTAATAAAAGAGAATTATATTCTTCAAGTCCTACACCCATTGCTGCCGCAATTTCTTCGTTTGTGGCGGCTCTGCCTAGTTTTGCTTCCAAATATGATATTGTCTCTTCTATTTCGCGGCTTTTTTGTCTTATAGATCGCGGTACCCAGTCAATAGATCTAAGTTCATCAAATATTGCACCTCTAATTCTGTTTACAGCATAAGTGTTAAATTTTACGTTTTTATCGAGGTCGTATTTTTCTATAGCGTCAAGAAGCCCGAAAACACCATATCCAACCAAGTCATCAAATTCGATATTTGTAGGCATTGCTACGGCAAGTTTTCCTGCGACATATTTTACCAGAGGAGCATATTTTAATATAAAGTGTTCCCGGAGTTTGGAGTCGGAATTTTTTTTGTATTCAGCCCAAAGTTCTTCTTCCGGTATTTTTTCATAATCTATCTTTTCCATCATTCCGCACCCTTTACCATATTAAAATTCAAGTTTAAGATTCCCTTGTCAGAACAGTTCTTATAGCTTGTACCATATTGTTTGTGTCTATGTTTGAAGCGGCTATATTGCCGGAATCGACTGCCGAATTTACTTTTCTAACCGAAAAATCATCGTCATTTTGTTCTTCTTCGGAAGATTTTTCATCCGTATCCGGAGCAAATTCTTTTAAATCGGGAAGAGCTTCCAATTCTTCAATATCATTGTTTTGGATATTCCCTTTCGATGATACTTCTTTTGAGTTTTCTGCTCCGGTTTCGGTAATACCGGAATAATTTTCTTCGTTTATAGCATTTAGTGTTTCAATATCATTTTTAGGATTGTCTGCCGATTTGTCAACACCTTCGTTTGTTTCGGCTTTATTTTTGATGTCTTCCGTAGTAAATTCTTTTACCGACAGAGGTGTTTTGACATCGATAGGATCATCAATGCTTATATTTACATTGTTTCCCAATTCATCAACATTTTTTGAGTCTTTTTGGTTTTGGAATATTTCCGGTGTAAATTTTTCCAAAACTATTTTTGCACCGAATGTAAAACCGCCGCCGATAATCGCTATCACAAAAGACCGTATAAATATGGAGAATAGACGGACTCCGCTTATAAGCCCTATAATAAAAGATAAAACAAGTGCAGCTCCGGCAACAATCAAAGGAGCTTTAAACTTTATCATAATTCTAAAACCTCCATAATATCAACATAGTCCAAAATCCACTCGTAGTCAAGGTTTCCAGACATTTATTCCCATTTTCGTCCGAAAATTTTTTGTAAAAATCCCGAAAAACCTGAACTCTCATTATAATCTGTTTTTTCAAGTTTTGCAACTATGTGCCTAAGGCAACTTGCCGCTTTGGATTTAGGAAATTTTATTAAAAACGGTTTTTGTTTTAAAACCGATTGTTCAAGCATTGTATCATTGTAGATATAACCTAAATATTCTACGTTAATGTTTAAAAATTGTGCCGCTATTTTGATAAGTCTTTCCCCTACTTTTTTGCCTTCCAAAGCCGAATTTACTTTGTTTACAATCAGCTTCAAATTCAAATCGTAGTTATCGATTTCCGTTGCAATTATCTTTATCATACCGTAAGCATCGGTAATAGCAGGTGGTTCGGACGTTGTTACGATAATAACTTCATCGGCAGCAGCAACAAACCCCAAAACATTTTTTGAAACACCCGCACTGGTATCTATTATTATTATATCGAATTCCGAAAGAGCATAAAATTCTTTGATAAAATCTGCACGGTCGGCTTCTTCCATATTTGCAATTTTGGAAAAGCCCGAAGCACCCGCTATAAGTTTTACACCGTAATTTGTGTCGATGATAATTTCGGATAATTTTTTTTGCTTTTTTATGACGTGGTACAGGTTGTATTTGGGAATTATGTTCATCATTACATTTACATTGGCAAGTCCTAAATCCGCATCTATAACTATTACTTTTTTTCCCATTTTTGCATAAGCTATTCCCATATTTGTGGCTATATTAGTTTTGCCCACACCGCCTTTACCACTTGTTACTGTAATAATACGGGTTTTTCTTTGCGGAGCATGTTTAAAAGGATTATTTTCATTGTTGTTTTTATCGTTCATTAAACTTTTTAACTCTTCTGCCTGATCTGTCATCATTTTCTCCGGATAATTTAGGAATAGTAAAGTCAATTATATAATTATGGTATTATAGAATATTCTACCAAATTTTACAAGACCGTCGGTTGTATGGAATATTAAACTTTCAGCACAGATAAATCGTAATGCATCCTGCGAAAAAAATAAATAATACCGGATTGACAAATTTATTCAAATTTTATAGAATAACAGTATATTATACGGGAGGTAATCTTATCTTTAACATAGCATAGGAGTTTTGCAGTTTTATTAACTTGTAAAAGCTCCGCCATACTTCAATTTAAATATTATTCTCAAATTTTATAAAATAAGGAGTATTGCTATGTTTAAGACATTTTTTATCTTTGTTAAACTTTACATAAAAAGTTTAGCCCTCGTACTAAAAGCGGGCAAAGTCAATGCCGTGTTGCTTTTATTGATTATACCTTTCCAAGCCCTTCTGCCGGCTGTTCTTATAGCTTCTTCAAACAGTATTATAAATGCAGTTGCCGAAAAAACGGGCGAAAACCTTATTCTTTTGCTGACGGTTTGGGCTATAGCCTTTCTTTTGTCGAATATTTTAACACCTGTGTACACAACAGTGCAAGGATTTTTAACCGACAAACTCACACAGTATTTGAACATTTCTTTAATGAATAAATCAAAAGAAATTACAAGTCTTTCGGTCTTTGAAGACAGCCGTTTTTATGATGATATTGAAATTCTTTCAAGCGAAGCAGGCTGGAGGCCGGTAAACCTTCTTGTATTCGGAGCAAGTATTATAAGCTCTTCCATTACGGCAATTTCAATGTTAGTACTTCTAGCAGATTTTAGCCCCTTGATTGCTCTTTTGATGTTCCTTGCTATAATTCCGCAAAGTCTTATCTTTTACCGCATACAACAAGAAGCCTTTGAAGTACTCGTTTCAAATAGTGCCGACTCACGAAAACTAAGTTATTATTCAAGCTTGCTTCTTTCAAAAGAAAATATAAAAGAAGTTCAGCTTTATAATCTCTATGATTTTTTTATTGAGAAATACACTGACAGCTTTCAAACGATAAAAAAGGACTTGGGCAAAAACCGCTTAAAAAAACTTGCCGCCTCAGTTTTCTTTTTAAGCTTTACCGTAATAATAAGCGTTTTTATTTTCAGCCGTCTAATAGAAAAAGCTTTTTCGGGCAGCTTGTTGATAGGAAGTATTCTTATCTTTTCTTCGAGCATAATATATACAACCCAAAGCATTTCCCGCCTTGTGGAAGATTCAAGCCTTCTTTATGATACCCTTTTGTACATGCAAAAATATTTTAACTTTCTTTCAATTCAAGAAGAAAAAAACAAAACATCACAAGAATTTAAAACCGAGCCCTTTAAGTGCATTGAATTTAAAAATCTTTGTTTTAAATATCCTTTAAGCGAAGGTCTTGTGCTTGATAATATTTCTTTTTCGGTTAAACAGGGAGAAAAAATTGCAGTTGTCGGTGAAAACGGTTCAGGGAAGACCACATTGATAAAACTTTTTTGCAGATTTTATAAACCGGCAAGCGGAAAAATTCTTTTCGATAATACGGATATAAAAGATATTGATATCTTAGATTACCGAAAGAGAATCGGAGCCGTTTTCCAAGACTTTGCCCGCTTTACTCTTACTTTAAGAGAAAATACGGCTCTATCTTCCTTAGATAAACAAAAAAATAACAAGCTGGTTTTGAATGCCCTTAAAAAAGCAGGTCTCAGTTTTGAGCTTTCAAAAGGCGAAGATTCCGATTACAATCTTGATTCAGACCTTAATTTGGAAACTCTTCTGGGAACATCCTTTGAAGGCGGCAGAGATGTTTCAGGCGGTCAATGGCAAAAAATAGCAATTGCCCGAGCCTTTTTCGGCTCATTCGATATTCTTATTTTAGATGAACCGACAGCCTCGATAGATGCAAAAGCCGAATTCCAAATCTACGAAAAGTTTTTAGCCCTTACAAAAGGCAAAACCGTCTTTTTTGTAACTCATCGTCTTTCGACCGTCAAAAGGGCTGATAAGGTTCTTCTTTTAAAAAAAGGAAAAATCTACGGCTTTGCTCCCCATGAGGTTTTAATAAAAACCAATGCATATTATAAAGAACTTTACAATATGCAGGCAGAGGCTTATAGAGAGTAAGGCTTTATTCAACCATCAATTTTATATTATCAACAACAGAATTTTGCATATAATTGCTATTGACTATATG
>CAUTTN010000073.1:0-8915 GCA_963541225.1 uncultured Treponema sp.
TGCGTCGGGGTTGTTGATTTCTGCTGAGAATTCGATTCCCTAATACTATGCAGCGAAATTAAGGGTATTGAATACCGGCGTTATATCTTTTTTTAAAAACAACATCTTCGGCTACTCTACGGCGAGTTTGTTGATTTTTCGCGGCTTTTTGCTTCGTTCCAGAATTCTTCCATTTTTTCCCAATTTTTGTCTGAAAGCTCAAAACCGTTTTTTTTCATTTCGGATTCGACAAATCTAAAACGTCTTTCAAATTTTTTATTGGCATGTATTAATGCCATTTCCGGATCTATCTTTAAAAAGCGTGCTGCATTTACGGCAATAAAAAATACATCGCCTATTTCGTCTTCCATAGCAGACGGCGAGCCGGATTTAACGGCTTCTTCAAACTCTTCCGTTTCTTCTTTTATTTTTTCTATAAGACCCCCGATATTGCTCCATTCAAATCCGGCTTTGGCAGCCTTTTTTGAAATTTTTAATGCCCGCAGCATGGGCGGAAAATTTTTTGGAATAGAATCTAAAACGGAATCCTTTTTTGTTTTTTCTACATTTTCTTTTATATTTTCCCATTGGTTTAAAACCGCTTCAGGTGTTGTCGTTTTATTCTTACTTTCAGGTCCGTCGTATCCGGCTGTTTGCCCGAATACGTGAGGATGTCTTCTTATAAGTTTTTCCTTAATGTCGTTTATAACATCTGCAACGGAAAAAAGATTTTCTTGTTCATACATATAAGCAATCATCAAAACATTCAATAAGACATCTCCCAATTCTTCCCGTACATGAGGTAACTTTTTATTGCATGAAGCATTATTTTCTTCAATGGCATCTGTCGCTTCATAAGCTTCTTCCAAAAGAGGACGTCGCATACTCATAGGATTCTGTGCAATATCCCAAGGACACCCATCCGGACCTCTAAGTCTTTTTATTACGTTAAAAAAATTTTCAAAAGCATTATTAAGTTTTGTATTTTCCATAAGCGAATTATATCAAAAATTAAAATTAGCCTCAATGCTTAGGACTGTATTATGATTTTTTATCCGTCAAATTTTCGGGTTAAAATTAATACTTGAAATTACACCTGTTTTGCAGTATACTAAATTTTATAATCTTAGGAAAAATCAATGCTAGAAAATTTATCGGTAAAAAATATTGCATTAATCGATAATCTCTTTGTCGAATTTGAAAACGGTTTAAATGTACTTACCGGAGAAACAGGAGCCGGAAAATCGATACTTATAGGTTCGCTTTCTGCACTTTTAGGCGGAAAAACATCTGCCGACTTAATAAGAACCGGAGCGGAAGAGGGTTCTGTCTCGGGCAGTTTTTTTATAGAAAAAGAAAATAAGGAAGCACGGGAATGGCTTTTAAGCCGTAACATAGAACTTGATGATGATCGTATATTAATACGCCGCATTTTAAAACAAAACGGCAGATCAAACCTTTGGCTTCAAAGTACGGCTGTAACCAGAACCGAAGTAGAAGAATTTACTTCGCTTTTGGTAGATATTCACGGTCAGCACGATCACCAATCTCTTTTTAAAGTTTCGGAACACCGTAAATTTTTGGATAGTTTTGCAGGTATTAATAATGAAGTAAAGGAATTTACAAATCTCTATGCAGAGCTTGCGGCAAAGCGGGAAGAATTGGAAAATCTTAATCTTTCGGAAAAACAGCTTGCAGAAAAACAAGAATTATTGAGATTTGCTATTGACGAAATACGAAGTGCAAAATTAAAAAAAGATGAAAAAGAAGAACTCGAAGCAGAGGAAAAGAGGCTAAATCAATTTGAAAAATTATTCGAGCTTTTAAATAAAACTTCGCAATTACTTTCAAATGATAATGCTGCCTTAGTTTTGGTAAAAAGAGCTTCGCAAAATTTATCTTCAGCAAAAAACAGTGACGAAAACCTTTCGGATTATTCTAAAAGACTTGAAAATATTTACTATGAGCTTGACGATATAAGCTCATCTGTAGATTCGTATCTTTCGGAGTTGACATTTGATCCGCAGCGGTTGGAATTTGTTCAAGAAAGACTTTCGGTAATATACAAACTTTCAAAAAAATACGGAACTTCAATAAAAGAAATACTTCAATATGCAGAAGATGCCGAAGCTCAGCTTGAATCTCTTTCAAAAAAAGAGGAGGGAAAAGCCGGATTAGAAAAAGCCATAGGGCTTCTTGAAGCCGAAATATTAAGGACAGGCTCTTTAATTTCTCAAAAAAGAAAAAATGCAGCCGTTTTTCTTCAAAAAAAAGTAGAAGAAGTTTTAACCAATCTCGGAATGCAAAAAACAGAATTTCAGGTATATGTAGAAACACGCCTGCCTGAGTGTAATAAAAGAATTGCAAATCCTTTCGGTTTTGACGACATAGAGTATATGATAAGCCCCAATCCGGGCGAACCGCTCCGCCCTTTGGCAAAAATTGCATCGGGAGGAGAGCTTTCAAGAGTAATGCTGGCGTTAAAAACAGTACTAGCCTCGGGAGATTCTGCTTCGACTTTAATTTTTGATGAAATAGATACCGGAATAGGCGGAGAAATAGCTCTAAGTATTGCCTCGCACATGAAAAATTTATCCAAAAAAAAGCAAATTCTTTGCATTACACATCTTGCGGTAATTGCTTCTCATGCCGATAATCATATAAAGATAGAAAAAAATACGATAGGGCAAAGTACCAAAACTTCCGCTGCTACTGTTTCAGGAAAAAACAGAATAGAAGAAATTGCCAGAATGCTTGCGGGAGATGAATTTAGTCAAGCCTCAATCAAACATGCTGAGGAACTTTTAGGAAAATATGCCCTTTAAAGGAGATGTCTTGTGGACGGATCAAACGCACAAAAAAAAGAAATATATACAAAACGGGTGCATGAGTATGACCAAATTATAAATCAATTATTAAAGCACGAGCAAAATATGCTTTCTATTCTAAAAGGAAATGCTTTCGGTAACGGATATAAAAAAATTGTTCTTGCCGATGATATGATTTATTTGGCAACAATATATCTTGCAAAATTTAAATTGTCCGTATCTCTTTTAGGTGGTAAAAACGAAAATATATTAAATGAAGCCCGTAAAACCCTTTATAAACCTTTAATCTATCTTGAAGAGATTGTTACAAACTTTATTGATGCTTCATACTCCGAATACGAAGATAAAGTGTCGGAAATTGAAAATATAACAGAAAAACAAAGGTTCTACCTTATCCGTAAACTCGGTCTTGCCATCAACCTTGTAATAGACGCTTACGGTGAAAACACAAAATGGAAATGGTCGTTTATTGAGCTTGAAGCAAGATTTGCCGTAGTAACCAAAAACATAATGGATCTAAAAAAAGTAAGCCAAACGCTTCTTGATCCTCATTCGGAAGTTTACGATACGGTAATATATCATCTAAGACTTACAAAAAAACTTTTACAGCAATCTGCCGATAAGTACCGCGAAAAATACGAAGTTGCCACAAACGAAATAAACGATTTTAAGATGGCTATTCAATTTTTAGAGGCATTAAGGAGAATTCATCTTGTTTTAAATGAACCCCGCGAATGTGAAGAGGTAAAACGCAAGTTGGAAATTTGGAAAGACAAGATGGAAAAAGACCAAAAACAAAAGGGTAAAGCAAAAAAATGATTTTTAAAAATAAAACGGTCTTAAAACTTTTTGAAGCATTTTCAATCCAACGCTGGAACGATTTAATCCGCCCTTTTGAAATTGTCGAAATGGATAAGACGGCAGAAAAAACATTTTTAGCATTTATCATCGGAAAATATGAAGAAAAAAACGGCAACAAAATTAATTGGACAAAAATAATAGAAAGTTCTATTTTTGACCTTTTACGCAAAATTGCTATCTGCGACATTAAAGCTCCTGTTCAAAGACTGATTAAAACTATTTACCCCGCAGAATATAAAAAAATCAACGAATGGATATACAATAAATATAAAGATCTATTTGATGATGAGAAATTTATTAATAAATTTCATCTTTATCTTTTTGAAGAAGAAGATAAAACCGATATTACATGGAAAGTTATAAATGCGGCTCATAAGTATTCAACTATACGCGAATTCGAAATGCTTAAACCGGTCAATGAAAGTTTCCGGTTAAACGAAATTGAACTATGTTTGCAAAAAGATATGGCTCCTTTTTTGGACTTGACGGGAGTTCAACTTTTACTTACAAAACAGCAGCCTCATAAATTTATTACGGAAATTGAAAAATTAAGATTTCAAATACGTTGGAACCAAACACCCAGAATTCCGTCAACTTCGGTTTTGGGGCATTCATATTATGTTGCAGCTCTTACACTTCTTATGAGTTTTGATCTTAATTTAAATGAAGATAGAATTTATAATAATTTTTTTTCTGCTCTTTTTCACGATTTACCGGAAGCGGTAACAAGGGATATAATTTCTCCCGTAAAGCAAGCAACCGATCACTTGCCCGAAATAGTAAAGGCAATCGAAGACAAAATAGTCGAAAAAGAATTATTACCGCTTATGGATGATTTTTATAAAGACGAAGTTCTATTTTATATACAAAATGAATTTGAAAACAGAATTATCGAAGACGGAAAAATACGTTTAGTAAGTTTTGAAGAATGCAGCCGGAAATATTCCGATAAAAAATATAAAGTTGTAGACGGGCGGTTGGTAAGATTTGCAGATCAAATTGCGGCTTTTGTAGAAGCTGACAGTTCAATAAGATACGGAATAACATCCAATCATTTACAAGAAGGACGAACCAATATTTTACGCTCATATCCCGTAGGCACAAAAATAAACAATCTTAGTACCGATACTTTTTTTAACGCATATCGATGAGGACGGGCAAAGGGTCATTTAAAAATTATGAGTAAATATAAATTAATGCCTACTCTTATTTTTATTTTTTTCTCGTTTTTGTATGCAGAAGATTTGGTATATGTAATAGAAAAAGGAGACACTCTTTACGGCTTAAGTAAAAAATATAATATTCCCGTATCCGAAATACTTGCCAAAAATAATTTAAAAGACGGTTCTAAAATAAAAACCGGTCAAAAACTTATTATTCCAAAACAAATTTCAAAAAAGAATTCGGAAACAAAAGAGAATAAGGACTCTTATTCAAATTCATATAAAATTCAAAAAGGGGATTCGCTTTTCGGTATTGCAAAAAAATTAGGCGTAAATTTTTCGGAACTATTGAAATTAAATAATTTTACCGAGAATACGGTAATAAAAATAGGTCAGACAATAAAAATTCCCGTAAAAGGAAAATCCGCAAAATCGGAAATAAAAAAATCTTCACATAACCTTACTCAGGATTTTGTAAAAAAGGCAAATCCTAAACTTCTTTGGCCCGTACCGGCATCTGAAGTTTTGTATCTTTCCGGAAAAATTGCAGGCGTTACAATTGATTCCAAAAAAAATCAGACTGTAAAAGCTATAGCTTCAGGAAAAGTCGTTTCGGCCGGAACTCATAGGGGCTTCGGACAAGTGGTGTTTGTTCAAAGCAGAAGCAGACATATTTATGTTTACGGCGGACTTGGAAAAATTACCGTAAAAAAAGATGATCCTATAAGTGTAGATACAAAAATAGGCGAATTAGGTTCCGAACTTTTTACCGGAAAAGCAAGGCTTTATTTTATGGTGTATTATAAAAATAAACCGATTGATCCTCAAAAAGCTCCCAGAGGTCATTAGATATAAAAGTATCTGATATAAAATTGTTCTACCAAACTTTAAAAATCACGTATCCGGCTGCTTTGCGGTGAGTTTGCCGATTCATCTTTAAGTAACCGTGCCGGTTTCAAAATATTTTTGCCTTCTTTCTTTGTAAGATTATACATAGCTTCCGCTATCTTTCTTTTTTTTGTATCTTTTTCCGAAACAAAAAGTTCGGTTTGAAGTTTCGTATCATCTGTTTCGGTTTTAGACACGGATATACCCAGTAACCTAATCGGAGTTTTGTTATCGAATTTTTTATAAAACAAAACTCTTGCTCTATTATATAAATCCTGACTATCATTTATAACGGATTCGCTCGATTGAATAGACACTGTTTTAAAATCATTATACCGTATTTTAACGGCAACGGTTTTGCTGTGTATTTTTTCATCTAAAATCCTGTACATCAATTCATTTGAAAGATAAAAAAGTACGTCGTCAATTTCTTCATGCGAAAAAAGATCGGTTTCAAAAGTTTCTTCCGTGCTTATTGAATGGTGTTTTACATCTTCCGAAAAAATCTCTGTTAATTTACCCCTAACCGCATTGTATAAAAATTTACCTGCCGCTTCGCCCAATATTGTTTTTAATAAATACTCGCTTGCTTCAAGTATTTTTGAAATATCGGATAATCCTGAAACAATTAATTTTTCTCGGGTCTTTTTTCCGATTCCCCAAACATCTTTTAAAGACAGTTTTTTCATAAATTCCGCTTCCGTTCCGGCAGGAACAATAAGAAGACCGTTAGGTTTAGATTTTGCAGAAGCAATCTTTGCTATATATTTATTTGATGCACAGCCTATGGAAATATTAAGCCCCGTTTTTCTGTAAACGGTTTCTTTTAAAAGTTTTGCAGAATTTTCCGGAAGCCCTAAAAGTTTTTCCATACCTGTCATTTCCAAAAAGGCTTCATCTATAGATATTTGCTGAACATTGGGAGAAAAATCATTGAAAACTTTCATAACTTCTTTTGACTTTTGATGATAACGATCCATTCTGACTTTTATAAAAATACCGCTTGGACATAGCTGTCTGGCTTTCATTATGGGCATTGCAGAATGCACACCGAATTTTCTTGCTTCATAAGAACACGTAGATACTACAGAGCGTCTGGAATTACCGCCTACTATTACGGGTAAACCTTTGTATTCGGGATTATCAAGTTGTTCTACGGAAGCATAAAAGGCATCTATGTCTACATGAAAAAAAACTTTTTTCGTATTCATATTAACTTCCGTTTTTATGCTGCAAGTTAAATTCTTTAACTGCTTCAAAAATAAAATTTGCATTTTTTATTCTTGGGTTATCCGTATTTATTTGTTCTCCATAAAACCAAGCTGTTACTTTTATATTTAAGTCGGCATTTTTTTCTGTAGAAAATTTTACTGAAAAAGTATCTTTTGTATTTAAGGAAGATGAAAAAATTACACTTTTGCCCGTAGAGTTTGATATAAAATCCGTATTTGCTTCGTATATAGGGAATCCATCGCTGCGTGTAATTAAAATATTTATAACGGCTGCCTCTTTTAACGGATAAACATTTATTTCTCCGATACTGCGTTCAAGATAATTTTCTAAAGCGGAAGATACTTTTAGAAAATCGTCCGCTTTAATTTTATCTAAAAATCTAAAACTATCATCTTCTATTTTTTGTTCTATTAAATCGGATACCGAAACTACATGATTTTTATCCTTACCTGTTTTATATATTAAAAACAGATTACTTGTTTCAGGTTTTATAAATGAGGGTTGAATAAATATAAAAGTTGCAGATAATAAAAAAATAACAGACATCAAAGTATAAAATATTTTATTGTTTAATTTTAACTTCGGATTATCCGTTTTTATCCTTGATATAACTCTGTTTATCATCAAAGTATATGGAACAAAAAACATTGCCGCTGCAAAGTTATTGATGTAAAAAACTATTTTAATTAAATTATTCGCTTCAAACAATATCGGAAAAAAGTTATATGCTATTAATCCAAAATTAAAAAGAATAAATATTATTTGAATATATACTTTTTTAAACTGTGAGGATATAAATACCAATAAATATATTTGAAATAAAATAAAAGAAAATGAGAACTCAATTATAGAAAAAATAAAAATATTGATAAAGCATATAAGGTTTGTTAAATATCCGTAAATAAAAGAGTTTTTGGGAAGATATGAAACCGTTAAATTTAAAAATAAAAAACTTATTAGAATGGTAAATAAAAGTTTGCAAAAAATAGCTGTTATAGGAAATAATTCTATTGATGCAATATTTCCGAATCTTAAATAAAAAATAAAACCAACAAAATACTCCGCGATGTAAAGAGAAATTATATTAAAAATAAAAAAAACTACCGGAGCTTTCCAAAGTTTTAAAAGATCCCGTATATGACGGTCTCTGCTTCTCCCATATACTAAGCTCACAATAAAGGTATAAAAAAGCTCGGAAAATGTTATTATGATTAGCAGAATCACAAGCAGTTTTTCACCTAATACTTTATATCCGAACAGATTGATGATATTATAATGCCTGTCCCATTTTTTTGATATACCTTTTGCCGAATATGTGTTGAGGATTATTTTTAGTGACTGAATTATATTTTTGCCGGTAGATATTTTTATTGAAGGTATTTCGGAATCTAAAAATTCTTGTAATATTTTATCGTTATATATAATGTTTAATCTATGCAAAATAAGTTTATTTGCAGAAAAATCTATTTTTAAATTTTGTTCTTTTAAAATTGTAAGCAAATCTTTTAATAACCATGAAGGAGTTGTTTTTTTACCCGCGCCGCAAGTAAGTTTTATTTTATCTTCTTCTCCGTCTTCAATGACAAACACAACAGAGTTTTTTTTTGTGTATATTTTTTCGATAAGAATTTTTGTATTCTTGTGTAAATCTATCGGAATTGTTTTAGGCAGATTGGGAATATCATTATCCAGTATTGCAATTATTACGTTTATATTTAATTTTGAGTTTTGTAATTCCGATGCAAGTTTTTCTAAAGTTTTTGTAGAATTAGTAGGAGAGCCGTCTATATTATAAAAAGCGGCAAAAACTATTGAGTCTTCCATTTGAGGACCTATTTCGTATATGATATTTTCAGAAAATAATTTTACCGTTATGAGATTTATTAACAACAGAATCAATATATTTTTTTTCAATTTAATCCATCCGTTTATTTGTGCGGAGGGTTTAATACCTGACGTTTTA
>CAUTTN010000074.1:0-8663 GCA_963541225.1 uncultured Treponema sp.
CTTAATCTTTTTTATTTTTATGTTGCCAAAAAGCCTTTAAAATACATATAAAACAATAATGAATATGGAAATTTTAAGTTTTTCTTCCTTCGGTTATGAAGGAGAAATTGTCAAAATTGAAGCGGATTTAAGACGGGGGCTTCCCGTAACCGACATTGTAGGACTTCCCGGTTCTGCCGTAAAAGAAGCCAGAGAAAGGGTAAGAGCTGCCGTCAAAAATTGCGGTTTCGATTTTCCGCAAGGCCGCATTTTAATAAATTTGAGTCCTGCCGACCAAAGAAAAGAAGGCAGCGGTTTCGATTTACCCATTGCAATTTCCATTTTGACGGCAAAGGAAAACAAAAACGAATTTACCCAAAATTCGGTAAAAGAGAATATTCTCCCTGATCAAAGTTTTGAAAACACCGATGATATTACAAATCGGGAAAATACCAAAAGGATTATGATTATGGGAGAATTAGAACTTTCCGGTAAAGTCCGTCCCGTGCGGGGTGTTTTAGGTGCCATATCTTCAGGTTCTGCAATCGGTATAAAGTATTTTATTGTACCTAAAGAAAATGAAGCGGAAGCGTCAATTCCTCAAAACGTAAAAGTATTCGGTGCCGAAACGTTATCGGATGCTCTCAATTTTTTTTGCGAAGTTGAAGAGAATGCGGATGAAAATTTATCCGAGCCGCAAATTCCTGTCAAAACAACAAAGCCCGAATTTATTTGGTCGGAAGTAGAAAATGAAAAAAGCTTGACTGACGGCAGTTTACAAACTTTTGTAGGTTTTGAAGATGTACGCGGTCAGGACAAACTTATTAGAGCCTTGGAAATCGCAGCAGCAGGCGGACATAATCTTATAGCTTACGGACCTCCGGGCTGCGGCAAAACTTTATCTTTGAGGCGTTTTCAAACGCTTCTTCCCGATATGGATTTTAAAACGGCAGGAGAAACAACCAGAATATATAGTATTGCGGGTCTTCTTCCCGAAGGACAAGAAAAAGATATATTGCTAAAACGACCGCCTTTCAGAATGCCGCATCCTAATGCAAGTATGGAAGGAATGATAGGCGGTGCAGGGAAATGTATGCCCGGGGAAGTCTCTCTTGCCCACGGCGGAGTTCTTTTTTTGGATGAAGCTGCACAATTTAAAACTTCCGTACTCCAGACTTTGAGAACCCCATTGGAAACGGGCATTGTAACTTTAAGCAGGGCAGGAAGAAGCTCAACTTTTCCGGCACGTTTTCAGCTTATGCTTGCAATAAATCCTTGTCCATGCGGAAATTTCGGTGCGGAAGGAAAAGTTTGCACCTGTATGCCTGCCGATATAGAACGATATTGGAAAAAATTAACGGCACCTTTGCTGGATAGAATAGACATAAGAATTCCCGTTTTTCCGCCGAAACCCGACTTACTATTAAAACCTTCTAACTATTCCACCCAAAAAATGCGTGATCGCATAAAAACTGCAAAAGAAATTCAATGGGATAGAACGCAAAAACTTACAGACAACGCCTACTACGAAAATGCCAAACTTTTACCCCAAGATACTCCCAAAATTTGCAAACTGACGGCAGAGGCAGCCCGCTTTTTTTCTGCGGTTATCGACTCAAAAAAACTTTCCGGACGGGGAAGTCATGCAATCCTAAAAATATCGAGAACATTGGCAGATTTAGAGTTTTCGGAAAAAATTACCGTAAGTCATGTAGAAGAAGCCGTATTGTTAAGGCAATGGATAAATTATCTTCCCGATTTTCTATAAAAAATACATAAAAACTTGTATTTTAATAAATTACCGTATTTGTTCTTGAATTATTAACTCTTTTTTTGTATAATTAGTAAAATGAAAATTCACATGGATTTATTACAGTTATTAAGATTATTTTCTCTAAAAGAAAACGATTCCCAGGTTCCTTTAAAAAATTTTCAAGATTATTTACGGAAGTATGCAAAACATTATTTAAACCAAAACCCCGGTTTATCTAAATACTTGGAAATTTCGACAGAAAACTTGACAAAAGAATTAAGAGATTTACAAACTTCAGGACAAATAGAATTTATTTCCGATATTTCCAATAATATCAATATTTTTGTTCCGCAATACCACTTGGATTTTATATCAAAACTATATGCGGAAATAAAAGAAAGGGCGGACATACCTTTCCCCTTACTAACCGATTTACCGAGAAGTTTTCCGTCCAAGTTTTTAAGGCAAATAATGGTTTCCGAAGATTTTGCATCCTTAAAAGAAAATCCCGACGGAAAAGAATTTTTATACAGTTTAAACTATAGCGGAGATACACCTTCCATCGTATTCCCCGGCACATACAGCGCAGAAAAGATTTTAAGTTACGCTTTGGCAAAAATCAAATTCTTTTTAAGCAAAGACGAAGCCAGAGAATATATGCAAAAAAGATTAAGCCTTGCAAATCCCGGAAAAGAATTTACGGTACGTACCTTTATTTCTCAAATTATGGCACAAACCGTAACGGGGTTCCAATCGACCGGAAATTCAAATGAAACTTACATATTTTGGGGACAATTTTGTACCTTCATAAAACAGGAGTTTGCAAAGAAAAACGAAAAACTTCCCGATGAAATTGCTTTGCTGCAATCCATCGGTATCGTAGAATATTTAAATAACTATTATAGAAACAGCGTTCAAAAAGATATTCAAAGCGAAACGGCTGTTAAAAATTTATCACTGGCATTCCAACGAGCTCCATATTATTTTACCATGAAGCAAATTACGGAATTTAAAGATTCCAGAGGTATCCCTCTTTTGGGACAATATACCGAAGAAACGCTTCAGGAATTTATGAAGAAAAAAACTTCCGAAGCCGAAAAAGCGGGTATTCCTGAAATTTTAACATTTACCAATTCTTTAGGAGATCGCTTTTACGTTCTTTCCGAAAAGATTGTCCCTCTTCTTATTTCGCTTATAACCGATGCCAGAAAACCGATCCGCGAGGCATGTATAAATAAATGGCATTCCGATTTTGTAAATTTTGAACAGCACGATTCCATGAAAAACGATGCCGAATTCGGTAAGTTTTTAAAATCAATAACGGCAGAAGCAGCCCCTGACTTGTATGCTCTTTTAAATGCATCCTTTGTTTCCAGCATGGCTTCCTCGGCAGATTTAAATGATGTACAAATATTGGAAATGAGCAGAATATTTCCTGAAGGCAAAATTGCCCCCTATCAGGAAATACTTATGCTGAACCGAACCGAACTGGTAAATGACACAAAAATACTTTTACCGTTTTGGTATACCATACCCTTTATTTTTAATATCATCGCTTTCTTTAAGAAAAAAAATAAAGCCAAACAAAACAAAAAAAGCAATAAAAGCAATAAAACGTCCAAAGATACCGTAAGTGCAAAACATAAAATTACAATGAAAGATATTGCCGAAAAATTGGAAAGTTCTTTTTTGACTGAAGGAATGTCATTGGAAGAGGCTCTCGAAAGAAAGCTGGACGGATGGAATCAAAATTTAAATCCTACGGCACGGAATAATCTCACCGAAGATATAAATTCTCTTATAAGAGATTATATCCGCGGAATTCAAAAAACTCTTTCGCCTTCAAATTTTACCGAAGAGAGAATAGAAAGCCTTGCTCAAAATTTGGTCGATACTCCAAGTCTTAAAAAAATAAAAAATAAATCCGCATTAAAAGGATATACAGAACTTTATATTCTAAAACTTGTTAAAAAATATTTTTAAAATATGGTTTCTTTTTTTTATGTTGTAAATACTATATTTTTAAGTATATTATTACAAGCTCTTCCGTTTATGTTGATTGGTGCGATGATTTCGTCTATGTTGCATGTCTTTATCTCCGATCAATTTGTCGTAAAAATTTTTCCGGAAAAAAACGGTGTCGGTTTTTTAACGGCTATTGCAGGCGGTCTTATTTTTCCGGTATGCGAATGTGCCTCCGTGCCGGTTATTACGGGACTTATGAAAAAAGGTGTTGCCATGCCTGTTGCTGTTACTTTTATGCTTGCAGCTCCTATTGTCAATCCTATATCTATAATGTCCACACTGTATGCCTTTCCCGACAAGCCGCTGATTGCCCTTTATAGGGTTTTATTCGGTATTATTACATCGGCAGGAATAGGTTTTCTTCTTTTATGCTATCCCAAAACAAAATATTTAAAGGATACGGACGATTTTGATGTAAAAACCTGTACTGATGGTATGGAGATTTATCTTAATTTTTCTTACAAAATAGAAAAAATGTTTTTGCACACCAATAAAGAATTTTTTACTGCCGGCAAATATTTAATTTTGGGGGCTTTTATAACTGCTTTAATAAGAACTCTTGTACCTGCGGATTTTTTTGCAATATTTAATAAAACTCATTCACATACCGGAATATTAATTATGATGTTATTTTCATTTTTATTTTCTGCATGTTCTACCTCGGACGCATTTATTGCACGCAGCTTTTACGGAGCTTTTTCGTTGACATCAATTATGGGATTTCTTGTATACGGACCTATGATGGATATAAAGAATATTTTTATGCTTCTTTCCTTTTTTAAAAAACGTTTTGTTTTTGAACTCGTTATAATCATAACGGTTATCAATATAATTTTTATATCCGCAATGGGTTTTATTTTTTTATAGGGTTTTATGAAAAAACATTACACAAAAACATTTTTGGCAGAAAATATTTTACAGTCTTTAATATTGATTATTTATGCCTGTATATTTTTTTATACAGTGCTGTCCAAAAATTTTTTATTTTATGTACATGCACGGCATTCGACAATAATAATATTTGCAAGTCTGATTTTTATTGTAATCTCTTTTTTCCAAATAAAAAAAATATGTTTTTATAACGGAACTGTTTCGCAAAAAGTAAAAACTCCTTTTTATCTTATTATTTTTGTGATACCGATAATCTTATCGTTTATTTCCTCAAACAAACATTTGAGTTTTGAATCTCTGGCTTTTAATGCGGATATTTATTCACAAAAACAAGCCGAGTTTAAGCCATTGATTTCTAATTCTAAATTATTGGAACTGCAAGACGGTTATATCGTAATGGATGACGATACTTTCGGAAGATGGCTTTCCGAGCTTTATTTAAATTTAGAATCGTGGGAGGGGAAAAAAATAAAAATAGAAGGAGCGGTTTGGAAAAATCCCGATGTATTCGGCAAAAACGAATTTGCTTTGGGCAGAATGATGATGGTTTGCTGTGCCGCAGATATGCAACCTGCGGGGCTAATGGCAAGTTGGGATAAGGCAGAAACATTAAATGAAGATGACTGGGTACGCATAACCGGAGTCCTTTCCAAAATAGAATATAACGGAGAGTTTGATCCTTTTATTATAGCCGAGTCTGTCGAAAAAATAAAAAGACCTCAATTTGAATATATATACCCTTTTTAAAAACTTTACTAATCCTCCAACTTGAATATAACTATGCCGGCAGTTTCGGTTTTATCGGGTACGTAACTTGAAGCGGTTACTATGGAGATTAAATCGCAAACAGCCTTGTTTGCAGCTTCCGATTGCCCGCCGTTTTTTTTGTTTTTTACATATTCCTGCACGATTTTTAAAGCATCTTCATAATCTTCCTTTAAGATATAAAAATCCGAATGATAAAAACCTATAACTCCCTGACCTGTAAGTACTTGCGGTAAATGTTCATTTTCAATTTTATACGGAATACTTTCACTTTGAAAAGCCGCTTTTAACATCATTATATCCTGTCCGTAAAAAAGATGCATAAATTTTACGGCTTCTCTGCCGTTTTTTACGGCTTCAAAAAAAGCGTCTTCCATTTCTACAATATCGTCAAGAGCCGTTTTTTCTTCCGTCGAGCTATCCGAAAGTACCGTTCCGAATTCCGCCTTTTTAATTTGGTTTTTAAAAATCGATACAACAAAAATAATTACTGTAATTAAAATAACTAAATTCATAAAGTTCATTATTATCCGTTTTTAAAACGGACTATATCAGCTTACTCATCTTTCCATATATAGTACCTACAATCGTTTTTTGTTCGGGAGTAAAACTTTCTCCTGCAATATCTATCAAACTTTGCAGCGAAGCAAAACTCTCATGCAAAGCCGTATGAAATCCCCGCGATGTTTTAAACCAAAAATGCCCTGCCCCGTCACAAAATAAAGTTATAAAACCCAACTCCCCCGTTTTTTGTTTTGCAATCTTTGTACGGAATAAAAACGGAACATAACCGATAAGTTCTTCCATATCGTCAGGCAGTTGAAAATTCTTGTTTTTTTCGGGCTGTTTTTCCGCTTCGAGAGGTTCTATATTAAAACTATTTACAACATTAAAAATTAATTCCATCTTTTCGCCGGATAAAAGTTCCGAATTTTTAATTTCTATTTTTCCGCGAAGCCCTTTTATCTGTTCCAAATATCCGTCTTTAATTTCACCGTCTTTTTCTTTTATGGTTTTGACCGTTGTCTTAAAAAAATCCCAAGGAAGTATAAGATGTTTTTTTCCTTTTATTTTTTTTATGTTGTATTTAACTCCTTCTATAAGGATTTGCTCTTCTTCATATTTTGATTTTAAATGTTTAGAAAATTCCGTTTCCTGTTTTTTATTTTTTTTGCTTTTTTTGGATAAAAGAGCAGGTTCGATTTTACTTATAATTTCTTTTGAAAGAGGGGAAACGGACATGGCATACATTCTGGAAGTTCTTACAATTTCGCCTGCAACTATGTATTGGGGTTTTTCTTTATACATACAGGAACCCGGATGAATAAAGATTTTTTCCGTAGTCAAACTGCCGTAAGAATCCCGCCCCTGAACCGAGCATACAAATTGTATCATTCCTTTTGCAATTGCCGTAAGATAATCGTCAATATTTCCGCCCGATAAAATCGGAACCCCCATATCGGAAACGATTAACTCAAGTTGTTCTTTTATGCTTGCAATTTCCGCCATTATTCTATATTCCAAAAAATAAATCTTACAGAATTTTTCTTTATCGAGAGCTTGCATAAACATTCTGTAAACTTTTAGAAACGAAGCAAAATCGCCTTTAGGTTCGTCAAAAAGAGCATGAGCTTTACGGGCTTCTACTTCCTCTCCGTCCGGAAAAATAAAAGGACTCCGTGCAGAAAGAAAAGCGGCGGCAATTAAAACTTCTTCCACCAGATTAGGATATTGTGTAATTGCTTCTACAATCATTCTTGACTGGCGGGGAGCCAGAGGAAACATACACATCATTTTTCCTATCGGGCTTAAAGAATTATCCTCAGTTAAAGCTCCAAGCATATTAAGCGTTTCTACGGCTCCTATAATTCCCTTTTTACCGGGCGGCGAAATAAAATCGAAATTTTCAAAATCATATATTCCGAGTTCGGACATCCGCATTACAACTTCGGAAAGGTCTGTTCTGTAAATTTCTTCCAACGTATAAAGCGGTCTTGTTTCAAAATCTTTTCGTGTATAAAGCCTGTAACAAACGCCTTCCTGTGTACGTCCTGCTCTTCCGCGCCTTTGATTGCTCGAAGCTTTGGAAATGAGGGATTCGTCAAGGCTGGAAGTAAAAGTAAAAGGATTATAAAAATTTAATTTTGACAATCCCGAATCTATTACTGCCGCAATATCATTTATTGTGATAGAGGTTTCCGCAATATTTGTCGAAATAACAATTTTCTTTTTACCAAAGGGCGGAAGTTTAAAAACCCTTTCTTGTTCTTCTTTGCTTAAACGTCCATACAAAGGCAGAGGAAAAAGTTTTTTAAACCAAGGTTCTTTTGAAAGACGCATTATGCAGTTTTTTATGGCTCGTTCTCCGGGCAGGAACACCAAAATTGCACCGCTTCTTTTTTCGTTTAAAATCCGCCCGACTATGGAAGCTATTTTGTCCATTAAAGCATTTTCCGCTTCAAAGCTGTCGGTAGAGGCTTTAACGGCAGGCGGATCAAAAATCATCGTTACAGGATAAGTTTGAGCGTCAATCCTGCCGATAGGGCAGCCGTCAAAATACATCGAAAACAAATCCGTATTTATTGTAGCCGAAGAAATTATGACTTTAAAATCATGCCGTTCTGCAAGAACCCTTTTGAGCAACCCCAAAATAAAATCGATATTAAGACTTCTTTCATGAGCTTCATCCACCAAAATAACCGAATACTTACTCAGCCAAGGATCAAGTTTTAACTCCTGTAAAAGGATACCGTCGGTCATTATCTTAATCTTTGTATCGGGAGAAGTTTTATCTTCAAACCGCATTTTATATCCGACAAGTCCCGGCATAGGTTCATTAAGCTGTTTAGAAATAAATTCGCTTACTGAAAGAGCGGCAATACGTCTGGGCTGTGTAACACCTATTATTCCCGATCGGCTGTAACCCGCTTCGTGCAAAATAACCGGCAACTGGGTTGTTTTGCCGGAACCTGTAGGACTTTCAACCACTATAACTTGATTTTGCTCCAGCATTTCTAAAATTCTATCTTTTTGTTTATAAACCGGTAAATCCGTATAATTCATATCTGTCGAGTATACTATATTTTTTAACGGCAGGCAACCGTAAAGCAAAACCAAGCAGTGGTTTCCTGCCATAAAAACCGTAATTCAACCTGTAAAGAGTAAGAAAAAAGGGATAATAATTTTAAAGCAAATTAATGCGGCGATACCATGTATATTTTTAAAATCAACACCCCCGATGCAAAAAGCG
>CAUTTN010000075.1:0-8514 GCA_963541225.1 uncultured Treponema sp.
GGCTTTAATACCCTTTGTTACGACGCAGAGCGTCGGGGTATTAAACCCTCCGCATGAATAACAGACTGCGAATACCTCTCTTGAGCCGAAAAGTATGGAAAGGCAGGTTGAACAGACTATTATTTTGCCAAATTCGGCAAAAAAATCCGATTTGTTTGTCCTGAGTGACATGACACATGGCAGAACAGTACCTCGAAACAATTCCGTTTAAAAAATTTTACCATTAAAAAACCTATTGCGTATTTTTTATTTTCATATTATATTTATAAAATATTTTTTTAAGGTTTATAGTTTTTTTATGGAAAATTTTTTTTTAAAACTTTGTTCTGTTTTGGATAAGGACATTCCGGTACTTGTTCAAACTCATGATTTTCCCGATCATGATGCTATAGGTTCGGCTTATGCACTTATCAGACTTTTAAATGAATGCGGGTACAAGACTTCAGCTGCTTACGGCGGTTTAATTCCGAATTTACAGCTTCAAGAATTTATCGATTATTTAAAATTCCCTTTAATCAAAATAAATGACATTACCGATTACGGAAGTTATCAGGTTATAGTTGTAGACGGAACACCTTTTAAAGGTACCGTAAATAAAGTCGGCGGTATTTTAAAAGCCGTTATAGATCACCATCCCAACAGAACAAATTCCGAAGCCGATTTTATGGATATAAGATCCGAAATAGGAGCGTGCAGTTCAATTATTTGGTCTTACTGGAAAGAAAGCGGTAAAAAATATGATAGAGCCGTCGCTACTGCTCTTATCGGAGGTATTCAGCTGGATACCGATTTTTTATCGAGGCATGTACACAGGCTTGATATGGAAGCCTATAATTCGCTCTATTTTGAAGCCGATGTACATGTTACTCAACAGCTTCTTAAAACAACTATAAGCATAAATGACATTAAAGAAATAGGCAGAGCTATTAAAGAATATGTACAGATAAAAAATTTTTTACTTATAGAAATAAAAGAAGATTATTCTAAAGCCTTATTATCGGTTGTTGCCGACTTTTTGGTTTGGATAAAAGAAATAACTTTTGTAATCGTAATAGAAACTTTCGGCGACGAGTATAGTCTTTCAGTAAGATGCCGCGATAAAAATCTTGATGCAGGATATATAATGCTGGAATCTTTGCAAGACTTAGGCTCCGGAGGCGGACATGCCCACATGGCAGGAGGATTTATCCGACCGGAAAAATATCCCGGAAAAGAAAACTTACTTAAAATGATTGTCGAAAAAGCGGAAACTTTATAATTTACAAGGAGTTACAAGATGGAAGAAAATATTCCCAAGGCTTTAAAACGCCTTTATTTAAACGATAGAGAAATTATTCTACTCGGTACGGCTCACGTCTCCAAAGAAAGTATAAAAGATGTTGAAACTCTTATACGGAGCGAGAATCCTGATTGCGTATGCGTAGAACTTGATGAAACCCGTTATAAAACTTTAACGGCAAAGGAAGCATGGCAGGAAATAGATATTTCTAAAGTCTTAAAAGAGGGAAAAGGATTTTTACTTCTTGCAAATCTTGTTCTTGCCTCTTTTCAAAAAAGGCTTGGAGCGGATTTAGGCGTAAAACCCGGCGATGAAATGAGGGCAGCCGTCGATGTGTGTAAAGAACTGAATATAAAAACCGAATTGGCGGATCGTCCCATTCATACAACATTAAAAAGAGCGTGGGCAAAGAATAAAGGTTTCGGAAAAAGCAAGCTTTTGGCAGCTCTTTTATCTGCGGCTTTTTCAAATGAAAAACTAAGCGAAGAAGAAATAGAAAAATTAAAAAATCAAAGTGCCATGGATAGTATGATGGAAGAAATGGCTGAATATCTTCCTAACGTAAAAGAAGTTTTAATCGATGAAAGAGATAGATATTTGGCATCCAAAATTTGGGATTCAAGCGGAAAAAAAGTTATAGCCGTTTTGGGAGCAGGTCATTTGCCCGGAACGGAAAAATTTTTAAAAGAACTTGAAGCGGGAACAAAAACTACAGATATTTCGGATATAGATTCCATACCTAAAGCCTCGCCCGTAAAAAAAATTTTGGCATGGATATTCCCCATAGCGATAATATCGTTAATTATTGCAGGCTTTTTTAAAGGCGGAGGAGCAAAAACAGGACAAATGCTTATTGCATTTATCTTATGGAATGGAGGGCTTTCTGCAATAGGTTCCATAATTGCTTTAGGACATCCTTTTGCAATAATTTCATCGTTTATCGGTGCTCCGATAACTACGGTAAATCCTTTTATCGGTATCGGAATTATATCCGGTCTTGTTCAGGCATGGGCAAAAAAACCGCAGGTAAAAGATATGGAAAATCTTACTCAAGACGCGGCGGCATTAAAAGGCTGGTATAAAAATAGAATTACAAAAGTTCTTTTAGTCTTCTTTCTTTCGTCATTGGGAAGTGCAATAGGAACTTTTATAACCGTACCTGCATTGATTTCGGGATTAGCAAAATAAATCAACAATCTCGACGCAGAGCGTAGACGAAAATCGTCAGGTATTAAACCCTCCGAACTAAATAAAAAAACTGACGGAAATCCGTCAGTTTTTTTATTTAGTTCGGTTCGATTATTTGATTGAAGTCAATATATTATTAAGTTTAACCGTAGGATCTTCGTAAGCCCTAAAAGTAAAATATATATGATACCCTTTTTTAGAAACAATAGTTATAGTTTTGCCGATGCAGTTATTTATAACATTAGATTTTTCATACGGGAAAAATTCAGGCTTTAAAATAGCAAGATGATAATCTTGACCGTCGTATCTTACTTCTGCAAGGTTTGCGGGAAGTTTTACCAAAAAAACTAAAAAGTTATCTTTTTTACCGCCGCCCACGGTAAGCCTTGTACCGGCTTTCATTACGTGTATATTTCTTCTTCCGATATTCCTGTTTTGGTCAAGAACATAAATTTCCGTCATACCGGATTGATCTCTTTTGATTTCTATTCTTTCCAAATGATTTGCAGGTACCATTTTAAAACCTCTATCCTGCTGAAAAGAAAGAGAATTTAAAATGTTTAAGCGTAAAGCCTCATCTTGAGTTTTTTGCAAAGCTATTTTATCTATGTTGGCAGAAGAATATATGGAACCGTTACCCTCGCCTGCATTTAATACTACATTTTTACTATTCGCATTTATAGTATTGTTCTGATTCACGGATGAATTAAACGAATTTAATTTATCCGTATAATTTTCTTTATCGTTTAATTGGACCGGAGCCTTCTTTTCTTCTCTAAAATATAAAGGAGGTGTTTCGCCAGAAGAAGTTGCTTTTAACGAAGTTTTTTTACCCGATACATTAGAAGCAGAAATTTGTGCCGAACTTTTTTTCTTTATAATCATTACAATTATAAAAATCAGTAATAAAAGTAAAAGCAAACCGATAATAAATAACCAAAGATTATTTGATTTAAAAGTCCTGCTTATAAAAGACGGATATACAAACAACAAAAGTTCGGCAGCTTGCGGAGTTACTTTTTTGTCTTCATCGAATTCGAGGCGGACAATGGCATTATATTTGCCTTCTCTATATGTTCCGGGTAAAACCGCATTTATATCGAGAACGGTTTTTCCTTGTGTCCGAATAACCGTTTTTTCTTTGCGTACGGGTATCTTTACCAAATTGATCCCGTTATCGATAACCACTTCGCTAAGTTTTAATTCTGTATCTTTATCGCTCCTGTTTAATATTTTTACGGAAAAATTTAATTTGCTGCCGTAGGCTTTAAGTTCGGCAGGAAAGATAATTTGAGGCAAAACTGTATCATCTTCCTCTATTGTAAGTCCGCCTTTTTCCGATAATTTGCTTTGATCAATTCCCGTTCCTTCGGTAAACGTTTTTGAAATGTCGGTATACTCTTTTTCTCCGGTATTCTGAGTTTTGCTTTCTGTTTGCGAATTACTTGCAGACATATTGTCTCGCAAATTGTTTACAACAGAATCATTGTCTTGCGTATTTTGCGGAGAGCCATTATCTTTGCTGCCTTTACTGCCGCCGCCGATTGAAGATTCGGCAGAAGATTTATTTTCCTCGGATTTTGCATCTGCATAAAAGCCGCCTTCCAAATCTTTTATGACTGCATCGGAGGGATACGGCAATTTTACATAATACACTTTCCAACCTTGTTTGCGTATTTTCCCCGACAAAAGACCCAATTCGTTTTTTATTTGATCCCCGGTATAATTTTTATACGGACTCGAATCGGGTGGATTAAAAATTCCATCCGAAATAATAATTAATATTTGCTCGTCTTTTTTGGCAAGATTTTCGGTGTAGGTTGTACAATACTTTAAACCGGTTAAAAAATCGGAGTTTTGACCGAGTTGGTATAAAAGTAAAAATCTGGAAACAATACGCGACATATCCGCTTCGGTGTTTATTTTTTGTGAAAGCTCATACCGTGCATCGGCATTGAACGACAAAAGATGTACGGTATCGCCTTTTCTTACAAATCTATCGGTTATTACTTTTAAAACCGTATTGTTTATTTCTTCATAATACTCGAATATAGTTCCGGACGTATCCATAAGAATAACGATATCCGCATTTTTACTTGTTTGTGCAAACAGCACAAGCCCCGTAACCCAGATCAAAATATACAAAAAAACTTTTCTAAATACTTTCATAGTTTACTCCTTGTTTAAAGTAAATTATTTAAAGTCTATAACCGAAATATCAAGGATTTTATATTTTCTTTTTTCGTCATTTATTTCAAATTCAAGCTCATCATCTTTTTTACGATTAAATAAACAATTTCCAAGCGGCGACATATACGATATAATTCCATTTGCCGGATCCGATTCCCAAGGTCCCAAAATCGTATATTCTTCTTCTTTATCCGTATTGATATTTAATATTTTTACCTTGCTGCCGAAATAAACTTTTTTTGCAGTGGCAGTAGTCGGGTCAAAAATCTGAGCTCTGTCGATTTCGTCTTGAAGCCTTGTTGCCGCAGCATTTAACTGATTTTGTTCTTCTTTTGCTGCCTTATATTCGGCATTTTCGCGTAAGTCGCCGAGCGAAAGTGCGTATCCGATATTTTTAGAGTTCTGCGGAATTTTAACATCAATAATTTCTTGAAGCTCCTTAACTTTAATATCGTACATTTTTGATGTAACAATTAATCCGTGAGCCGTAACTCCTTTTTCTTCTATATCGAAGAACCTAAAATCTTTATGTTTTTCGACAATTTTTGCTCTAAGCCGCATTTTAATCGACGGTTCAAGATCTTTTATATCGCCTATAAGGGTATATAGTCTGGTTATTGTATCGACATCGCTTTCGATTATAAATCTTTCCAAAAGTTCGTCTTTGCCGAATAATATTCCGTGAACCTGATTGTTGATTTTGCGGTTTTCGGTAGTATTTCTTTTAGAACCTATTTCCCTGTATGTAATGTCCAAAATATGAATCAAAGCGATGAGCTGGTATTCAAGACTTATACCGATTTCGTCAAACCAGCTTTCATCGCGTACATTTTTAAAGAACCAGATTGCGGCACTTCTATAAACTCTATAATTATCAAAACACTCTCTTACAAGATTTTTGACTTCTTCGGTTTTTCCGTCTTCCAATAACGCTTTTAAAATCTCTTCGGATAGAACAGACGGAAAAAGTTTTATATATTCTTTATCCCAATTCGGCACCAAATTTTTTATATACTTCAAAAACTTTTGACGCATGGACTGATTTTTTATTATAACCTTATCTTTAATTCCCAAATATATTTGAGTTGAATCTTCTATCCGTTCATATAATTCTGCAAAATTATATTGTTTACCCGAAGCCGTAATCTGTTTTTCGGCAGCAAATTCTTTCGTAATGATATAAGCAGAGATAACCTGTTCGTTTATTTGGCTAAAAGATTTTAAGAAACCTTCAAAATAGTCAAGCATTTCTCTAAATGTATCGGAGTCTTTGTCGCAAGAATCCGCAGAATCAAATAAATTGAGTAATTCAATACGTGCAAAGAAATTCTTTTGAGCTTTGAATTCGTTTGACAGTTTTTCTTCAAGAGAAATGGGACGGGTTCTTACAGTATAAAAGTCGATGTGATCAGGATTAATACCGAAGATAGGACTTTCTTTTAAAATTTTTCTAGCTTTTGTATTCCAGTTTGTCCATTCTCCGGAAGTTAAAAGTGAAGGTACAACTTCCTGTTTTATTCTTTTCATATCGCAATTGTTGTCAAAACTTTTTATTATGACTTTTAAAGCCCATTCGGGATCCGTTTTTATTTTTTTTGCTAAGTCGTTTTTGTTTACAGTGGATTTTAAAACCCAAATATGATCTTTCTCTAGCGTCTGCAAAGCAGTAATAGCCATTTTAAGGGTCATTTTGTGATTACGTTTTTTTGTAAAATCTATTACAAGTTCATCATTTTTTACAAGGGATATTCTTCCTACGCCCCATGTTCTGTGAAAGACAAAAGAACCTTTATCGAATGAGATATGTTTTTCAAAGTCTGCAATTGCATCAAAAATGGGACGCCAGTTTTGGGTTAGGTTTGAAACTTTGATACATTCGTCAAGCTGACTATGATCGCTATATTTATTTTTAAAACATTTTATAATTTCTTCTCTTGCAGAAAGATCTTTTTCATCGTAGGATAAAATCAGTTTTAAAATATCGATAGAAATATCCCAGTTTTCATTTTGAGAATAGTATTTGTATACATCTTCCATTAATACGTAGTTTCTGCCTGAGCCTATCGATGCAGAAATTTTTGCTTGAATGCGGAAAAAGAAGTCTATTTCGTCAGGGATTAAAACGACGAGTTTCGACCACATTTCTTTTACACCGCTTATCTGCTTTCTGTTTATAAATCGGTAAAGAGCTTTTTTGTAATACTCGATGGATTTTTCGGTATCGCCGTCTTTTTCGTATTTTTCGGCAAGCTGCTTTGCAATGTCGGCTTCGTCATAATCGACTTTGACAAGTCTTTCCCAAATATTGTATAAATCTTCGTTACCCGAAGTTTTATAACAGTCGGATAGAGTTCTTAAAGCGAATTTGGATTCTCCGTATTCCAATACTTTTTTGCAAAGGTATTCCACGACTTGAGTTCTGTGATTATCGATAAATATTCCTATCAAAGTTACTACTGCAGAATCGTCCAAAAGTTGATTGGAAAGAGAGATTATACCGGAGATATAAAGTGCTATTATACTGTTTTTTGTATGTGCCAGATGTTCATCACATATATTTTTTATTTCATCAGTAAGGTTTTCTCTTCTTGCATCAGATACCAATGCATATAAAGTTTCAAAATTATTTGCAGTGTAATTACTTATAGCTGCTCTTGTCCATTTTTCTTCATTGAGCATTTCCGTCAATTTCTTCTGTATATCAGACATATATCCCCCAGTATGCTATTTTATATAGCTGTTATAAATATTTTTATCCAATACTTTTATACTTAAAATAATTTTATCAATTTTAGATTTATCTTCATTTGTGTTGATATAATGATCTATCAACCAAAAGTAATGGTTCAATAACCGCGGTACTATTTTGCTGTTTTGTTCTTTTCCTTTTTCTTGGAATTCCCTTTCCAATAAGACTATATTTTGTTTTAATTGCCCCAGCTCAAAAGAACGCAGCTCTCTTTTTACATTGAATATCCCGTCCAGCACTCCGTATACCGGAATCCAATCGGCAAGATTTCCTCTTAGTCCCAAATTTTGAAGTTTTTGAATAAGTCTGCAAATAAGTTCCGATTCCAAAAACTGTAACTCGACCCCGTCCGGATCAATAAAAAAGGCTTCTCTAAAAAACACTTTAGCATAAGCTGTTTCTCCGTAAAGAGCATAACAATCCGCTAACTCTGCAATTACTGCAGATGAACTTTTATCTAAATCGTATGCATATTTTAAAAACTCCAATCCGTTTTCATAATCGCCAAGAGCTTTATAGCAAAGTCCTATTCTACGATAAATGGAAGAATCCTTGTGTTGAGGATCTTCGTCAAAAATCTCATAATAACATTTGATTGCCGTATTAAATACAGCCCGTTTTAAGGCATAAATGACAATTTCCCTATTTTCTTCCTGTTTACGCATATAGACTAAAAACGGTTTCCACTGCGAAATCATGTATTCTCCTTGTTCAAAAGGATTTTTAATCTGTCTTAGATTATCCAGTTTATCCATCCAAAAGGCAATGCCTTTTAAGGCATAAAGTATCGCCGTATTAGCTAAATCGTCCTGTAGGACTTCTTGAAGCATCGAATAGGCTTTTTGGAATTCACCGTCTTTAAGAAAATCCAATGCAGCATTAAAACCGCTTTGTACAGTTCTCTCGATCATAATGTCCTATATATATTATACTAAAAAAAGAATTTAGTCAATTACACTCTTGACATAAACGGGAAAGTAATATACATTCAATCCTTTAAAATTTTAGAATTTATTTGTGTCGAGAACTTAATCAACAGCCTCGTCTCAGAGCATCGGTGTACAGTACTCAATGTTTCGCATTGTATGTGCAATCCGGCACGGATGCC
>CAUTTN010000076.1:0-8469 GCA_963541225.1 uncultured Treponema sp.
ATATACTGCCGACGTTTTTAGCTATGTTCTTCCGATGAGGTTGTTTATGTGCCGAAATTATATTCTTTCATTTGTAAAATATAATTACCTTAACTAATTAAAGCCGTGTGTTAATAAAAATAGTTGCCAAGATTTTCATATTATGGTAATCTTATATCATGAAAAAAATGAACTTCAACTTTTACATTTATAGATTAATTTTTTCTGCTATTTTTATAATAACCGCATTTACTCTGTTTGCCGAAAAAATAGATACCGGTACAGATAGTCAAGATTCTTTTAGACAACCTTACCGGCAAGAAATTGCAGAAGCTTCTAAAAAAGAGGTTTCAGCAAAAGATATTGGTATTTGGTATGATATTTTGGAATCTGCACTTTTTATGCTAATCAGAAAAACCGAGCTTTACCGCGGAAATATGAGACTTCTTATAGAAGATAATCCGGCTGCAAAATGTAAAATTTATCCTGACGGAACTATATTGATAAGTACAGGCGTATTCGATTACATTGATGCAGAACTTGCGAATCCTCAAAATATATCTCCCAGAAGAATAAGAAATTTTAATATAGAAAGAGAAAATATGTTGGCTGCAATAATAGCTGTAGAGGCTGCCGGCTTTTCTTTAAAAAATAATTTAAATGATGTTAAAGCGAAACATGCTTCAGCTGAAAGTTTAAATAAGCATAATTTACGTGTGGATATGTTTGCTGCTGTTTTACTTAAAATTGCAGGCTACAATGTTGAAGTTTTATATAAACATTTTGAACGGTTAAATAAGATAGAGTCGGATGTTGCTGTTTCAAAAAAGATTATATCACTTTTTAAAGAAAATTATTCTTCTCAGGCAAGATTGAATAATATTTTAAAATACATAGAAGAGGCGGATATAATTGCAGATGAGCTTATATATATATTAACGGGTTTACAGAGTGAAGATAAAACTATTGAAGAAGATGTCCGCCAACGTTGTCTTAGTTTAAAAAATAATTTTTCCGAAAGTATTTATTTTAAAAGATTGGCAGCTCTTATTTTGCATAAATCGTTGCCGAATAATATTACACAAAAACTTTTAACTGCATTTCCTTACGCTTCATCAACATCAAATGAAGTTACGGCATTAATGGAAATCTTAAATTCAAAACCCGAAACATTTACTCTTTCCAATATGAATTTAAAAGATAATCAAAAACAATTTATCGAAAACGCATCTTTATATAAAGATGCCGTAAATGCTTATGAAGAATATCTTAACATAATTTATGAACCTGCTTTAGCTTCAGCTTATGCTTTACTGCTTTTTTCTAACGGCGATGAAGAAGAAAAAAATAAAGCAATACATATAGCGGAACATGCATTGATGTTAAACAATGATTCCGAAAACTATGTGGCTGCAATTAACTATGCTTCAGTTTTATTTCTATCAGGAGATGATTATTCCAAATCAAAAATATTACTCGAAGTAATTTTAAAAAATATAGCCGAAAAAAATAAAACAAATTTATTTTTAAGAACAGGTACAATAATAGACGAAAGATTAGTTTTATGTAACTACGCAGTAATGCTGTTCGGTATAGGAGATATTAAAGCCTCATTAAAAATACAGGAAAAATTAAAAGGCTTAATAAGTTATGAAAAAGAAGTAAAACCTATCTCTTTAAAAAAAATAAAACTGCATGATACTACCGATGAACTTTTAGAATATTGGGGAAAACCTTCCGGTATTAAATATAATTATTTTTTAGAAACATGGATATATGATCATTTAAATACGGAGATAATAATTAAAACTCAATCGGATAATAGGATAGAAAGAATAAATATTTTACAAAATTCAACTTTGTCTTTATTTCAAGATTTAAGAGTCGGCGAAAGCAAAAAGGCTTTTGAAGAAGTATTGGGTAAACCTTCTTTTTATGCAGCCGATTGCGATATTTATTTTTATAAAGGTAATTGTATTCAAATTTTATATTTAAACAATAATGCCCGCCGGATAAGTTTGATAAAAATCAACAGTCTACCAGCGGAGCAGCGAAGTATGTTATCCTCAAATGGTATTATAGCCGGATACAATTCCCTTAATTTTCATACAAGACGGTTAGGATATTAAACTATCCGTAAGAATAAATGATTTTAAATTTTAAGGACAATAGATGAATATTAATTCCATTGTATTATATAAAAACCGGCCTGCCGTAATTATTTCAATGTCCGGCGGTAAATTCGAAATAGAAACAGAAGCAGGAATAAAAAAAGTGAGGGAAAAAGATTTTGTTTTATTAGCCGATAATAATAAACAAAATTTAAAGACCATTTTAAATTCTGCATGTCCTAAAGCCGATTTTGAAGAAGCCGCAGATTTTTTTGAAACAGGTTTTGCTTCTTTTTATGAGATAACGGAATTATTATGGTCAGACTTGAAACCGGAACAAATGTGGGCTGCTTGGAATTTAATTTCTTCTTCGCCAATGTTTGTAACAGAAACTCCCGATAAGCCGGTAAAAATATGTTCAAAAGAAGAAGTTGAAAAAGAGTTAAAAAAACTTAATGCAAAAGAGAATGAAGAAAAAGAAAAAAATGAATTTATTCAAGCCGTATCTGAATGTATTAAAAATATAAATAAACAATTAGATATAAAAAAGTATTCTCATTTTTTACAAGAAGTAGAAGCTCTTGCTTTGGGGCAAACCGAAAAATCGAAAATTTTAAATGAGCTTCATTTAAAAGAAACTCCCGAATCCGCACATAAATTTTTATTAAATACGGGTTATTGGGAAAAAGAAAAAAATCCATACCCTGCAAGATTGAAACATTCTGTTAATTCCTCCAAAATAGAATTACCGCCTCTTAATTTAAATCATGAGTATATTGATTTAACGCATCTTACAGCTTATGCAATAGATAATTCGGAAAGTACCGATCCCGATGATGCGGTTTGCTTTGATGGAGAATATCTTTGGATTCATATTGCAAATCCGGCAGATACGATATACCCCGATTCAAAAAGCGATTTGGATGCAAGAAAACGCGGAGCTACTCTTTATCTTCCTGAAGGTATTTCGAGAATGCTTGGCGAGTCGGCTGTAGCCGATTTTGCACTTGGGTTAAACCCTGTTTCATATTCACTTTCTTTTAAATTAAAACTTGACGATAATGCCGATATTATTGAAACAGATGTTTTGCGTACAAAAATAAAAGTAAAATGTATAACGTATGAAGAAGCCGATAAACAAAAAGAATGTCCCGATTTAAAACCTATTTTTGAGATCGCAAAAAAAAATAGAATAAAAAGAGAAAATGCCGGAGCCGTTTCTATAGAAATGCCTGAGGTAATAATAAGTGTAAAAAAAATTGACGGCTTACAAAAAGTTTCTATAGACAAATTTACTAATACGGAATCTTCTTTGATGATAAAGGAAATGATGCTTTTGGCAGGCGAGGCTTCTGCACGTTTTGCTTTTAAAAATAATATTCCTTTTCAATACATAAGTCAGGACGCTCCTGAAATTCCAAAAAAATTACCCGCAGGATTGGCAGGCGAATACCGTAAACGCAAGGCAATGCATCCGCGGAATGTCGGAACAATTCCTGCAATGCACTCGGCATTGGGAATAGGTATGTACAGTCAGGTAACAAGCCCTCTCCGACGATACGGAGACTTGGCGGCTCATCAACAGCTTTTAAAATTTATAGACAAAGAACCGCTTATGAAAACCGATGAACTTTTACTCCGAATTGCAGCAGGAGATATGGCAGGCAGAAACTGTAATCAAATTGAAAGATTTTCAAGACAGCATTGGACACTTGTTTATCTTTTACAAAATCCTGACTGGGTAGGAGAAGCCGTAATTTTAGAAACCGTAAAATTAAAAGCCCGTATTTCAATTCCGTCCATCGGATATGAAACCGAGATGTTTTTAAAAAAAGAACTTTCGATAAACGAAAAAATAAATCTCAAGACAGAAAAAATAGATTTACCTAATTTAACGGTAAGGTTTGTGCAGGTTTAGTTTAGGAAGATAAAATGCAAAATGTTTTTTATTCTTTAAGAGAATTGGATAAAAGAGCCGAAGAAAATTTTAATTTAAAAAACGGAATCTTAATGGAAAATGCAGCCCGCGGTTCAGCAGAAAAAATTAAAAATCTTTTTCCTTTAAGAAATGGTGAAGCAAAAAGAACTTTACAAATTGTTTGCGGTTCAGGCGACAACGGCGGAGACGGTCTTGCTCTTGCCAGAATATTGTATGATTATTTTAATGTAATTGTTGTATGTATAAAAGAACCTAAATCCGAATTATGCAGACTTCAAAAAGATAGACTGGATAAATTAAAAATACCGATACACAAAACCATTGTTCCTCAATGCGATATTATTTTTGATGCATTTTTAGGAACCGGTTTAAAAGGAAAATTAAAAGATGAAGATAAAAAGTTAATTGAAAAAATAAATGAAATACGGGCTTTTAAAATTGCATGTGACATACCAAGCGGTTTAAATGCGGAAGGACAGGCTTCTCCTGCTACAGTAATTTCTAATATAACCTTTTCGATGGGAGCTTTAAAAACGGCTTTTTTTTCTGATGAAGCTAAGGATATAACGGGAAAAATAGAAGTTATAGATTTGGGGCTCCCCCGTTCTTTATATGAAAAAGAAACGGAATGTTTTCTACTTGAAAAAAAAGATTTAGTTTTGCCTGTACGTAAAAAACAAAACGCACATAAAAAAAGTTTTGGGCATACTGCGGTTATTGCAGGCGAAAAAAAAGGAGCCGCCTTTTTAGCGGCAAGTGCGGCATTAAAATTCGGTGCCGGTCTTGTAACTATTTGTTCCGAAAATGAAATTCCAATGCCGGCGGATTTTATGTATTCAAAAGAATTCGCAAAGGAATTTACATCTGCCGTTGTAGGTTCCGGTCTAGGAAAAAGAAGCTCCTATGCTCTTGCAATTATTACCGATAAAGATAATGAAAATTTTCCATTTGTGCTTGATGCCGATATTTTTTATTATGAAGAGTTAAAAACAATTTTACCAAAATTAAAAAAAGCAGTTTTAACACCTCACCCTAAAGAATTTTCTTCCCTGTTAAATATCTGCGGTTTAGGCAAATATTCGGTAGAAGAAATACAAAGTAACAGATTTGAATTTGTAAAAATGTTTTGTAAAAAATATCCCGATATGGTTTTGATATTAAAGGGTGCAAATGTTTTAATAGGGCAAAATAAAAATATTTTTATAAATTCTTTCGGGACTTCGGCTCTATCCAAAGCAGGTTCCGGCGATGTGCTTACAGGTTTAACGGCATCTCTTTTAGCTCAAAATTATCAGCCTCTTGAAGCCGCAATTTCTGCAAGTCTTGCTCATACTTCGGCAGCTGCATTTATAAAAAGTTCATATTCTCTTACGGCAAGCAGCTTAATTGATAATTTGGATAAATTGGAAAACCGTTTTACATAAGATCATTTTTAAAAGCAAAGGCAGTAAGCCCTGTTCTATCTGAAACGAAAGTTTTTAAGAATATTGCAGAGATATTATTTTTTATAGTTCCTTCCGATAAACTTTGCTTTCTGGCAATTTCTTTATTGGAAAAACCTTCTGCAACAAGTTTTATTATATCGATTTCTTTTTTACTAAGATCATATTCTTCCATAATGGCATCTACATCACAATTTTTTGATCCATTATTTTTGACTTGATTTAAAAGAATTTCTTGTGCAACCTCAGGATTAATTACTATATTGCCGGAAAGAGCAGCTTTGATTCCGTCATAAATTACATCGGGAGAACTATCTTTTAAAAGATAGCCTGAGCCGCCTTGTTTTATTGCTTCCTGAATATAATCGATATCGGTAAAGGTTGTCAAAATAAGAATTTTAATTTCAGGATAATGTTTATGTATTTTTTTTATAGCCTCTATTCCGTTACAATTAGGCATTCTTATATCCATCAAAATTAAGTCGGGATTATATTTTTGGCAAATTTCAAAAGCTTCGTTTCCGTCACAGCCTAAAGCTGCAATTTCAATATCGGGATATGTTGAAAAAATTACTTTTAATCCTTCGCGTATAAGTCTTTCATCATCTATGATTGCTATTTTCATACATTTTATACTACCACAGTATAAATGAAAAATCAATAATTTCTAAATATTCTTGATTCGTGCGGAGGGTTTAATACTCCGACGCTTGCATCGGGGTTGTTGATTTAAGATATTTACAAAAAAATTAAACTTTTTCTATATTGCATAAAATACTCAAAAATGATAAAATCGACTATTCTTTTTTATGAGGTGAAAAATGATTAGAGGTGGCGATATAGCTAAAGGTACGGTTTTATTGAATAAAGGAACACCCTATCTTGTTGTAGAAAGGGAATTTGTAAATCCCGGAAAAGGAGCCGCGTTTGCCCGTGTTAAAATGAAAAATCTGAGAGACGGTTCCGTTTTGACACAAACAATAAAAACTGCCGATACTGTAGAAGATGCAGTTGTGGATACGCATAAGTGTCAATACCAATATAAAGACAGTAATCTTTTTATATTTATGGATACGGAAAGTTTTGATACTATTCAAGTTCCTGATGAAACAATCGGAACCAAAGAACATTATCTTCGGGAAGGTGATGAATACGATATATTAGTATGGGAAAATGAACCTATTGATGTCAGGATTCCTACAAAAATGATTTTCGTTGTAGAACAAAGTGAAAATTATATAAAAGGAGATACCGTTTCAGGAGCAACTAAGCCTATAGTTACGGAGACAGGGCTTGTTGTACGTGTCCCGCTTTTTATAAAACAAGGGGAAAAGATACTTGTAAATACCGACACTAATGAATATCAGGAACGGGTAAACAGTTAAACAAGAATTTTAAAACCGGTAATTTTACCGGTTTTTTTGTATCCTGAAATTTAAAAAACGGTCTTTTTTAAAAAAATTTTGGAAGTATATACCGGTTATGCTGTTTTTCAAATTTTATACGTAAAAATCTTTACAGCAACTTCGCTTTGCTTATCGGCAAAAAATTATGCAAAAGGTTAATCCATTATGATGTATTACTTGAAATAAAAAATAATATCTTAGTATATTCTTTTTTTAAGGAAAATATCCATAAGATATGGAGCGATAACATTTGCATAAATAATGAAAGATGCATAATGTTTATGATATTGGTAAACAGTAATTTGAAATAGTCGGGATGGAGGGATTTGAACCCCCGATCTTCTGGTCCCAAACCAGATGCCTTAGCCCCTAGGCTACATCCCGATAATTACAGGACACAAGTATAATTAAAAAAGATACTTATGTCAAGCATATAATGTTTAAAGTTTATGGTTAGTCAAATAATAAAGTATGATTGTTAATAAATGCTTTTTAATTCGGCTGTTACTTCGGTTTTGTCTTCCGGCAAATTATTTATTTTCACAATGGCATATCTGCCTTCCATCAGTGCACCCGGATTTAGAAGAAGAGTATCGCCTATCTTATCTATTGCATAGGCTTCATGTATATGCCCCGAAACAACCAATACCGGTTTATGTTTTTTTATAAATGCCGTTATAAGTTTAGACCCTACATGAATCAAAGGATTTATTTTATCGGTTTTAGCACCGTAAGGCGGATTATGACAAACAAGAATTAAATTTTTTAACGGGACTCCCGTTTCGTTTACTTTTTTTTCAACGATACAAAAGTCGCTTACAAGTTCTTCTTCCGTTCTTTCGTAAGGTGTTGCACCTGTAAATTTACTTCCGCCGCCTGAACCCGAAATAAAAAAATCGTTAAAACATAAACATTTATTTGCACAAGAAATATTTTTTGCTTCAAGCTCTTTTATAAATTCAGGATGATCACAATTACCCAAAACCGCAAAAATATTTTTATGAAGTTTTAAAAGTTCTTCCAAAAAAGGTTTACCTGTTTCCGGTTTTTGAAATGCGGCAAAATCGCCGCCGTAAATTATTCCGTCAACCTTTTCTGCAATAGGCGAAAGGGATTTCAGTTTTTCTAAATCTCCATGTCCGTCCGAAATAACAAGTAGTTCCATAATGTCTTTATACTCCTTCCAAAGTTTTTAGATATGTCCTGTAATTTTCTTTGTTTTGTATTCCGAATTAATACCCATATTAAATAAAGTATTCATCAAGTTTCCGTAATATAAAATATGTTTGTTAATTTCATTTAAATTAATTTTATCGTTTATAAATTCTTTTGTAAACCCGTAAACCGATATATAAAAGGCTAAATCTTCAAAAGCTTCTTTATTAAAAAAACTTATTCCTGCCCAATCATGAACTTGAAGATATTTGCAAATATTTTTATCATTAAATAAATCTTTAATAAATTCATTTATTTGTGATGATGGTTCACTTCTCAAATGCTCTGCGGTAAGACTGTCGATTTTATCCAAATATTTAAAAGAATATTTTTTATAATAATGTAAAGCCTTAAATAGAGCTTTATAGTTTTTTATT
>CAUTTN010000077.1:0-8229 GCA_963541225.1 uncultured Treponema sp.
ACACCCTTACTGCGGTTGTAATAGGTTATATTCTTATTTGGCTTTGTTACGGCGTATAGATAAATTTAAATAAATGAAAAAATATAAATTTATAATCTTTCTTATTTTAATTGCTGCACTTTTTTTATCGTGCGAAAAAAAAACTGAAGAGTATTCCCGTGCGGAATTCGTTTTGGGAACAGTTTGCCGCGTCCGCATTTTGGAAACAAAACCGAAAAAAGAAATAGATAAAGTTTTAAACATTATATTTGCAGAGCTTGAAAAACTGGATAATATTTTTAATGCAAATTCAGGTTTTTCCGAATTGGAAGAGGTGAATAAAAATGCGGGTATAAAAAGCGTCACGGTATCCGATGAGCTTTACGGTTTGGTAAAGCTCTCCATTGATTTTGCGCAAAAAACGAAAGGGGCTTTTGATCCTGCAATAGGTCCGCTGGTAAAACTTTGGAATATAGGTTTTGATTCTGCAAAAGAGCCGTCTGCAAACGATATAAATGCGGTATTGCCTCTATTAAACTATAAAGATATTTATTTAAAAGATAAAAATAAAATATTTTTAAAACAAAGGAACATGAGGCTTGATTTGGGCGGTATTGCAAAAGGATATGCAGCCGACAAAGTTATTAAAATTTTAAAAGAAAATAAAATTCAAAATGCGTTAATAGATTTTGGAGGTAATATTATAGCTTTAGGAAAAAATCCTAAAGGAACCGAATGGCAAATCGGCTTAAAAAATCCGAATATCGGAAAAACAAATTCCGTTATTACAATATCACTAAAAAATAAATCGCTTGTAACATCGGGCAACTATGAAAGGTTTTTTAAAAAAGACGGAATAATTTATCATCATATATTAGACAAAAAAACAGGGTATCCCGTACAAACAAATGTAAATGCGGTTTCAATTGCAGCAGATTCATCTGCAAATGCAGATGCCTTATCTACTTCCTGTTATATCCTAGGTGCCGAAAAAAGTAAGGAACTTTTAAAAAACTTTAATGATGTAACAGCTTTTTTCTTTTATGATGATAATTCCATTTTAATATTGGGAAAAAAAGACATTGATTATAGTTTAACGGATAACGTTTTTTTTATAAAATCAACAACCCCGACGCAAGCGTCGGGGTATTAAAACCTCCGCACAAATAACAAAAGCCTCTAAAAAACGATTTTTAATCCGTTGTTTTACGGAACAAGCCGATGGGCTTGATGTTTTTAGAGGCTTCGTTTTATATCCTTATAACATTAAAATTGCATATCGTCCAATAAACTTTCTTCTTCGATAAGCTCCTGCTCTTCAATAGCTTGGGCTGCTTCTGCTTCAAGTCTGCGGCGTTCAAGAATCTCATTCATTTGAATATCCAAATCGCCTTTATCTTTATCGAAAAGTTTTATATTGCGGTACCGCTTCATGCCTGTTCCGGCAGGAATCAGGTGTCCGATAATTACATTTTCCTTTAAACCGCGAAGTTCATCGGAAGAGCCTGCAATAGCGGCGTTCGTTAAGACCTTTGTAGTTTCCTGAAACGATGCAGCAGAAATAAAAGAGTCAATGTTAAGAGCCGCTCTTGTAATTCCCTGAAACATAGGACGTGCAACAGCCGGCTGACCGCCGTCCTCCGTAACACGTTTATTTTCTTCATGAAATCTATACTTGTCTACCTGCTGATCAAAAATAAATTTGGTATCTCCAACAGATACGATTTTTACTTTTCTCAACATTTGACGGACAACAACACCTATATGTTTGTCGTTTATTGTAACACCTTGAGCATCGTAAACTTCCTTAATTTCTTTCATAAGGTAGTTTTGAAGAGCATTTTCGCCTAATATATTCAAAATATCGTGAGGATCAAAACTTCCGTCGCAAAGAGGTTCTCCGGCTTTTACCTTATCGCCGTCTCTTACCAACATTCTCTTACCGATGGGGACAAGATGTTTATAGTCATTGCCGTACTCATCTCTTACAAGAATTATTCTTTTACCTTTCAGTAAGCCTTTTTTGATGGTTACCGTTCCGGTGATAGTTGCAAGAACAGCAGGAGATTTAGGACGGCGGGCTTCAAGAAGCTCGGAAACACGGGGAAGACCTCCGGTAATATCTTTTGTCTTTACCGATTCTTTTGAAATTTTGGCGAGAATGGTTCCGGCTTTTATTTCTTGCCCTTCTTCAACCAAAAGCTGAGCCCCGCCGGGAAGGAAATATGAGTCATCGCCTATCGGGTTACCGGATTCATCCGAAATAAATATACGGGGCTGCATTTTATCAAAATGAGAATCGCTTATTCTTTTTTCGGTAAGTCCTGTCTCTTCGTCTATATCTTCATTTAAAGTTGTTCCAGGAATAATATCTTCAAATCTGACAAAACCGTCATATTCAGCCAAAATAGGATCGGCAAACGGGTCAAACGTTGCTACCGTTTCTCCGGCTTTGACTATTTCGTTGGGTTTTACAACAACTTCGGAACCGTTTCTTATTTCGATAATTTGTTCTTGTCCCAAAAGATAAATCATTTTGTCCCTGACATCTGCAATAGCTATGTCTTCCGATAAAACTTCTGTACCTTTTTTAAGTGTGTAGATGGGATTCCCTTTTACAAGCCTTGATCCCGTTTTTACAAGAGGCGTATCGCCTTTTTCGAGTTTATATTCATTTAATACTTTACTGAAAGTAAAATAACCTTTTCTTGTAAAAAGAAGATTACCATTTTCTTTGGTTACATACGCACCGCTTATATCTTTTACGACAATAGAGTAATTGGAAAAGACTACACGGTCTTCTTCAATATTTTTAGAAGCCGTTCCGCCTTCATGGAAAGTACGCATGGTAAGCTGAGTTCCGGGCTGACCGATTGATTGAGCAGCTATTATTCCGACAGCTTCTCCAATTCTTACAATCCTGTTTCTGGCTAAATCTCTTCCATAGCATTTTACGCATACGCCGTGTTTGGATTCGCAAGTCAATACTGTTCTAAGTTTTACTTTTTCAATACCGGCTTCTTCTATTTGCTTAGCTATTTCGTCGGTTATATATTCGTTTACATCAATTAGTATTTCACCCGTAATAGGATGCCGTATCCGCTCAAGCGTATACTTACCCGTAATTCTGTCGCTTAAAGATTCGCGTATTTCATCGCCGCGTTTGATTGCAGAATATTCAATTCCGTTTATGGTACCGCAATCTTCTTCATTCACAACTACGTTCTGAGCTATATCGACAAGACGGCGCGTAAGATACCCTGCATCAGAAGTTTTTAGAGCCGTGTCCGTCAAACCTTTTCGGGCACCGTTTGTGGAGATAAAAAATTCCATAACGTTTAAGCCTTCTTTAAAGTTTGAACGGATGGGAAGTTCTATAATATCTCCTGTCGGTTTCGACATAAGACCGCGCATTCCTGCAAGCTGATTTATCTGGTCTTTGGAACCTCTCGCCCCGGAAGTTTCCATCATGTGAATAGTATTAAAACCGCCCTTATCTTCTTTAAGGGTGTTCATCAATATGGATTTTAAGTTTGCATTTGTTTTTTGCCAAACGTCTACAACTCTGTTGTACCTTTCCTCTTGAGTAATATGACCGTCCCGGTATTGGTTATATATTTCCAAAACTTCTTTATTTGCCTTATCCAACATTTCTGCTTTTTCGGGCGGAATAATCATATCGTCCATGCTCAAAGTTGCACCGAAGAAAGTTGCATATTTATAACCGAGAGCTTTAAGTTTATCGAGAAGCTGAACAGCCGGATAAGGACCCTTATCCCTAAAAACATCCTCAATGAGTTTTCTAATTTTTTTATCGCCTAAAGCATCGTTTATAAAAGGAACACCTTCAGGCATTTCCTCATTGAAAAGAATTCGTCCGGGAGTTGTCAACACATTTTCTATTTTGCCTTTTTCGATTTCATAATCAATCGAAATTATATCGTGCCAATCGACCGAACCGCATTCGGCAGCCATCAAAACTTCTTCTACAGAGGAAAAACGTTTGGGCCTTTTACCTTCAGGCAATGCTTTTTCTTTTGTAAGATAATAAATTCCCAATACCATGTCCTGTGTAGGAAATACAATTGTTTTTCCGTTTGCAGGGTCAAGAAGATTCCTGGCAGAGAGCATAAGAGTCCAACATTCCATTTGAGCAGCCTGTGTAAGAGGTACGTGAATAGCCATTTGATCGCCGTCAAAGTCTGCGTTAAAAGCCTTACATACAAGCGGGTGAAGACGTATAGCCTTACCTTCTACTAAAACCGGTTCAAAAGCCTGAATACCCAACCTATGCAAAGTCGGAGCACGGTTTAGAAGAACAGGATGTTCGCTTACAACTTCGTCAAGAACGGCAAAAACTTCGGCGGCTTCTTGTTCTACAAGAAGTTTGGCTTTTTTTATATTTGAAACAACTTCTTTTTGTACAAGTTTTCGCATTATAAAAGGTTTAAAAAGTTCCAAAGCCATTTTTGTGGGAAGTCCGCATTGCCAAAGTTTAAGTTCAGGTCCTACAACTATAACGGAACGACCGGAATAATCTACACGCTTACCCAAAAGGTTTTGCCTAAAACGTCCTTGTTTTCCTTTTAAAAGGTCGGAAATAGATTTTAAAGGTCTGTTTGAAGCTCCTTTTATTGCTTTTTTCCGTTTAGAGTTATCAAACAAGGCATCGACAGCCTCCTGTAACATTCTTTTTTCATTCCGAATGATAATATCGGGAGCTTTTAACTCCATGAGTTTACTTAGACGGCTGTTTCTATGGATGACCCGTCTGTAAAGATCATTAAGATCGGAAGTTGCAAACCGTCCGCCGTCAAGCTGAACCATAGGTCTTAAATCCGGAGGAATTACGGGAATTACATCCAAAATCATCCATTCGGGGCGATTACCCGATACCCTAAAGTTTTCGACTATTTCAATACGGCGTAAAAGACGCTGATCGCTTTTTGCACCTTTTTCAATCATTTTGGCTCTTAATTCGGCAGCAAGAGCATCCAAATCGATATTTTGCAAGAGAGTCTTTATAGCATCAGCTCCCATTCCGGCTGTAAAAGCGGCACCATACCGCTCATGGGCATCTCTGTATTCGTCTTCGGTTAAAAGCTGCATAGGTTCAAGGTCAGTATCATTTGCATCTATTACGATGTATTTTTCGTAATAGAGTACGGAACGCAATGCGGCAACCTGTAAATTTAAAAGAAGCCCCATTCTGCTGGGTACAGATCTGTAGTACCAAATATGCGAAACGGGAGCAGCCAATTCGATATGCCCCATTCTTTCGCGTCTTACTTTAAAATGAGTAACTTCAACACCGCATCTATCGCAAATAACACCTTTATATCTTATCGACTTAAATTTTCCGCAAAAGCATTCCCATTCTTTTGTTGTTCCGAAAATCCTTTCGCAAAATAAACCATCTCTTTCGGGACGGAGCGTTCTATAATTTATAGTTTCAGGTTTTTTTACCTCGCCGTAAGACCAGTCTCTTATGGTGTCGGACGAAGCAAGTTTTATCATCAAACTGTCAAAATCCTGTATATCTCTCATAATAATTCTCCTATCTTTAATACTTTCAGCTTAAAAATTTGCACTGGTTTTTTCGCGCTTAATTAACTCTTCATCCCGTTCGGTCAAAGGAATTTGCTGTCCCTTTGCATCGTATATTGTAAAATCCAAAGCCAAACCGCGTAGTTCTTGAACCAAAACGTTAAAAGATTCCGGTATACCGGCAGAGCTTGAAGGCTCACCCTTGACTATAGATTCATATATTTTAGAACGTCCGTGCATGTCATCGGATTTTATCGTTATAAGTTCTTGTAATGTATTTGCAGCTCCGTATGCTTCAAGTGCCCAAACTTCCATTTCTCCCAAACGCTGACCTCCGAACTGAGCCTTACCGCCGAGCGGCTGCTGGGTAACAAGAGAATAAGGACCTGTTGCACGAGCATGCATTTTATCGTCTACAAGGTGTGCAAGTTTTAAGAAGTATATAACGCCTACGAAAACGTCATTTTCAAACATTCGTCCGGTAAGTCCGTCCCTAAGTTTTACCTTCGAGTTTACGGGAACCCCGGCTTCTTTTAATTTGGCTTCAATTTGCTCGGTGGTCGGCGACTCAAAAACGGGAGACTCATACCACTCGTCAAGTTTTAAACCTGCCAAGCCCAACTCCGACTCAAGAAGCTGACCTACGTTCATTCGGGAAGGAACACCGAGAGGCGTTAAACAAATGTCAAGCGGAGTTCCGTCTTCCATGTAAGGCATATCCTCTTCCGGTAAAATCTTTGCTACAAGACCTTTATTTCCGTGCCGGCCTGCCATCTTATCGCCTTCACGCAATTTTCTTTTAGTGGCAATTAAAACTTTTACAACTTCGTCTACACCGGGATTTAAATCATCTCCCTGATCTCTTTTTAACCGCTGAACATCAATAACCGTTCCTTCGGTTCCATGAGGAACTCTTAACGAAGTATCCCGAACTTCTTTGGCTTTTTCGCCGAAAATAGAATTAAGAAGTTTAAACTCGGGCGTTGTATCGCTTTCGCTTTTAGGGGTAACCTTTCCGACAAGAATATCGCCGGGTTTTACTTTGGAGCCTATTCTTATAATACCTTCGCTGTCCAAATCATCTAAACTTTTTTCGGATTTATTCGGAATATCGCAAGTCATCTTTTCGGCACCGAGTTTTGTTTCCCTAACCTCTGTTGAAAGTTCTTTTATGTGAATAGAGGTAAACATATCCTCTTTTACAACTCTCTTTGAAATTAAAATAGCATCTTCATAATTATAACCGTTCCAAGGGACAAAGCCTACAAGGATATTTCTTCCAAGTGCAAGTTCTCCGTTATATGTGGAAGGTCCGTCGGCAATAGGCTGTTTTTCCTCAACAATATCGCCGGCTTTGACTATAGGACGCTGGTTATAACAGGTTTCCTGATTTGTTCTTTGATACTTTAAAAGTCTGTATTCATCAACATCGTTTTTATCTTTTGAATTTTCCGGAATTATAATTATTTTATCCGCAGAAACATATTCAACGGTTCCTTTACGTTTTGCTTTTATAAGAACACCGGAATCATACGCACACTTTTTTTCCATACCCGTACCTACACGCGGAGGTTCCGGAAAAACAAGGGGAACAGCCTGACGCTGCATGTTTGAACCCATGAGAGCACGGTTTGCATCATCATGTTCAAGGAAAGGAATTAATGAAGCCGAAACGGAAATAACCTGTTTTGGCGAAACGTCCATATATTGAATGTCTTTGGGACTACGCGATGTATAATCCCCCTGACGGCGGCAGGCAACTTGATCTGCATTTATCTTTCCGTCCGAACTTATCGCAGATGAAACCTGTCCGATAAAATACTTATCCTCGTCCATTGCAGAAAGATATTCTATTTCCCGTGTAGCCTCTCCATTAACAACTTTTACATACGGAACTTCCAAAAAGCCGTACTCGTTTACGCGTGCATAATTTGCCATAGAAACTATAAGACCGATATTCGGACCTTCAGGCGTTTCAATAGGGCACATTCTTCCGTAATGCGTATAATGAACTTCACGGACTTCAAATCCTGCCCTATCTCTGGAAAGACCACCCGGTCCTAAAGCATTAAGGCGGCGTTTATGTGTAAGCTCTGCAAGCGGATTTACCTGATCCATAAACTGAGACAACTGACTGGCTCCGAAGAATTCTTTAATAGCTGCAACAATAGGTTTAATAGAAATTAAATCCTGCGGCTTTATGGTATCCATTTCCTTTGAACTCATACGGTCACGGGCAATTCTTTCCATTCTGGAAAAAGCCTTCTTTAAAACATCGGTCATAATTTCGCCTACGGAACGGATACGTCTATTACCGAGATGATCTATATCGTCAACAGTCTCTTCACCTATATAAACCTTAATCAAAAACTTCATCGTTTTAAAAATATCTTCTTCAATTAAAGTTGTACCTGTTACCTCATCGCTATAATCAAATTTCTTATTAAGTTTATAACGACCTACTTTGCCTATATCATACCGCCTGGCAGTAAAAAACATATTGTATAAGTCTTCTTTAGCGGTTTCAACGGTTATAGGATCCCCCGGACGGATTACACTATAAACAGCACTTAAAGCATCTTCAATTGTAGGTTCATCATGAACAGTGGGATCCGGTGTATATTTTATTTCCTCTCTTTCAAAACAGTTAAAAATGATTTGCGAATTAAGAGAATCTTTATCTTCAAAATCAATTACTTTGAC
>CAUTTN010000078.1:0-8204 GCA_963541225.1 uncultured Treponema sp.
CTGAAGAAAGACGAATAGCTTTTGCTGAAGGAATTGAGCAAGGCATACAACATGGCTTTTCCGAAGGTGCGTACCAAACAAAACTTGAAACGGCAAAAAACTTGATTGATATAGGTTTATCGGCTGAGAATATTGCAAAAGCTACAGGCTTAAGCAAAGAAGAAATAGCAAAGCTGTAAGTAATTGGGATTTGCAAATTATATAAACTGCCCATTAACTATTTCCACCACGGATTACATTGGTTTTGCACTTATGCAAGTTTCGGTTTTACCGAAACTCGCTATCCAATAATTGATATTGTCAATTATTGGATAGCACACATGAAACTTATGTTTCATTATGAGTTCTTACTAAAGCTCAATAAGGCTCCTGTTTCGTCAAACTTTAAACTTTCCGACTTCCTTAGAAAGGTTTTCGATACTTTGTTTGTTCTTCCGACTGATTTCGTTTACGTCTTGGACGGTGTTGCTTATTTGGATTGCTCCCGAAGCCATCTCGTTCATACTGTCGGTTATGACGCGGGTAAGCTCGTCGAGCTTTTGCATTTCCTGAGCTACATTTTCACCGCCGCGCAGCATCTCGGCGGAACCGTCATTTACTTGATTGGTGACCATGTTGATGTCGCGAATGGCAGCGAGTACCTCGCGGCTTCCGTTTTCTTGTTCTCGCATAGCATTCATAAGATTTTGGCTCATAGTTTTTACCTGATCGGACAAACTGAAAATAATGTTGAACTTTTCTTCTGCCGTCTTTGAAGATGATGAAAGAGCTTCAATCTCACCCGACAGCACTTTGAGCGTTTCGGTAATGGTTTTACCTTGCGTAGAAGATTCTTCTGCAAGCTTACGGATTTCGTCGGCAACGACCGCAAAGCCCTTGCCTGCCTCGCCTGCATGGGCGGCTTCGATTGCGGCATTCATCGCAAGCAGGTTCGTTTGGCTTGCGATGTGCTGGATAACGCTTGATGCTTCCAAAAGGCCGCCGGATTCTTCGGCAATCTTTTGGGTTATACCTCCTGCCGTAGTAATTGTTTCTTTGCCTTCGGCGGTAGCACTTGCCAATGTTTTAACTACATCGTTGGTTTTGTCCAAGGTTTGAGTAATTGAAGCGATATTCGACACCATCTGCTCGATAGCTGAAGAAGATTCGGCTACCGAAGCAGACTGATTTTCTATACTGCCGTTTAATTGCTTAATCGTACGGATAATTTCTTCGACAGTAGCGGCTGTTTCGGTAACGCTTGCAGCTTGGGTCAATGCCTGCTGCTTTACTCCGTCGATGTTCGCACTTATCTGGTGCACGGCACTGGCTGTTTCGGTCATGTTCGATGCTAGCTCGTTACCGATATTTGTCATCTCGATAGTATTCTTGCCGACGGTTTTAATGGCTGAACCTATTTTTTCGATTGTTTGATTAAAGTAGTTGGAAAGATCGGTTATTTCGTCATTTCCGACAAGCGGAAGTCGGACGGTCAAATTCCCTTCGCCTTGAGCTATATTTTTGAGGGCATTAACAACAACATTTATAGGCTTTATCATTGCAATGGCAATTAAGTAGACGATAATTAGGGAGACTATCAAAATACCGGCGCCGATAATCAGCATTTCAAGCCTAAGCTCACCGATTGTTCCCATAAATTCTTGTTTGGGAGCGGCGATAATAATAGTCCAGCCGGTCGTTTTCATCTTTGCATACGAAGCTATTTTACTTACTCCGCCATACTCGTAAAAACCGATAGAAGGCTTGTCGATTCCTGCCGCCATTTTTTCAAAAGATGCAAGAGATTCAAGACTTGAATCGGTCTTTACCATCTCCTGCACATTCTCCATTTTTAAAACTCTATCGGTAAGTTTTGTTGCTATCGTTGTTCCTGTTTCTCCAAGAACATAACAAAGTCCCGTTTTTCCGACAACGAGGTCCTTTATTTGATTGGAGAGCCATAATCCGTCGATATCGGCACCCAATACTCCGATAATGTTCCTATTGTCATCATATACCGGTAAAGCAAATGTTATGAATATATTATTTTCCGTGTCGACATAGGGTTCCGTTGTATTTTTTTTCCCGTTTATACCTGCCTGAAACCATTCTACATTATTAAATGCTATCTCGGATCCGTCTAAGTTATATAAGGTTCCTTCTTTATCGGTAATATATAATTCACTGATAATGGAATTGAATTTTGTTTCTTTAGCAAGTATGTCCATTTTTTCCATAAATGTAACGGTATTATCGCGTAATACTGGCATTCGGGCTATACCTTCCAAAAATTGAAACATCGTATTCACATGCCCGTCGATAATTTCTGCAACATCGGCTGCTTTGTCGATAAGGTGCGCTTCAACCTTTTCGGTTACGGCTTTTCGTGCAGTACGTACCGCTATAAGGGCGAGGATAGTCCCGACTGCAAAAACAAGCATCCCGAATACAATCATCAATTTGTTTCTTAGTGAAAAACGTTTTTTCTCTTTTCTCATTTTAAATAACTCCTTAAATATTTGTTTTATTTAAAAGGGGAGCCCCCTTAAAAATCCTAATATCCCCCACCCTTTTCCTCGTGCTGCCAAAAGGATATTCTCTTTGGCAATCCGCTGAAAAATGTACATCCTTGTACATTTTTCAGCTTCGAGTTTGCACCGCAAACTCGCACGCTTGGAACCGGCGGCATCCATGCCGCTTATTGAATACACACCCTTGTACATTTTTCAGCGGATTGTTCCGGGCGGTCATCCTGCCCGCTTTTGGTTTAGGGGCTTAAATTGCGATACCGGCTTGCAATCGTCTCCCTCCCCCGACGAATTCAAGATTGGTGATATCTATTTTGTTTTTTTGTCGGATTGACGGGTCTCAATCCATAGGACGTTCCTCATTATAAGCTACGAGCGGCACAGGCTATGCTCTATGAATTTCCGAAGTTTATGTGTTATAGCTGTCGCAGGCTATATGTTTCGACTACCCAAGTTATGTAACGTTAAGCGGTTTATCGAATCTGCCCGTTTTAATGGTTTTGCTTTTTTACGATGAACCGATTATCTTCATCCTCACTTATATATAGTATGCACATACAGGCAAACATGCGGAGATGATCGCCGTAAGGCGGAGGTACTTATTTGGCGTATAATCGATTTAATATATTTATGCGAATGTTTATCGAAGTAATTACCAGTTCCCGATTAGCTTTGTCTGTGTAATTATCCATAATACACAAACTCCGAATTTTTCGTGAGGTGCAATCTCCAAAACTCCCTATATGTTATAAAGAACCTTGCCGTCAACACCAATACTAACCTGTTAAACAAATTCCAACTATACATCATAAATTAACTAAACTTTTATACAATAAAGAAAACGGCAAATACCATTTTCAGGCACTTGCCGTTTAAAAATTCTCAAATGAAGTTTAGCTCGTCATCAATCCGAAAACCATTACAAACAAAGCAACAGTCTCGCAAAGACCTACTATAGTTATGTACTGAGCAAAACCTTTTCCGGTTTCTGCAAGAGAATCCGAACCTGCAGCTGCTGCCTTACCTTGAGCCATAGCCGAGGCTGCAATCGAAAGACCGCACACTACGCCTAAGCCCAATAAAAACCAGTCATTTTTAGCTGATGTAAGCATTTTGTTCATCAACAAAAAACCATAAATTGTCTGGGTAAGAGGAGCTCCTGCAAAAGCAACCAAGATAAAAGGCGCAGGTTTATTGTTCATATAACATCTTTTCCATGCCCCTATTGTTGCCTGTCCTGCAATAGCAAGACCGATAGCAGAACCAATTGCCGAAATACCCAATGCAGCTGCTGCACCAAAAAAACCAAAACTCATACCTTTCCTCCAAATTTATTCTTTAAAAGGTTCATATTTAAAGCCCGACCATGTCAAGCCCAAATGATTAGAGAATTCCAAAGTGTTTAATCTTACACCGTGGACTATGACCGAAAGCACGTTCATAACATAGTTAAGACCATGCCCGAATACTAGTAGCAAAATACCGGCAAAAATTATAAACCCGCCCAAAAGAGGACCTGCCATCTCATTAATAGTAGCACTTATAGCCCCCCCTGCAAGACCGACCGCCCAAAGACGTATATAACTCATAATATCTGCAAAGACATTTACTACACCTAAAAACATATTAATTATGTTTTTTAAACTTTCTACAATCCCCTGCCCTATTCCGGTAGAATAATTTGCAAAAATAAAATTCAACGCAAAACCTATACCGATAGCAAGTAAAACATAATTATTTATTACATATTTTTGAGAATCGACTACGAGGTTTAGAACAACAAAGTACATACCTCCGACCATTCCCAAAGCACCTAAATCTCCAAACATTTTTGGGGATTTTATATTTCTGAATATTCCGATAATATGTGCAACAGAAAGCTGAATCAAACCAAGCGTAAAACAAAAAAGCATTTGGTTTTGATTACGCACATCTTCAGACGTTATATTCGAAATTGCAGGAAACGACAAATTCCTTAAAAACTCGGGCACATATTTAACGGGCATTCCGAACCAGTTGCATACAAGGGTTCCCCATATTACCGTCATAAGTCCAAGATAGCCCAACATATACAATGCCGTAGGAGGTTTTTGCTTTTTTGATTTTGTCTTCAAGATTAAACCTATTGCAAGCAAAACCAAAATAATTCCGTATCCGGCATCTCCGAAAATCATTGCAAAGAATATTCCGAAGAAAAGAAGGAACCAAAGCGAAATATCGGGTTCCGTATATCCCGGAATAGTGCCTAAAAATTCCGTCAAAGGAGAAATCAAATTTACGAATTTATTATTTTTCAATTTTGTCGGAACAGGGTCTTCATCTTTAGGCTTTTCGGAAATATAAGCCCATGCCTTAGCCTTAGCCAAATTAAGCACTTCTTTTTCCTGATCCTCGGGAACATAGCCTGTAAGCCAAACAAGTTTTGCAGAAGCAGGAACTTCTCCACCCGAAACTTCTTTAAGACCGACTTCCTCCATACCTTCGTGTATTATCTCAAATTGAAGTTTTTTGTTTACAATTTTGTCGAGAGCCTTTACGGAATTTAAATATGCGGACATCTTAACCATTTCTGTTTTATATGCCGATATTTTGGTTTCAAGCGTTTTAATCCGCTCTCTAATTTCCGAAATAGAAATTTCGGGAAGTTTTAATAATACAAGCTCCGACGGTAAATCCTTAGGAAGATCGTTTGTTTCACTCCAAATCATAAAGCGGACAAGATTTTTTGAAGTTCCTGTCTTGATAGTTTTAACTTCTTTCGATAAGTTTTTATAAGCCTTTTCGGAAATTGAAGCAGGGAAAAGATAAATCCCTTTTTCCGTTAAAAAATCGAAATCTTTCGGATCAAAGTCACCCCAAGCAGAATAAGTTGAAAGTTCGGCTTTCAATTTGGATATCTCTTCGGTATTTGCTTTATAAGAAGATGTCAAATCCAGCACTGAGTCGACAAAAGATAAAGTGTCTTCTTCATTTAATAACGACGGTTCCGTTTTAGTTTGTTTTTTCGGAAGATATTCGGTTAAAATACTTTGCACAAACATCAAGTCATTTTTTTCGGAGTTAAGTTCGTTTATCAAAGTACCTGAAGCCGGTTTATCTTCAATATGAACAAGTCCAAGTTTTCTTAAATCTTTTAATGCCTGACGCTGTTCGTTTTTTAAAATCAAAAGCGTCAATTTTTTCATTGGTACAATCATAATTCAGCCTCATCTTTAGCGTGTGCTTTTTCAAGATTCTTTTTGGAAATCTTGCCGCGTACGACAGCCGCAACTTGCTGATCTCCCAAATAAACGGTTATCTTTTTTATATTCGATCTTGTTTCGGGTATTTTTACCTTTTCAAAAAGGTTGACCCGCTGCGTGGTTGTCCTAAGTTCATGCTGTAAAAGTTTAACCTGCTCATCTAAAATTTTAGCTTCCAAATCAAGACTTAAAACTTCCTGCAATTTAAGACCTGCTGTATCCACCCAAAGCGGTACCGAATATAAATTATATTGCGAACGTTCAAAATCGGCTCCTAAAAATACGGGGATATTTATACCGGCAATGTTTCCGGTAGAGGTCTTTATTTCCTTTACCTTAATCATATCGGGTGTAAAAACTCCCTTTTCCCCGAAAACTCCGACCCATTGTTCAAATTCCTTGTTCAGAGCATCCCGGTGAAGCCTTACTTCTTTTGCTCTGGCTTCAATAGATCTTATTTCCGTTTGAAGCTGCTGTTTTTTAAGCTGAAGCGTCGGCAAGTATCTCCGATACATTTTAAGAGATTCCTTTTGATTTTTCAGTTCGTTTTTTGTAAGTTTTATAGCCATATCTTAGCCCTCATGATGTTTAAGGCCAGTACTTGTTTACCAAGTCCGATTTTATACCCGTTTCTTCGCGTGTAAAACAGTCGGCAAGGATTTTCCAGCCTAAATTAAGGGCTTCTTCAAGCGGAATATTAACGGATAAGTCCATCATTCCGGCTTCAAATTTTTGACCGTATTTTAAAAGTTTTTCGTCCCATTCGCTCATCATAAAGCCCATGGATTTTTTCTCCAAAGTGTCTTTGTAAGAAGCGTAAAGTTTAATCATATTGTCCATTAAAGCACGGTGATCGTCACGGGTTTTTCCGTTTACGTTTTGCTTAAGACGGGACAAACTTCCGAAAGGTTCAATTCGTCCGTTTTTAAGGTAAAACTGTCCTTCGGTAATATAACCCGTATTATCCGGAACAGGGTGCGTTACGTCATCACCGGGCATTGTTGTTACTGCCAAAACCGTTACAGAGCCTGCATCGTCAAAGTCTACAGCTTTTTCATAACGTGAAGCAAGCTGGCTGTAAAGGTCTCCGGGATAACCTCTGTTTGAAGGAACCTGTTCCTGAGTAATGGCAATTTCTTTCATTGCATCTGCAAAGTTTGTCATGTCCGTCAATAAAACAAGAACATCTTTTCCTTTAAGAGCAAATTGTTCGCCTACGGCAAGACACATGTCGGGAATCATAAGACATTCTACGGTAGGATCCGAAGCAGTATGAACAAACATAGCCGTTCTGCTTAAAGCACCTGCTTCTTCAAGAGTATCCTTAAAGTAAAGATAATCGTCATACTTTAACCCCATTCCGCCGAGTATGATAACGTCAACTTCCGCCTGCATAGCAATCCGGGCAAGGAGTTCGTTATAAGGCTCACCGGAACTTGAAAATATAGGCAGCTTTTGAGATACGACCAAGGTATTAAATACGTCTATCATAGGAATACCGGTACGTATCATTCTTTTTGCCAAAATACGTTTTGAGGGGTTTACCGAAGGTCCTCCTATCGGTATCATGTTTTCTTTTAGTGCGGGACCTGCATCACGGGGCTCGCCAGAACCGTTAAAAATTCTTCCCAAAAGGTTATCGGAAAAGCTTACCTGCATTTCCTTTCCTAAAAAACGCACTTCATCACCGGTAGAAACACCCCTGCCTCCTGCAAAAACCTGCAAAGAAACCAAATCACCGTCGAGTTTATTTACTTCGGCAAGTGAAGAGCCGAACCTAGTACTTACTTCGGCAAGTTCGCCGTACGAAACATCAGCAGCTTTAACCGTAATAACCGAACCGTTTATTGATTCTATTTTACTATATACCTTTTTCATCTTACACCGCCATTTTTAATAATTTTTGAGCTTTTTCTTCCAAGCCGCCCGACTTTTCGGATATAAGAGCTTTAAGTTCTTCTTCGCGCTTTTTAAATTCGGGAGAATCCCAAGGCGAATAATTGTAATCTATAAATAAAAGCCTTATTTTACTGAAATAAGAGCGGGCTTCGTCTTTAGAAGCAAAATCGAAAGAAGACCCCAGTATTTCTATAAGGATATTGTAAACATGTTTTTGGCGTTCTACCGAAACGGCATCGTCAACCTTGTCAAAGGAGTTTTGCTGCAGGTAAACGGCATCAAGAAGATCACCTTTTAGATAGACAATAAAGTCTTCGATACTTGTACCTTCTTCACCGACAACCTTCATCATCTGCTCGACTTCGGTGCCGCGTACAAGAAAGTTTCTTCCGTAACGTACAAGGTCGGGCGAAAGAACGCTAGGGTATTTCGACCATGAATCAAGCGGGTGAATTGCAGGGTATTTTCGTGCATCGGAACGTTCGCGCGAAAGTCCGTGGAAAGCACCTACAACTTTTAAGGTTGCCTGAGTTACGGGCTCTTCAAAGTTACCGCC
>CAUTTN010000079.1:0-8163 GCA_963541225.1 uncultured Treponema sp.
TATATATAGGTGATCGTTTAAAAAATGTAAACATGGGATATTTCAGTACAAATTCCTTAGGAAATATAGCCGGAGGACTGTCAACGGTTATAGGTGAACTTGAAACCTTGGGAGTTTTGATTATCGAGCAAATGCTTGTAGGTACAATACAAACGCTCATTATGGTGGCATTTGTATTGCCGTATGATATTGTAACAGCTGCAATCATATTATTAACCTTGATTGTCGGAATTACGGTTAATGCGGTTACACAAAAAAAGACAGATAGGTTAACAGAGAGATTGTTGGGACTCAAATTAGATTTAAGCTCAAAAATGCTTGAGTATGTAAAGGGAATAGGAATAACTAAAGCATTCGGAAAAGATAAAAATACGGTTAAGGAATTAAATGAAAGCATTACAGAGAGCCGTAAAGGCTTCTTAGCGGTAGAAAAGATCTTGGTTCCGACACAGTTTCTGTTCTTGTTAGTATTCAAAGTCGGTATCTGTGTGATAATTTTCAGTTCACTTATAAGATATTTTTCCGGAAATATTGAAGCGGCGAAATCTATCATGCTGATTGTTATGAGTTTTGTTGTTTTTTCGGGGTTTGAATTGGCGGGAAGTATGCAGAGTATTAAAGGTGTTGCTGTACAAAACCTTAATAGTGTTATCAATTTGAGAAAATTACCTATCATTGAAGATGGTGAAGAAACTGAAATTGATAAAGCGGAAATCTCAATGAAAAATGTTTCATTTTCTTATGGCGAATCGGAACTTTTCAATAATTTAAGCATGATAGTGCCTGAAGAAAAAACAACCGCTCTTGTCGGATTTTCAGGAAGCGGGAAAACAACGCTGTGCAATCTGATGGCGAGATTTTGGGATGTAGACTCCGGGGAAGTAAATGTCGGAAATATAAACATTAAGGAATATAAGTACGATGAACTGCTGTCAAATTTCAGTTTTGTTTTTCAAGATGTATACTTGTTTGATGATACCGTGAAAAACAATATCAAATTCGGAAATCCGAGTGCGACGGATGAAGAAATGATAGATATTGCCAAAAAAGCACAGTGCCACGATTTTATTATGAAATTGCCGCAAGGATATGACACTGTTTTGCAGGAAGGCGGTTCTAATTTATCAGGTGGAGAGCGTCAGAGAATTTCCATTGCCAGAGCTATGCTAAAACGCAGTAAATTTGTCATTCTTGATGAAGCGACCTCAAGCGTAGATCCTGAAAATGAAAAGCAATTATTGATTGCATTAAAGAACTTATTAAAAGGGAAGACAACAATTATCATTGCTCATAAGCTTTCTACCGTAAAGAATGCCGATCAAATAATCGTTTTGAAAAATGGGGTGATTGAACAAGTGGGGACACATACCGAACTTGCATCTAAACAAGGTATATACAAAGACTTTCTTGAAACCAGAAAAAAATCTGAAGAATGGGCAATTTAAAGAAATAATTAAGCGGGAAATTAAATATTTTATTATTAATATTCCAACTATTAAATGAACGTATAATAAGAAATTAGCTCATTAGACTGTTATGAGGTAAAATAAAAGAAGAATATGGGCTACGGGTCTGTAGAAACAGCAAATCAAAAGAAAAGAAAACAAAATCACAATGAGCAAAAATTGGAAAAATGAGTGTATCGGAATTATGGCACTTATTTCCGATCTTTCTTGTTCAACACAAAAAAGATTGACTGCATTGGTATGAAATTGAAGTGTTTTGTTCTTAATTTACTTTATGCAAACCGATACCTTGAAAAAAACGTATTATTTTTCTATAATAATGAACTATGCAGAAAAATAATACCGATTTACATATCAATAAGCTCATCGTAAAAGGTGCAAGAGAACATAATCTAAAAAATATTGATGTAGAACTTCCAAGAGATAAACTTATTGTAATTTCAGGGCTTTCCGGTTCCGGAAAAAGCTCTTTAGCATTCGATACTATATTTGCAGAAGGTCAAAGGCGTTATGTCGAATCTCTTTCTGCTTATGCCCGCCAATTTTTAGGCAGAATGGATAAACCCGATGTAGATTATATAGAAGGGCTTTCCCCCGCTATTTCCATAGAACAAAAAACCACTCACCGCAATCCCCGCTCCACAGTTGGAACGGTAACTGAAATTTACGACTACTACCGTCTCCTTTTTGCCCGTACAGGTCATGCACATTGCCCGTGCTGCGGTAAGGAAATAAAAGAACAAACCGTCGATCAAATTATAGATACTATAATGAGCTGGCAAGAAGGTACAAGAGTACAAATATTAGCACCTATTATAAAAGGCAAAAAAGGCGAACACCAAAAAATAGTAAGCGATGCAATCGCTGCCGGATTTGTAAGGGCTAGAATTGACGGGCTTACCGTAAATCTTGAAGACGGAATTAAACTGGATAAACAAAAAAAACACACAATCGAAATTATTGTAGACAGACTTCCTATTTCTCAAGATGTAAGAAAAAGATTATCCGAATCGGTAGAAACTGCGCTCGAAAGCTCAGGCGGAACCCTTATTGCCGTAAAACAAGAAACAAAAGATTCTCCTTTATCGGAAGTATTTTTTTCGCAAAAAAATGCTTGTCCCGATTGCGGTATTTCTATGCCGGAATTACAGCCGAGACTTTTTTCATTTAACAATCCTTTCGGAGCTTGCCCCGAATGTACGGGATTAGGTATGACACAGCATTTTGATCAGGATTTAATTGCTCCCGATAAAAACTTGTCCTTTAACGAAGGAGTTTTTATACCATATAACCCCGACTCGGATTGGAACCGTACTCGTTTTGAAGCTCTTGCCGAACAGTTTAATTTTTCTTTGGATACTCCTTTAAATAAATTACCGAAAAAAATACTTAATATAATTTGGGAAGGTTCCGGTGATGTAAAAATTCAATTTTCATATACTGCAAAAAGCGGAGCGGGAAAATATTCTTATAACCGCCCATGGCCCGGCATAATGGCCGATATGAATCGGAAATATAACGAATCCTACTCGGCTTCGGTCAGAGAATATTACGAAAAATTTATGTCGGTAAAACCGTGTAAAACCTGTAGCGGAAAAAGGCTTAAACCGGAAGTACTTGCAGTAACTGTAGGCGGAAAAAATATTCATGATTTAACTTGTTTTTCGGTAGGCGATTCCATTAAGTTTTTTGAGAATTTAAAATTGACCGATACGGAAAAACATATTGCCGCACAAATATTAAAAGAAATAACATCGCGTCTTAGCTTTATGAAAAATGTCGGTCTTGATTATTTAACTCTTGAAAGGAAAGCCTCTACTCTTTCCGGCGGAGAAGCCCAGAGGATAAGACTTGCGACCCAGATAGGTTCAAGTTTAATAGGTGTTTTATACATATTGGATGAACCTTCAATCGGTTTACACCAACGCGATAATCAACGGCTTATAGATACTCTTTTATATTTACGTGATTTGGGTAATACTCTTGTTGTAGTAGAACATGACGAGCAAACTTTAAGAACCGCCGATTATATCGTGGACTTAGGTCCCGGAGCCGGTGTTCACGGCGGAAATATTACGGCTCAAGGAACACCTGAGCAAGTTGCCAAAGTAAAAGAAAGTTTAACGGGGCAATATCTTGCAGGTACGCTTAAAATGGATATTCCTACAGAAAGAAAAAAAGGTAACGGAAATTTTTTGGAACTTATCAATGTACATGAACACAATTTAAAAAATATATCGGTTAATATTCCTTTGGGGGCATTTACCTGCATTACCGGGGTTTCCGGATCGGGTAAATCAACTTTGCTAACCGATGTTCTTTACCCTGCCGTTTCCAACCGTTTAATGAGAAGTTCTATTCCGGAAGGTTCCTATGGAAAAATAAAAGGGCTTGAACATATCGATAAGGTTATAAACATTGACCAAAGTCCTATCGGAAGAACTCCCCGCTCGAATCCTGCAACTTATGTAGGAGTCTTTACCGGAATAAGAGATTTATTTGCAAGCCTTCCGGATTCAAAAGCCCGCGGTTATAAAGCCGGAAGATTTTCATTTAATGTAAGAGGCGGAAGATGCGAACATTGTCAAGGCGATGGAACTCTTACAATAGAAATGAATTTTTTACCTGATGTATATATTGCTTGCGATGTGTGCCGGGGAAAACGGTTTAACAAAGAAACTTTGGAAGTAAGATACAAAGGTAAAAATATTGCAGATGTTTTGGATATGACTATTGAAGAAGCTGCCGAATTTTTTGCACCCATTCCCCACATTGCAAGAAAATTGGAAACTCTTTTATCGGTAGGTCTTGGATATATAAAACTTGGACAATCGGCATTGACCCTTTCTGGCGGAGAAGCTCAGCGTGTAAAACTTGCAAACGAACTTGCAAAACGTTCTACAGGTAAAACTCTTTACATTTTGGATGAGCCGACAACGGGCTTACACTTTGCGGATGTAAAACAACTTATGCAGGTAATTCATAGACTTGTTGAACAGGGTAACACGGTTATAATGATAGAACATAACCTCGATGTAATTTTGCAGGCAGATAAGATTATAGACTTAGGACCCGAAGGCGGTGTAAACGGAGGTCAAATAATAGCTCAGGGAACTCCGGAAGAAGTTGCAAAAATAAAAAATTCTTATACAGGCTATTACATAAAAGAAATGTTTGATAGAAGTAAACCGAAACAAAACTAATGAAAAGGTCTTTAAAGGTTTTAATTTTTTTTATTATTTTTATATGTACTCATATTTATTCCGAAGACGGCAAAAAAAATGTTATTACAATTAATTCTGCACAATACACCGAATATGTAAAAGTTCCGGCGGCTCCCATTTCGGAAGAAAAAAAAGACACGGAAAAAAATGACATTGATGAAGATAAAAATAAAAAAGATGATATTACAAAACCGGATACAAATACTGAAAAAGAAACATCATCTAAAAAGCCAGAAAAGAAAGAATCTGAAAAAGATGAACTTATAATTTTTACCGGTTTGGTATCTGTTTCAGTTTCTGACGGCAGTTCCGTTTCTACCATAACCGCCGACAAAGTAATTTATAACAAAACAAGAGATTCCCTTACTGCAATCGGAAACGTTTTTTACGAACGTAAAATAGATTCTTCCAAAGGAGAATCATTTAAAGGCGAATATTTAATTTTCAGCGTAAAAAAACAAGAAGGCGTTTTTGTAAACGGCATACTGGAGCAAGCTCCTACAAAGAAAAATAAAGAACCTTTTAAGATACATACAGAAATGGCAGGTAGAAACGAAAGCGGTACAATTACTTTTAAAGATGCGTTTTTGACAACCAGTAAAGAAACGGAACCTTTATGGTCAATAAGGTCAACAAGACTTTGGATTTTACCCGGAAATGAAATAGCTTTTTTTAACGGCTTTTTATCTATAGGAACGGTACCCATTATGTACTTACCGTTTTTTTATTACCCTGCCGACGAAATGATTTTTCATCCGGTATTCGGTTTTAAAAATAGAGAAGGATCTTTCCTTCAAACTACAACATATTTGTACGGAAGAAAACCTCTTCCAAAGGCAGATGAAGAATCTTCTTTTTCCAATTTTTTACAAAGCGATACACTAAAGGAACAAAAACTTGAAGGTTTATTTTTTAAAAATCTTGATGAACCTGCAAAAAATATAGGCTCTTCGTATTTAAAACTTGTAGGCGATGTTTATTCTTCATTGGGCTATTTAGTAGGATTGGATGGAAAGTTTACTCCTAAAAAAGGTTATATAAAACAAATCGATTTTCATTCATTTTTCGGTTTTTCAAATACATTGTATCCTGTAAAATCAAGTACTATAAATTTAAAATATTCCAAATACAACAATCATGGAAAATTCAATAAAAATAAATCAAATCTTTTTGGAAAGCAGATACCGTTTAGATATGATTTTAATTTGGAAATAAGTATGACTAAAAATCCGTTCAGCCTTTCAATAAAGTTTCCGCTTGTATCTGATCCTTTTTTTAAAAAGGATTTTATGGGAAGATCGGAAACAATGAATTGGTTTAAATATCTTTTGGATAAAGATAAACTTGCAGCATTGGAAGGACCTGCAACAATATCATCATATTCATGGAAAGCAGACGGATCGATAAGACCTTCTTTTCAAATTTTACAACCATGGATAAGCTCCATTAATTTGGATTCAATTTCCGTTAATCTTAATTTTGATTCAAAGGAAAATGATGTTCTTAAAGAAAAAGAAAAAAGAAATACAGATAAAAATTTTCAAAAAGAATCGGACTTTTCGCCTGAACGTAAATTCTTCTATCCTAAAAATTTATTGCCCGAATTTAGAACAGGTATAAGCGGCACTATTTTTTCAACGGCAATGTTAAACAAAAAAACTAAAACATTTAAAAAAACGGAAATAGAAGGTATCGAAAATCCGTTTACCGAAAAATTTGCAGAGCAATTAAAACATGCTGTTGAAAATAAACAATCTGAAGAAAACGATTTACAGGAAAAACCCGAAGATAAAAAAACAAAAGAAAATAAAACGCCTGAAGATAAAACACAACAAGATAATCTTTTGCATACATTATTTCCGGCATTTAAACTTAACCGGCAAAATAATTCAGATTTAAATCGATATATCGATTATAGTTTGACATACCGTTTAAGCGGTTCTTTTTTGCAGGATACTATTTTCGATCATCTAAATTGGAAATCGCCTGATGATATAAAATGGCAAAAACTATTTTCCAATTTTTATAAAATAAACGGTACATTCGGTATTAATAGTAATTTTAAATATAAACAAGGATTATTGGACATAACAAATTCTATTGAGTTAGCCGGAAATTATCAAAAACATTTATTTGTAAAAGATAAGCAGAAAAAAGAAGAAAACGAATTAAATAATTTTAAATTAAATTTATATTCACTTACAAATACAAATAAAGTTAAATATGTACCGTTTATAATTAATCCTTTATTTAAACCGAATTATATTGAATGGGCAATTTCGGAAACTTTAGCAAAAAATAAATTTACAGGTACATATAAAAAAACCGAATGGAAAACGGAAAAAGTTAAATGGGATAAAGATTATATAAAAACTCATACAGTATCTGCCGGTTTAGGTGTAGCAATAAAAGAATACCCTCAGCTAATGATTACTTCAATAAATTTGCCGCCTCTTTTACAAGCCTATTCATGGCAAGGAAATTTTTCCTTACCTTATGCAAAATTTAATATCTACACTAAACTTTTTGAAAAAGAAAAAGATAAAAAGAAATGGTTTTGGGAACCTTTAAAATTGGATTTAAATTTAAACTTACCGTACAATATTACATTAAATCAATCTTATTCCTACAATATTGAAGACAAAAAAAATGATAAATACAGTATATCGTTTTCTTGGAAAGGGCTTTCTGCCTTTTATAACATGAATAGAGAAGTACCGTATAAATTTGATCCCGCACAAACGTGGATACCGGCATCAACGGAAAAAAAATTTATACCGCATTCTTTGGGATTAAGTTTTTCAAATGGTTCATCACCATTTGAAATTTATTCTTGGAAAAATAGAATTAAGTTGCAATTATCCTTTTCTACAAATGTTAATTTTAATTTGATTAGAGTTACCGACAGTTATTTTTCTTTTTCTCCGAAGATATCTTTTAAAATTCATGAATTTTGGGATATTAGCTTTACCTCATTAAGCCGTAATGACTCGATTGCATGTTATTTTCAGGATTGGTTTAATCTGCCTGTTGTTATACCTGGCGAAAAAAATATCGTAAAAGATCTTGCAAGTTCATTTTTCTTTTGGGACGAAGCAGCAAGAAGACGCTCGGGTTTTAAATTAAAATCTCTTAATTTCGAATTATCTCATTATTTAAAAGATTGGATTTTAAAATTTTCATATTCGGTAAAACCCGTTTTGCGTAACGAGGCTAAAAGAAAATTTTACGAACTCGCTCCTACAATATCGTTTATTGTTCAATGGAATCCTATAGGCGATATAAAAATCCATGCAAAAAAAGAAGATAAAAAATTTACTCTTGATCGTGGAACGATAAAATAAATAATTTACAAAAATTACAAGATATGTTTTATTCGTGCGGAGGTTTTAATACCTGACGTTTTACGTCCACGCTCTGCGTCGGGGTTGTTGATTTCTGCTGAGAATTCGATTCCCTAATACTATGCAGCG
>CAUTTN010000080.1:0-8149 GCA_963541225.1 uncultured Treponema sp.
ATTAACTTATTCAATATTTAAAACCGGCTTTATATAATTTTAGTATAACGGTATTTTATCTGTAAATCAAGACTTTATTTGTGCGAGGGGTTTTTAATACCCCTATGCTTTGCGACGGGGGTAATTAAAATAATCATAAATCCCCCTATAAAAACAAGGCGGAACCCAAAAAACTTCCTAGCCGTAAGTGCAAGTTTTAACGAAGAAAAACGCATAATCAAGGATTGGTGCATGAAAGAACGTTCTTAAAATTTAACTTTCGTAGTAGGCTTGAACTTTTTACACAAATAAAGTTTAATTTTACAAGATTACAAGATTAATAAGGAAAATGAAATGAAAATTTCTGCAATAATACTGGCAAGTGGATTTTCAAAAAGAATGCCGCAAAATAAGTTAAAACTTCTCATAAACGGAAAAAAAATATACCGGTACATTGTGGACAATATTTCGCAAATTGAATTTGCAAAAAAACTGATTATAACAAACGATGAAGAAATTGCGTTATATGCTTCACAAAAAACTATTGTACCGATTCCGAATGAAAGGGCAAAGGAAGGCAAATCCGCAGCCATAAAAAAAGGTATCGAAAATTCTGAAGGAGCAGAGGCTTATATGTTTTTTACTGCAGATCAACCTTTTTTGACAGTTTCTACAATAAAAAAACTTGTGGAAATATATCGCAAAAACAAAGACTATATCATCTATCCTAAATATGGTAATGATAAAGGTTCCCCCGTAATTATTCCATCCAAATACAGAGCCTGTTTATTAAAACTTGAAAAAGACAAAGGCGGTGCGTATCTGATAAATGAGGCTAACTCAAAATTTCTATTAGTCGAAAACACAATTGAGGGTACCGATATTGATAATATGGAAGATTATAAAAAACTTTCAGACATTTAGAAATTTTATGCAAGCAAAATAAAAGTGAACTTTCCACAAAAAACAACAACCCCGATGCGAGCGTCGGGGTATGTGTTCTCATAAGATTGTTGCAGTCGGCTTTAATACCCTTTGTTACGGCAAAGGGCGTTGCCCGAGAAACGGCAGGTATTAAACCCTTCCACGCAAATAAATTAGCAATTTAACTTGTGTACTAATAATACCTGACAAGTTTTGATAACCAAAATTTAAAGCTGTAATTGCGACAAATATTTCATGACCTTAATTACAGATTGTTCATTGTTTTTAGTTATTTCCATAACATGCTTTATAATTTCGTTAATTTGATTTGTATCATCTTCTACACTGTGCATACTGTCATCAATCATTTTAGAAATATTAACCAGTTTAGTCATTTCATCACTTACAACAGTATTTCCTTTCATGATTTCTACGGAACCGCTTTTTACCTTTGAAGTAATTTCGTAAATTTCTTTTACTGCTCTAAGCATCTGAGTACTTCCCGAATTTTGCTCTGTCATAGCAGTCATAATAGTATCGCTGCCGCTGCTTACGGTAGATAAAATTCTCATAATTTCTGCAAACTGAATAGCCGTATTTTCTGCCACCGAATTAAGTTCTTCAATTCTTGTTTTAAGCGTTTTTAAAACGGTTGTTATCGTTTTCCCCTGCACACTCGACTCTTCGGCAAGTTTACGTATTTCGTCGGCTACAACGGCAAAACCTTTTCCGGATTCTCCTGCATGTGCAGCTTCAATAGCCGCATTCATAGCAAGCAAGTTTGTCTGGCTTGCTATGTGCTGAATAACGCTTGAAGCCTCTAAAAGACCTTCGGATTGCTCACTTATATTTTTTACGATAGCATGAGCCGAAGCAACAGCTTTGTTTCCCGAATCGGCAGAATGGTTTAATTTATCTATAGAATCTACGTTTTCTTTTACGGTGTGAGTTACGGATTGAATACTTGAAACCATTTCTTCTATTGTGTTTACCGATTTTGTAACGCTTGCCGATTGAGTTTCTATATTGCTATTAAGAGTTTCAATATTTGAAGCCATCTGTGTCAATGTATTTTGCATTTTTAAAACACCATCGGATTGATCCAAAATACTTGCTTTGACGGTAGAAATATTATCCGTAATTTCCTTAACAGATTCTGAAGTACGGTTCATATTTGACAAAAGAGTTTCGGCTGTAGTTTCGGAAACGGCAACGTTTTCATTTAATTGATGTATAAATGTTTTATTAAAAACCAATAATTTATTTATATCTACAAGTAAAAGAGCTATTTCATCTCTATTCCAACTTACAACAGGTTCTTGTTTATAATTACCATTTGCCAAATCGTTTATTATTTTTTGTATAAAAGCAATTCTTACTTCAATAGATTTAACTATAGTCATTAAATTAAGCATTGAAAATAACAAACCGTATATAAAAAGCGGAATAACAGATTTTACAAGCAAGGTATGAGCATTTACCTGTTCAAACCTTACTATAGGAGAAAGAACAAGCAGAATAACAGCTAATACACATATTGTACCCGTAAATATTACACGTTTTAATGTAGAAAACCCCAAATATTTTTTTTCGACAGGAACAAAAGATGCCCATTTTTCGAACTTTTTTATTGTATTGGAAGCAAAAAGACTACTGATAAGCAAAATATTTCCAAGTGTACTGAATAAAGCTGAAAGGAAAATTCCCAAATTATTTATAATACCCATCTCAATGGAAATAAAAGGTACCGTAAATGCTATAGAAATAGGAATTAAATACAGGAGTACTTTATACAATAAAATATTTTTACGTGCCGTATCCGGATCCTCTTCCCAATTTATAATTGCAGGAAAAAGCAGTTTACGTTTAATTATCGGATTAACAGCAGCTATTAAAACCCCTGTGATAAAAGCCTTTGATGTAACAACGCCTAAGAGATTCCCGGTACTTCCCACAAATGGAGTCGTCATAAAATTTGCAAATATCCAACCAAGATTCGCACAAAAATCTAATATCAAAATTTTGTTCGGCGGTTGGCGATTTAATACTTCTTCTTCACTCATATAATCCCCTTTACATTTTATATAATATGTTATTTTACAAATTTTTGGATAGTAATACAAGACATCAATATATTGAAATTTTAATTTTTTTTAATCGTAAATTCTTTCTTGAATATAATTCTTTAATTATGTATACTATATTAAAATTGATACACAACAAATATTTTACTTAAACAAAATCATTAGTGGAGGACAATATGAGTATTCATATCGAAGCAAAACAAGGCGAAATCGCAGATAAAATTCTTTTGCCCGGCGACCCGTTGAGAGCAAAATTTGTCGCAGAAAATTTTTTACAAAATGCCGAGTGTTATAACAATATAAGAGGAATGCTGGGATTTACGGGAACGTATAAGGGAATCAAAGTTTCTGTCCAAGGAACGGGAATGGGACAGCCTTCTCTTTCTATCTATGTAAATGAACTTTTTAAAGAATATGGAGTCCGTAAAGCAATTAGAATAGGAACCGCCGGAGCCTTACAAAAAGAAATTCCGTTAAAATCCGTTGTGCTTGCTATGTCGGCATCTACAGATTCGGGCATTAATGTACACCGTTTTAGGGGTTGCCAATATGCACCTACTGCCGACTGGAATCTTTTAAAAAATGCTTATGACCATGCAGAAAAAATGGGAGTAAAACCTTTGATAGGATCAATTGCAAGTTCTGATGTTTTTTATGATGATCTGGATATATGGAAATTATGGGCAGATTACGGTTCTTTGGCAATAGAAATGGAAACTGCAGAACTTTACACCCTTGCCGCAAAGTACGGTACTGCAGCACTTGCTATTCTTACTATTTCGGATAACATGATTACGCATGAAGCAACAAGTGCGGAAGAAAGACAAGTTTCTTTTAAAAGCATGATGGAAATTGCTCTTGAAGCTATAATAAAAGATTAACTTTTATCGACACCGGCATTTTATTAACCGGTATTGGTAAAAGTATATTCTAATGTTTTTTGTAAAGATATTTTCTTTTAAACCGATAAAGTAAAAGAATGGAGGTTTTGTAATTAAGTAAATTACAAAACTTATGTTTTTATTTTTAGGAGAGCAGTATGAGTTATAATAGCAGTGCCATCGCAGCATATAAAGAAACAAATATTAAAACGGCAAGTCCCGGAAATCTTATTTTAATGCTTTATGCGGAAGGTTTAAAACAAATTAATTTTGCCATCGAGAAAATGAACGTGGAAAAAATTCCTGCTGCAAATATAGAAAAAATTAATAATCATATCATCAAAGCTCAAGAAGTTATAACGGAACTTATGGCTTCTTTGGATATGGAAGCCGGAGGAGAAATTGCTCAAAATCTGCTTTCAATATATTCCTATTTTAATCAACAGCTGCTTACGGCAAACTTAAAAAAAGATTATAAACCTCTTATGGACATAAAAATCATGATGGAAGAGCTTCAGGATGTATGGAAAAAAATCATAGCCGAAAATCCGATTCAAACCATAACACCTGTAGGAACAGGCGTAAATATTGCAGGCTAGGAGAAAGATTGTGAAAGATAAATTAACCCAAATAGAGATAGATCAAAGAGTTGCCGTATTAAAACGGTTTAAAACACTTTTACAAGAACAGCGTAAAAAGTTTAACGATTACCTTGTTGTACTTGAAACACAAGAAAGAAGCATAGCCGAAGAAAACATTGATGCTATTCTTCATCATACGAAACTTGAACAATCAATAATAGGCGATATTTTTACCATTCAAAAAGTAATAGATCCTATCGAAAAAATGTATGAATTTTCTCAACCCTGCAACGACGGTAATGAAGTTATAAAATTAAAAAACGATTTAGATAAATTGCAAAATCAGGTTTTAATTCAAAATAAAAAAAACAGAGAGCTTTTAAAATCCAGAATGACCGATATAAGAGAAGAAATAATATCAATCAGCCCCATACATACAAATATCCCTGCCGCTGTTTTTGCAAAAGAAACTGTTACATCGTCTTTAGTTGATATAAGTATTTAAAACACCATTTTAAAAATTCGATATAACACTTCCTAAAAATTTATCTTTAAGCTTTTAGAAAGTGTTATTATAATAGACCTGTTCGATAACTCCGTTATTGAACAGGTCGACGAGTTCTAAATCGTGCAAATAGCACGATTTAGAACATCGCATTTTAAGGCAACCTGTTCTGAAACTGAAGTTTCCGAACAGGTCTAATAAATTCCAATATCGATTAATCTTTTTTACTGCCCCATATATCTTTAAATGTATGAATTGTACCGCAATATCTGCAAGCATATCTATTGTCGGAAGTTCTATAAAAATTTGCAGGAACGCCTTCGGCTTGCGACGGGTGAGATATACACGCTTCATTTTTACAAATTAAATCGGCAAAATTATAAATACGCGGCGGTAAATGTGTTCGGTACTTTGCTTCTATTTTTCCGTTTTTTATAATATTTAAAGTACAGCCTGCCGCTACCGCAGAAAGTCTTTTTAAATCCGCTCTGGAAAATATATATTCTCCCGGACGGAAAATTATACCTTTAAAAAGTCCCGTATCCTTTGTAGAAGTCGAAATCCACTCCCCGCCTTTTCCATCGGTAAGATTCATTACGTCTATTATTTTAGTCATGTGATGTCTTATTGCGGCAGGTTTATCCCCTTTGCAAATATGATCTATTACAATCCCGTTTTTTATAGGACGAACTCCTTCCGAAAAGGTTTCCGGTTTTTTGTCGGTCTCCGAAATTATAGGGACTTCAACAACATATTCTTCCTCGCCGTTTAAAAGGGTTTCTTTTTCTTGTACCCTGTATTCTCCCCCTATTTTTCCTGCAATCATTGCAAGTAAAACGATCCTTACATACATACCGTTTATGGATTGCCTTTCCCAACCGTTTAAAGGAGTAGAATCCAAAAACTGCGGAATTGTAGGGTGAACCCTATGACGTGGTAAAGGATGATAAAAACGCGTATTTTGAGGAAGTTTATCTATAAATTCTTTTCTAAAAGTTATTGAACGGCGCAGTTCATTTTGTTTTTTTAAAATTTGTTCTCCCATTCTTTCAAGCTGAGGCCGCGTAAAATACCAAATCGGAGCAATCTTGTTTTGATTGAGGTATTCTTCTATTGAACCAAACTCTCGTATTTTAAACCCGTTTTCTTTCATCTTTACTTTATAATACTCAGGCATTGCAAGTTCTTCCGGTGCGATCAAATCTACATTTACGGAGTTAAAGATTTTTAAACCATCGGCTTTTGAATGCACGGTTCTTCCGTGGTACAAGTCGCCTACAAGGGCTATATGTATTTTATCGAAAGACCAATCATTGTCTTCAATAAAAGTAAATTCGTCTAAGAGTTCTTGTGTAGGGTGTTCATGTTTTCCGTCTCCTGCATTTATAAAGGCAGGTTTTCTTTTTAAATTATTTCTTTTATAAAAATCTTTTGCCTCTTCTTCAAGCCAACAGCAAACGCCCTCAACCTTGCTCCTCACAATGAAAATACTGTTTTGATACCCTGAAAGAGTATTGAACGTGTCGGCATAACTTTCTCCTTTGTTAAAAGAAGATGTTTCTACTGCCAAATCGCTCAATTTTACATGATGAAATTTTGCGGCATTTCTAAACGATTCTTTTGTACGTGTACTTGATTCCAAAAAAACTTCATAAATACCGAAATCTCTATCATTAATTCTAAATTCGTCCAATACATTTTTATCGTCTTCTTGAATGGCTTTTTTTAAAAGTTTTGTTTTTTCAAAAAGAAATTTACGTTCATTTATAGATAAATCATCTATCACTGTAAGTGAACGTCCTTTAAAAATGTTTTCCATAAATTATATACCTCCGAAATATTCAAAAAATCCTAATCTAAAATCAACAACCTCTATGCAAGGTAATGAGGAGTGCTCTTTTCAAAATCTATTGCAAATAAATTCAATCTCTTTAAATCCGATGTCCTAAAATAATCCGGTTCCGAATTATGTGCGTTAATCATAAAGGCAAAAAAAAAACATCGGCAAAACCGATGTTAAAAAATAAAATAAAAAACAGAAAGAGTAGAAATTAATACTTTATATTGCAAAAAAAACATATTGCCCCCTAATCCTTAAATTAGGAAGAATATATCAGAAATTAAAACTTATGTCAAGAATATTTTTAGGGTAGACACAAGTATTCGGCATAAAAAATATGTACTCCTTTAAAATCAACAATCCCTACGCACTAATAAAACTTATACCTTTACGGCTATTCGTTTTTTATCCTTAATATTAAGAATATACATTCCTTCATATTCAATATTTGCATTTTGTAAAAGCTTCAATATTTTTTCTTTATCGTCAATATTTGCTCTAAGAGCAAGACCGCATCCGGCTGAAATTTCAGGAGGTATGGGAATAAGTCTTGCTTCTATTTTGGAAACAGCAGCTTCAGAAGCTATGGCATACTTAGTCGATGAAAACGAAAAAACTAAAAACGTATTGTCTTCCATAAATAATTTTACGGACTTACGGTAAAACATGTACGCATAATTTCCGTAATTCGATACATATTTGTTACGGAACCTACTTTTAGTTTATCTTTTATACCATAAAAATCCAGACAAAGACCGCATGATAAAATTTCACAACCGTTTGCTTCAAGAGCTTTTAAATCGTTAATAGTTTTTTCATTTTCGGTTGTAAGTTTTACACCGGAATTATAGCATACAACAAATCCGGGTAATACATCTTGTTCTGCAAGTGCATAGATAAAACCTTCTAAAAGTTTTTTTCCAAAACCATCATCACCTGTTCCCATTTTATCGGAATTTATTATAACGGCATAATCCTTTGAAGGAGTTTCGGAGCAGGAATTATCCGTAATATTACAAGTACTGCCATCTTCTATTTTAAAAAGTACGGAATAATTATTTTCGCTTACTTTGGTTACTTCAACTTTAATCCCGAGCTGAGCAGCCATTTTTGACAGGTTTTGCGTTGCAGCATCGTTATCGACCTTTACCAAAATGTTTTCGTTATTTTTATCTTCCCGTATGGCTTTTTTTGCCATAATAACAGGGATCGGACAAGCCTGCCCCATAGCATTTACTTCAATCATAAAATCTCCAGATTGCATATTAAATTTTATAATATATTATCATAAAATATTATAAAAGGTCAATCCGTTAAATCTCTTTTAAATTTATGTTAAGAGAAAAAATCTGTCT
>CAUTTN010000081.1:0-8121 GCA_963541225.1 uncultured Treponema sp.
CCCGACGCTCGCGTCGGGGTTGTTGATTTTACTGTTCCAAAAAGTAGGTTCCGATACCGATATAAAAACCGTTTTACTTAATCGCTTATACGCCGCCAATGCCAGCCGAAAACCGAATGAGCATTTGTTACAACCATAAAGGCTTGCGGATCATTTGATGCCAAATAATTTTTTAGTTTTACGAAATCGCGGCGGCTCATAACGGTTTGAATTACCGAACGTTCGGTTTTGGTATAAGCTCCGGTTGCCTTATATACATTTGCAGACCGTCCTATTTCCACCATAAAGGCACAAAGCCCTTCAGGATTATTTGTATTGATTACGCAATACTTACTCATATTTAAACCGTCTATTATAGAATCTATTACTATACCGTTTATTATAACACCTACAAGAGAAAAAAGAGCTATTTCCTTTCCGTAAGCAAAACCTGCAAAAACCGTAATTATAAAATCGGTTAAAAGACAGCCTTTTCCCAAATCCATTCCGAAATACTTTTGTAAGATCATTGCAAAAATATCGCTTCCGCCTGTAGAAGCATAGCTGTTAAGCACTATACCTACACCGCCTCCATACAATAAAACGGCAATTATCAATTGTAAAAATGTATCTTTTACAATCGGTTCATGTATAGGAACAAAAATTTCTAAAACCCATACGGCACCTGAAAGCCCCAGACTTGCACAAACGGTTTTTATTCCGAATTTATTGCCTATTATTAAAAATCCGAGTGTAAACAAAAAAATGTTTACAACAACAAGTAACGCACCGGTAGAAAGCGGAAGATAGTTTGATAAAACTAAAGCCATACCGGTAGCTCCGCCTAATGATAGTTTTGACGGCAGTAAAAAGAAATGAATACCGCATGCAATCATTAAAACTCCGCAAGTAATGTAGAAAAAACTAATTAATTTTTCTTTCATTTTATTTATCCTTAATAAATTTATTTTATGTAGAAACGACTCCAAAAAGTTTAAATCCTTAGAGGCATCTATCTTTTAGTTTATTTTGAGGTCATATTTATAACATCGTCATGGGTTTTTGCAAAATTAGAATCCGCAATAAGACTTTGCATTCTTTCGGCATACATTTTAGACGGTTCATCATCAGGAACAACGGCAAGACATTTTTTAAATACCGCCAAAGCTTTTTGGTATTCTTTCATTCTATAAAAAGTTATTCCTTGTTCAAAAATACCTACAAGCTCGATCATTTTGTTGTCGGCTTCCGTTTTAACCGCCATAACATTATAAAGCTGAACGGGTGTATTTATTCCTACAACACGCACACGGTCAAGCCTTCTGCCTAAAAAAGCTCCCTTTGTCTCATTCCATGTAGATTCCGAAGCCAATATCCAAGTACCGTATTTTTTATTTACGCCTTCCAAACGGGCGGCAAGATTTACATCGTTTCCCATAATCGTATAATTCATTTTTTTTTCGGTACCCATATTACCTACAACCATTTCTCCCGTGTTAATACCTATTCGTGTAAAAATCGGCATTGGAATATCGCCGGAGTCATAAAGTTGTTTGTTTAATTCGGTTTCAGCTTGTTTCATTCTTATTGCAGAAAGACATGCCCTATAAGCGTGATCGGGCAAATCGGTAGGTGCTCCGAAAAATGCAACAATTGCATCGCCTATATATTTGTCGATAGTTCCTTTTTCGTGTAAAATCAAATCGCTCATCTGCGTAAGATAAACATTTAAAACGGAAACCAAGTGTTCCGGTGTAATTTTTTCCGAAAGTGTAGAAAAGGATTTTATATCCGTAAACAAAGCCGTTATTCTTTTTTGTTCGCCTCCCAATGCAAGCCGCTTTGGATCTGCGACAATTTCATTTACAACATCATCGGAAAGATATACGCCGAATGCTTTGCGTAAAAAGCTTTTTTCTTTTTCGGTAAAAATAAAACTAAGGAGTAAAATTATTACAAAAGAAACGGCTGCCGACATAAACGGAATAAAAAGCGGAATATATATCGAAGCAAAAATAAAAAGCAAGGAGCCGGTTATTAAAATTATTGACGGAATGCAAATTGTAAAAATAATTTTTGCATAACTTTTTTCGAACTTTCTTAAAATAGGAATACATATTAGTAAAATTATAAATGCTGCAAAAATAGAAAACGGTTTGGAAACGGGAGTTATAAAGGCTTCATTCATAATTGTATTATAAATATTTGCATGTGTTCCTACATTCGGATAAGAATTCCAAAAAGGATTTACCCCTAAATCGGAAGTACCTACACCGCTATATCCTATTACGGTAAAAGAATTTTTACAAAACTTATTTATATAATCCAAATGTTCCATGTACGTTTTATATTCATCTTCGGCATTTGAAAAAAGCTGCGATACATATTCGTCGGCTTTTGCGTATTCGGCATTTGTGTTTTTTACTGAAGAAAAAACATCGTGTATCTCCTTGTCAAAACCGCCTGTTAAAAATTCTTTGTAATTTTGAAAAAAAACTTCTCTTTCTGCAAAATATTCGTCAAAATTATTTTGTTCGCCTGAAAGAAGCTGATGTTTCCACAACCCAAGTTTTTTATATTGTTCCTGCAAATATTCAACCGCATTATTGTATGAAAGATAACCGTCCGCAGTTTTTATCTGTAAAGCATGTATAGAATCTAAAATGTTTACCAGATTTTTTTCCAAAGTATCGGCGTAGGTAAGAGCATAAACCGATAGACTTTTAAAACTGCCGTTTTCGGGGTTTTCGGAATCCGTAAAACGTTTTTTAAGCCAATTTATCAAAAGGTTTCCATTGCTATCCAAAGGAATTATAATATTTTTACGCCGGGTTAAATCTTTAGGATTTTTTGCATTTTTTAAAATAAGTTTATTGTTTTTGCGTATTATTTTTTCCGGTTCCAAAATATTTAAAATAGGGCTAAAGACAAGTTGCCCGATATATTTTCCATTGTATTCCGTTAAAAGAGAAATCCGCCTTCTTACACCGTCGGAGTCTATTACCACATTGGGAAACCCTGCTCCTTTTGCATAACGCAAAATAGGCATAATTGCCGGAGCCATTCCATAATCTTCCGAGCCGGTTTTTCTGTTATTTAAAGTTTCTGCTCTAAGAAGATTTTTATTGTCTTCAACATTATCAAAAAGAAGATTATCGTAAGCAAATTTTTTTACACCATCTCCATCTGCATTTAAATTAATTTCTACGGCATTTATCGTTAAAAAAGCATTTTCAAAAAAACGGACTGCATTACCCATATAAATATCATTATCTCTAAAAACATTTTCCTTAATCGATTTTGAAAGCATGTTTATTCTGCTATCAAAATAGGAAGACATTTCTTTTCCTACTGTACCGGCTTCATTTAAAGGGATATTCTTGGATTCCAACGCATTTGTAAATTCGCCTATATATTCATTTAATTCGTCTTTAACGGAGTTGTATTCTTTTGGAAGTTCGTTTTCCACATAATCGATGTTGGCACCGGCTCTGCCTGCCGATAGATATTCAATATCGAAAACGGCTGTTTTTCCTCCCGCCTCTTTTAATCTGATTAGTACGTCTGCAAGGATGTCCCTAGACCAAGGCCATGAGCCTACTTGTTCTATTGAAAAGTCATCTATGTTAAGAAGTAATATATCGTTCCTCTCTTCTACTTCCGGCTTTATTTTTAAAAGCAAATCGTAGATACTGCTTTCTATATTTTTACCGGGTTTAAAAAAGCTGAAAATAACAAAAAATGCAAATACACCGAAAAAGGCTATTATAAAATCAATATTTTTTTTAAAAAAATTTAATAACTTCTCCTGACTTTTATCTTTCATAGTTTTTGCTCTCCTTATTATCCGTAGCCGAGAATTTAGGGCACCTTTAAATATAACCCCGACGCAGAACATCGGGTACATTGCTCAATGTTTCGCACTGTATGTTCTATAAGGTGGTTGCAGTCGGCTTTAATACCCTTTGTTACGACGCAAGAAGCGTAGACGTAAAACGTCAGGTATTAAACTCTCCGCACGAATAAAAAAACTATAGCATTATAATACAACAAAGACCGAATAACAAGACTTAAATATTAGGAATAAAGTTGTAAGGTGTCATCATGAAAAAATACAGCTTCATAAAATATAGTCTGACCAAAGGGAGCCTTTAAAAATCCGGCTAGTTTTTTATGCTGAAGACATTGAAAAGGTTTATAAAATTTGCTTGACAAGAAAATATTTTTTTGATATGATTAATTTGTTTGTTAGTTATAACAATTTAGGTTTATTAAATTATGGATAAGTCGCAAGAAAAAGAGTTTAGTAGGTTTTATATTTTTTTAATCGGCATGTGTATCTGCATAATTTTAAGTATAGGTGCAGGAGCTCTTTTAGGTTCTGCAGATTTATCGTTTAAAGATATTGTCGATGTTTTTAAACTGAAATTATTCGGAATAAAAGATTCAGAGTTAAAAAATTCGTCAATTTTTATTGTATGGAATTTACGGCTTCCCCGTGCACTTTTGGCAATTGCCGCCGGCGGAGGTCTTGCAATATGCGGAGCTGCCATGCAGTCTATAACGCAAAACGTATTGGCAGATCCATATATTTTAGGTATTTCAAGCGGGGCATCCGCAGCCGTCAGTTTTGCATTTTTTTTAGGTCTTCCTATTGCTTTACTTCAATGGGGTCTTCCCCTATTTGCTTTTGGCGGTGCTCTTGTATCATTAATTTTTGTTTACGGTCTCGGGGCATCAGGTCGCTCTTCCTCTTCGACAAGATTGGTCCTTGCAGGCATTGCTGTTTCCATAGTCTTAGGAGCCTTTACACAATTATTTATGATCTTATCCCCTTCAGATAGAATAATTAAAGGACTCCTATCATGGATGATGGGAAGTTTAGCAGGTGCACGATGGGATAATCTATTTGTTCCGACTATCGGCGTTCTAATCTGTTCATTAATTTTTTTATTTTTATCGGGAGCTTTCAATGTTATTTCATTGGGAGATGAAACTGCAATAAGTCTCGGAGTTAATATACACAAGATAAAAAAAACTACAATAATTCTTACAGCCCTTATAACGGGGATTTTAGTTTCGTCGTGTGGAATTATCGGTTTTGTAGGTTTTGTAATTCCTCACATAATTCGATTGTTAATAGGATCGGATCATCGAAAACTATTCCCTCTTTGTTTTTTAATGGGCGGTTTATTTTTAATTTGGATGGATATCCTTGCAAGAACCGTACTTGCCCCCCAAGAGGTTCCTATAGGGATTTTTACTTCTTTATGCGGAGGTCCGTTTTTTATTTGGCTTTTAAAACGTCAAATGAAATAAAAAATATGAAAGCAAATACAAAAATTGAAATATGTAATTTAAATTTTGAAATTCCGGATTATAAAATATTGGATTCTGTTTCTTTGACGGTAGAAGAAGGTCAAACTGTTGGCTTAATAGGACCTAACGGCAGCGGAAAAACAACATTACTCAAACACATATATAGGGCTCTGTTGCCTAAAAAAGATACGGTTTTTATAAACGGCAAACCAATAGAACACTTTTCTTATAAAGAATCGGCTCGGCACATAACCGTAATGAAGCAGGAAAGTTTATCAGACTTTGAATATAAGGTAATAGAAATGGTTTTAATGGGGCGTTCTCCTTATAGAAAATTTTTTGAAAACAATACAAGAGAAGATAAGCAAATAGCATACAACGCTCTTAAATTTGTCGGAATGGAAGAATATGCAAATAGAAATTTTTCTACTCTGTCGGGAGGTGAAAAACAAAGAGTTTTTATAGCCCGTTCCCTTGCACAAGAAGCGGAAATCTTAATATTAGACGAACCGACAAATCATCTTGATGTTCATTATCAATGGGCATTGATGGATATTATAAAAAAATTAAATAAGACGGTATTGGCAGTTTTCCACGAATTAAATCTTGCTGCACATTTTTGTGATTATATTTTTGTCTTGAATAAAGGAAAAATAGTAAGATCCGGAACACCTAAAGAGATTTATACACCTGAAGTTTTTGCAAACGTATTCCGCATTGAAGCTGATATTAATACCGATGAATGCGGTAATCCGTATGTCAGATATAAGAGGGCTATTACATAAGGCTTAAAAGATAGCTTTCTAAAAATCTTTTTTCCACATAAGTTCTGCAAATTTTGTCTTATCGTAATAGATGTATTTTGAATCTTTATATTCATAATCTCTTTCAATGTAATCTGAAAGTTCTTTGTCGTATTTATCCGTATTAACCGAATATATTTTTTTTAAAGCTTTAAGAGCTTCATCTTTTGAATCATATATCCTGTTAAACGAGGTGCTGTTAAGAAGGCGGATTTCAGGAAAAATATTCATTCCATATAAAATATTAAATACAATATTTATTTTAGGAAGACGGACGGAGTTAGGCTGCCCTGTAATTTCGGAAACAAGTCTTCCCTGTTTTTCCCAAGTACTTTCACTTGCAAACCAATGAATGTAAACACGTCTTTTAGCTGCCTCATCCATCTTTTTTAAAAATAAAAAGATATCATCGGTTATAAGGGAAAGAGAAGAAACAACTACATCATATTTTTTTTCGATTTTGTAATCTTCCCAAAAACTTTGAATTGTATCCGTGTTTTTAATATTCCGTTTTTCGGCTTCATCTTTAAAAAATTCGATCATCCCCAATGAAGGTTCTATTGCAGTTAAATGTTTTGCCTTTGCCGCAAGCTCAAAACTAATTATTCCGGGACCTGATCCAATTTCCAGGACAGTTTCGTCAGGTTTAACTTTTATGCCCTTAGCTCTTATTTTTCCGTCTTCCCAAACATGGGCAGAAGCCGCATAAGATGCAGCCTCATTTTTGCTCATGTTCTTTGTTTTTTCCTTATCTTGTGCAGAAAGGGCAAAACAATGGGATTCTTTCCAAATTTTATTATAATCTATTTCTATGTTATTTAAAAAGTTCAGGATGTAGTCCTTTTGCAATTGTTTCTAAGGCATTTAAATTTTGTAGACCCGGAAAAAGTTGAATTAAGGGTACAATAATAAATTTGTTATTTTTAATGGCTGAAATGCCTGATAATTCTTTTTTACTTTTTAAAAAGTCCATTTTTACCTGTCCATCGTCTTTAGTATGGGTTCCGCTCTCGGAAATTTCATATGCATCTATAAGTATAACATCCGGATTTCGTGCTATAATTTCTTCAATGACAACAGAACCCCATTGTTTATCAAGATCATCAAAAATGTTTTTTCCTCCTGCAAGTTTTAAAAGCGAATTGTAAAGCCCCGTTCCTCCCGCACTAAAATATTTATCATTAGCATTGCTATCAAAAACAAAACAACGTACAGGTTTAACATTTTTTAATTTTTCGGTAACGGCTTTTTCCCTTTGCTTCATTTTTTCTATTAAAGCAGAAGCTCTTTTTTCAATTTTAAAAATTTTTCCGATATTCATTATATCATTATATGTGTTTTGAAGTGTACAATTTTTTACATAGGTGCCTTCTGTAACATATAGTTTTACATTGTTATTTACGTAATCCGCATAATTTCCCATTGCGGGCAGGTTAAAAGGATAAGATGTAGTAACAATAAAATCGGGAGCAAGCGATAAAAGATATTCCAAACTTACCTCTTTTAACATCGGTTTATTTTTAATCTTATCCCTATACTCAGGCATAATATCATTAATGGTATTATGTCCCAATCCGACGGCAATTATTTTATCTTCAAGACCAAGTGCTGCAAGCATTTCGGCTTCTCCTGCCGATAAAGAAATAATCCTTTCCGGAACCTTTGAATACTCTGTTGTGTGATTAAAATTCTCAATTTTTACAAGAGAGCTGCCGCTTTTTGAGGATGTGTCTTCTTGACCGCCCATTGCAAATATGTTTACTGCAAAGATAAACAGTAAAACACTTAAACAAATCTTTTTCATTTATAATCTCCTTAAATTAATTCTTAAATGATAAGCAGAGTATAACAATTTATATATTTTTTGTCAATTGTCTTAGTCGGCTAACTTAATTAAAATAAAAAATATACAGTCTACCATTTGGGATATTAAATTCATAATTAAATTTTTACGGAGTTTCTATAGATTAATCTGAAGATGATTTAGATAATCAAACGATGAAAATCAACAACCCCGACG
>CAUTTN010000082.1:0-8089 GCA_963541225.1 uncultured Treponema sp.
ATATATTTATAATAAGTTTTTACATTAATTTTCTTTCCGCTTTGCATTTATTGTTTGTCCCCGTAGTACGGCTTTATAAGCGTCATCATACATAGCCTCGGCAGTAATTGCAGGAAGATAATATGAACCTCCGTAAGTTACAGTACCTGCAAACTCTAAAGTTTCGGCAGAATGTTCTCGCAGATTAAAATGAGTATAAACATGTGTATCGCGTAAATCCTGATATTCATAATTTTGCGGTTCATCATCATCGGATAAACCTATACGCGGATTGGTAATTTCCCAACCTGTAGGAACAGGCATTGAAAGAGCAATATTATCTACATCATTTATTGTATTATTGCTTACGGTAACTTTTATTTTAAACCTATCGCCGAGTTTTAAATCCTCCGGTGAAATATTTTCGCCTTCCGAATTTATATATTGAACACGGATATCCAGATTTCCGCTTTGAGAACTTTCATCACCCGGTTTTAATCTGCCCTGTGTTGTAATTGCTGCGTAAAGAGGAATTTTTCCGGTATTACGGATTTCTATTTTCTTTACATTTTCTTCATCATTAATAGGAATTTGATATATTTTTGATGCACTTAAAAGACTATCCTTTATTATATGCGTTTCGGTTTGAATTTCAAATTCTACTTTTTTTGTTTTATCGAAAGCATAATGAGGAGAAAGCGAAAACAATAACCATGCAGTTTCCTGTGTTGAAAGCCATACCGGACTTGATGATACGGCTGCGAGCTTTCTTACGATAGGGGCAGCTTTGTCTTGTATACCGCATGTTGTATAGGCATTTAAGATTACGGCTAAATCTCTTATATCCGAAGAAAAATTCCTTCCCGTATGTCTATAAGCCGAAGCAGGAACCGTTACTTTTTCAAGTAATATTTTGGCAGTTTTTAAATGCCCTGCAAGAGCATAGGCATTTGCAAGAAAGGCAGTTGAAACATGGTTCAGATTTGCTTCGGTAGTTTTAAGCCTATTCATCGCTCCGATTTCGGGTTTTCCTGCAAGGGCAAGAGTATAAAGCCTATAGGCTTGATCCTCTATACTATCTTCGTAAGAAGAAGCCCAATTCACGGCTTTTTCCGTCTGATAATTAAACCAAGCATTATAAACGGAATCGTTTACTTCATATCCTGCTTTCTTTGCTTCAACCATAAAATGACCTGCATAGTTGGTAGCCCAAGAATTTTCATAACCGCCGCCCGGCCAATATGAAAAAGCTCCCGATCTAAGCTGATAAGAAGGATATCTTTCCAAAACCGAATTTACGTTGGTCTTTGTTTTTTCGATATCCGAAGAATCTAAATTTACCATTTGCGGAAGATAAATTTGCGGGAACCCTCTGGACGTTATCTGCTCTATACAGCCGTAAGGATATTGAAGAAGATATGCGATTCTGTTTTCAAGACCGAGTGCAGGAAATTGCGAAATCTCCACTTTAAGCTGTTTTGTACCGGCTTCTCCGTTTATCTTAATTATTTTTGACCAATTTTTGCCTGATGAAACATTTACATTTTCGATTGCAGTGTACGGAGTTCCGCGTGAAAGCACATCGATTTCCGTAAATGCCTTTGCTTTTTTTGTAATGCCGGAAGCAGAGGCTTCAAAACCGAATTCGGCAATACCCGGTTTATTTGTCTTTATTTCAAAAATTACGGAAGAATCTCCGTTTGCAGGAACTTTTATCTTTTTTTCATCCGAAATTTGGATAGACCCTTTCGATTTTAAAGAAACGGAAGCATTTTTTTCCGAAGAGGTTCCGTTAAATACGGTTACGGGAATTTGTATAGTTTCGTCTACACCAATAGTACGCGGTAATGTAGGCATTACTATAAGATCGCTTTTTACTTTTACGCTTTTTTCGGAAATGCCGTACGCCCCGTCTTTTCCTGCAATCGTCATTATTCTTACGGCACCGATGTATTGAGGCATATCGAATTCGATTTGTTTTTTTTCGTTTGCCTTTAACTCATAAGGACCGAAAAAGAAGACCACAGGTTTAAATCTTTCTGCATTTTTTCCGCCGCTTCTGTCTACTCCGCCGCCGCCGCCTACAGTCAAAAGAGATTCGATTTTTCTGTTTGAGGCTCCGATAACGCTGTCATAAATATCCCAAGAGAGAAGTTGAGAGGATTCTTTTTTATAAAAAGTATTCCAAGGATCGGCGGTCGAAAATGCCGTTAATCCCAATAAGCCTTCATCTACAACGGCAACGGTATATGTCATCGCCCTACCCTTTTCTTCGCTTATTGTAAATTGAGCTTTACTGTTAGGTTCAAAGGCTTCCGCAGCTTTTATCACCGGATTTATTCTGGAATTTTTATTTTCAATCATTACGGGAGTTATACCGTACATACGCAAAGGCAAACTGTTTTTTGTCTGGGCATGTTCTTGAATAAGACTTACATGAACATAAATATTCGGAGCCATAGAAGGCTGTAATTTGATTTTATATGAACAAATATTTCCTGTAGTTGTTATCCATTCTTGTTTTAGAACTTTTCCGTTTTTTTCTACGGTTATAAGAGCTTTAGCTCCTTCATAACAAGGAAAAGTTACTTCGGCAGTTTCATCGGCATAATATTTTGTTTTACCGGAGTTGACCATTAACATACTTGCACTGTCATCATTGCTTGTTTTACGGTTTGCCCAACCTTCCCAATCAAAGTAGACAATTTGGGCACTACTATGTCCGCCGTCTTTATCATAAACGGCAATTAAATACCTGCCCCATTCTCCGTCATCTATTTTAATTTTATGCTCTGCTTTACCGCCTTCCGTTTTAATATTCCAGCTTTTTATAAGCCTTGTATTCCGAGAAGTTGTATAATTTGCACTGTCATCGTCGGCTTCCCACCACCAAAACCATTCAAGTTTATAAAGTTTTACGGTTAAATCGATACTTTGTTTTACAAGATTTCCGTCAGGATCCAAAACAGCGAATTTAAGATTTTGCTCACGGTTTGTATAAAGCATATCTCTATAAATGTCATCGCTTTTAGGAATTTCCATGCCTGCATATCTTGTATAAGGCGAGTAGTTTAAAACCCTATTTTCACTTGAAAAAGCTCCGGAAGGTTCGTATATTCTGGTTTCAAAAACGGCTTTAAGTTTTCCGGGAGCTTCCGAACCTGTGTCAAGGTCAATATTTATTTCCGCATTTCCGTCCGAATCAAGATAGCCGTCCCAAATTTCATTTTGATCGGTCTTAACTCTTATTTCCGGATTTATAAAATTATAATTTTTGTATTTTTCAAAAGGATTCCTATCCAAAATAAAACGGGCGGTAATATCGGCTTTAAGCCCTGAAGCTTTGGCACCGTGCAGCCATTGCCCATTCAACGTTACGTAATTATTACCTTCGGTTAAATAATTGCCGCCGGTTTTTAAATTTACAAAAAGTCTGTTGGGAACTATAGTTTCGACCTTAATTGTTTTACTCCAAGTCTTTCCTCCGGCATTCACTCTTGCAGTCCAGTTGCCCGTTTTTGAATCGGCAGCGGTTTTTGTGTCTATTTTATAAAAGCCGTCAACCGAAGATGTAAAAACTTTATAATCGCTTTTTTTTCCTAAAGGATCTTCAAGCGTAAAATTTATAGGAAAGTCTTTAGGTAATGTTTTTTCCAAATCCTGTAAAATAAAAACAAGATGAATATTATCGCCGGGCCGCCAAATCCCCCGTTCTCCGTAAATATAACCCTTTATGCCTTTTTCGGCTCTTTCACCGGCTACATCAAAATGACTTGTAGAAAGAGTTCCATAATCGGTTATAACAATCCTGTTGTACATACCGTTTTTTTCAGCCTGAACAAAATATGCTTTTTTTTCATTCTTAAGCATTAAAAGACCTTGAGCATCCGTTTTGCCCGATTCAAGTTCTTTTTGAGAAAAACTAAAAAGTTTTACATCCGCTCCGCTAATCGGTTTGCCGGAAATTATATCTGCCGCTGCAATATACAAATTATTGTCTCTATCTTTTTTTACAGAAAGACCTATATCCGAAACAATAACATTTTTAGAGACAACACAGTTTCGGTTATAAGACGGAATATAATAAGCAGGATGAGAAGGATTATTGCGCTGATTCCAAAAATCATAACGCTGATCTTCCGTAAGTTCTGCCGATTCCCAATAATCGTCTTCTACGGTTTTAAAATCTTCCAATTCCGTAATATCTTTCGGAAAAGGAAGATTGGAAAAATCATATAATTTTGAAGGCGGTTCATACATGCTATGTTTTTTTGCAAAACCTATTCTAAGCTCAAGCATACCGCCCGGGAATTTTTTTATAAGCCGATTAAGATCAAGCTCTCTTACAACATATCTATTTTTCATAGAAACGTCCCAATCAAAATCAAAACTTTGCCGCCAAACCGGATCTCCTACCCTGTTGAGCTGACTATTTCCCGAAAGATTATTCACCTGTAAAAATTGCAGCATATTCTTATCGTAAATGTGAAAAGCTTCTATACTTAAACCCTTAATATTTTTTGTAGAAACTAAAATCCTTGCGTCATTTTTTGAAGGAATAATATTGCCGCCTTTCGTAAAAAAAATCTCAGGCTTTTCCCACGCAATTTTTATAGAAAAGGAAGCATTATCTTTTAATGTCTTTCCTTTTATATTTTTTATACCTTTTAATATTTCGATTTTTGTATCATCAGCCCAAGTAGAATTTTGGCAAAAGATTTTGAGTTTATGACCGTCTACAGAATGATTAAAGAAAAATTTGGTATCGGAAAAAATTTTTATAAATCCGCGTAAATCCTGAGCCGGATCAATAGCGTCCGAAAAACTAATTTCAACCACACTGTCGGATTCTTTATTAAATGCCGTAACCTGAAAAACGGATTCCGGAGCAACATTAAAAGACTTTGAACCGCCTGCATTTTCCGCATATTCCAACTTCCATTCTATTACAAGGTTTTGAAAAGATTTTTTTCGTTTTATGTCTTTAATTAAAATTTTATAAGTATAGGAGGAAGACCCCTGACTTACAATACAATTTACAGGTGTTTTATTTGAATCGGATTCAAGATATGCCGATAATATTTTTTTTACATCTTCTTCAGTCATCGGAATATCCGTTTCTCCGATACCTTCAAATATAAAAAAATTGTCGCGTTTTTCATCGGGAAATAAATTGGAAGATATAAGATTAAATTCGGGTTGAGAAATTGAAAAAGTTTTTATAAGCCCCTTAGTATTTGCTTTATTTTCTTGTAAAAGACCTACATCTGCATTTAAGATAAGTTCCGTTTTAAAATCATAAGGTTCTTCAGGAAGAAACGACACCTGATTTGATGCAGAAAGCTCCCACTTCCCTTTTACAGCCGGATTAAGTTTAAAAGCTTTTTCTATGTTTTCGGGATATTTTACATCGTCTTTAAAAATAATAGTAATAGGTTCAAGTCTTTTTAAAACCGAATAACTTATACTTTCAATATCGTCCATAGCATTTTCTTTAAATGCCCCGCTCTTTTTGCAGCCGGTAAAAAACACGGTTAAAGCAATAAAAATACTTACTGCAATGTATCTTCTAAAAATATTTTTTTGTTTCATAAGGCATAATTTATCACGGTAATTGTAAAAAGTCTAGTAATTTAAAAAAATTATTTACAAACCTGAAATTAAATATTAGCGGACGAGTTTTTAATAAACCTTTATATGTAAACGGCTTATTAAAAATGCTGCAAACTAAATTTAAGGAAGATACAAATTGGTTTGGAATATTTTAAAAATGTTAATTACAGATAATCCGATACCCGACTTTTTTTGTAGAAACTTTGGATTTCTTCTTCGGTTAAATTGCGGTATCCGCCTGAAGGAAGATCGTTCAAGTAAATACTTCCGATTCTTATGCGTACAAGTTTTTTTATCTTTACATTAAAGAATTTTAATACGCGTCTTATTTCTCTGTTTTTTCCTTCTGCCAAGATTATCCGCATTTTATTTTTTGAAATTCTTTCTGCAGAAACGGCTTTATAAAAAACGCCTTCAACCCGTACACCTTTAACAAAACGTTTTAAAACCTCATCGGAAAATTCGTAAATTGTAGTTACTTCATATTCTTTTTCTATGCAGGAAGACGGATGTTCTACAGTCCGGGAAAAACCGCCGTCATTTGTAAACAGTATAGCACCTGAGGATAACATATCGAGTCTTCCGATGTTATAAAGTCTTTCTTTGTAATCTTTTTTTAAAAGCGAGGCGGCGGTGGGACGGTCTTTTTCGTCGGAAAGGGTACATACATAACCTTCGGGCTTATTTAAAAGAATATATCTTTTTTCGGGTTCCGGAAAGATCTGTTTTCCGTCAAAGCAAATTATTTCGCTGCCGGTAACCTTTGTTCCTAATTCCGTTATAATGTTTCCATTGACGGTAATACGTCCAGCTTCAATTAATTTTTCGGAAGCCCGTCTTGAAGCTATTCCGCATTTTGCAAGATATACTTGCAATCTTATTTCTTTAGAGTTATTGATTTGGTTATTCATATTTATCTTGCAAGTTCAAATCGTTCGCTTTCTGTTTCATCAAGTTTCGGCAGGTCGGATATGCTGTTTAACCTGAATATCTTTAAAAACTCTTTTGTTGTTCCGAACATTGAAGGTTTACCGGGTATATCTTTTTTTCCGACTTCTTTAATTAAATTTTTTTCGATAAGAAGTCTTATCATATTATCGGCAGAAACACCGCGTATAGCTTCGATTTCCGCACGGGTAACGGGTTGAGAATAGGCTATAATCGAAAGGGTTTCCATAGCCGCCCTTGATAATCTGTTTTCGTTCTTTTTTCCGTAACGGTCTTTCAGGTGATCCCAAAGTTCTTTTTTCGGCATTATTGTCCAGCCGCCCATTATTTTTACCAATTCGATTCCGCTTTGTGCAGACGAATAAATTTCCTGAATATTGCAGATTGTTTCTTTAAGAATTTCAGGAGAAAGACCGGAAATTTTACATAAAGCCTCATCCGTTAACGGCTCTCCTTCAAGATACAATACGGCTTCTATAAGGGCGGTTTCTTTTTCCAAATTATATTCTTGAATCATCAGGTTGCTCCCAAGCCTTTATTTTAATGTCGCCGAACATTCGGTTTTGCCAAATACTTGCCATTTTAAATTTTACCGCTTCCAAAATTGCCATAAATGCACAAACGATGTCCAAAAGGTTTCCTTTTCTCACGATTAAATCGGTAAACATACATTCTCCTTTTGTTTCCAAAAGCTCGTTCATCAAAGTTATTTTCTCGTTTACGGAAACTTCTTCATATAAATCCAAAATGTGTTCCGTTTTATAATTGGACATTAATTGCGAAAAAGTTTTTAAAAGCTCCCAAGTGTCTACGCGTTCCCATAATTCTTCTTCGCCGAAAGGGAGGGCATGTTGAATTTTCTTTCTTTCAAAAAACCATTCCGCTTCATTTTCTTTTTGTTCCATCAATTCCGAAAGTTTTTTGTATTTTTGATACTCTATTAGTTTTTCTACAAGTTCCGAACGAGGGTCTTCTATATCGCCGTCTTCAATGTCTACTTCAACCGGTAAAAGCATTCTGCTTTTTATATATATTAAATCTGCCGCCATTGCATAAAAGTCTACGAGGTTATCCAATTCGGGCGAAATTGCATAATCCAAATATTGCAAATATTGTTCGGTAATATCGGCTATCGGAATGTCATAAATATTGACTTCGTTCTTTTTTATTAAAAGAAGTAAAAGGTCTAAAGGCCCTTCAAAATTGCTTATTTTAAATTCCGTATTTGAAAAATTTCCATTTTGCTCATCTGTCTGTGTATCAATGATATTTAATACTTGTGTTTCCATACAATCCTCTTTATATATAAATCGGCAGTTTTTTTCAACTCTCAAGACATAAAATAATGTGAGTTTTGCACTTTGCCGGCATAGGTTCCATTCTTGCGATGTTTTAGGCAGTACGCACACCGCCTAAAACTCGAAACTCAAAATCGGATAAGGATGTCCCGATTCGGAACGGACACGGAGGTCGCAATGTTGCGACGGATTAATCCCGCACAGGATGTGCGGCAAAACTTTATGTGCCGGAGTTTGCCGAAAGGCAAACT